>JAZRUU010000176.1:0-5436 GCA_045652725.1 Clostridia bacterium | reverse complement strand
TTTGAATTAAGGAGGCGCTAACATGAAAGAATATATCAAACCCGAATTAGAAGTTCGTGAAATCAGAGTTAGCGAAAACCTCGCAGCTGTTGATTGGTCTTATGACAAGACCACCGGTGCAGTTACCGTTCATAGCGGTCTGATTGCATTAACAGAAGCTGGTTCTCCTTCTCCGACTCTCTAATTAACAAACGAACTAAAACGCATCTGACTTCGGTCGGATGCGTTTTTTTCTTTTTCTATAGTAAGAATAGGAACAGTATGGCATAGGTAAGTAAATGGTAGAGTTATTATAGATTTCATAATTATGGAAAGAAAAACGCGTGCCATATTTTGTTTTACAAATGCTTTTGTTTGTGTTATACTAATAAAAGAGAAAGGATGTGTTTTTATGCAAACCCATAAAATTGCAGTTATTGCCGGAGATGGAATCGGCCCAGAGGTGATTCGTGAAGGCATTCGCGTTTTAGAAAAGGTAGCGGCGTTAGACGGTAGCTTTACATTTGAGTTTACCCACTTCCCCTGGGGTTGTGAGTTTTATAAAGAAACCGGTCATATGATGGATGAAGATGGCATTGAAAAGCTAAAAGAATTTGACGCCATCTTTTTAGGTGCAGTTGGTGCACCCGGTGTGCCTGACCACATCTCCCTTTGGGATTTGCTTCTCATTATTCGTAAGAGTTTTGACCAATACATCAACCTGCGCCCTGTAAAATTGCTTAAGGGAGCCCCTTGTCCACTTAAAGATGTTTCAGTAGAAGATGTGAATATGACCTTTGTTCGCGAAAACTCCGAAGGTGAATATGCAGGCAGCGGCAGTTGGCTGTATCGTGGTAAACCCAATGAAGTTGTGATTCAGGATGGCGTCTTCTCCCGTAAGGGCTGTGAGCGCGTGATTCGTTACGCCTTTGAACTGGCGCGCGCGGAGAAAAAGTCGCTCACCAGCATCAGCAAGGGGAATGCCCTTAATTATTCAATGGTCTTCTGGGATCAGATTTTTAACGAGCTTTCGCAGGAATACCCAGATGTTAAAACCTATTCTTACCTCGTAGATGCGGCAAGTATGTTTATGGTGAAAGACCCGAAACGATTTGAAATTGTTGTTACCTCCAATCTGTTTGGTGATATTTTAACAGATCTGGGTGCGGCCATTGCCGGCGGCATGGGTCTTGCCGCAGGTGCGAACCTGAACCCCGAGAGAGAGTTTCCCTCTATGTTTGAACCCATTCACGGCTCCGCACCGGATATTGCCGGTAAAGGCATTGCCAATCCTCTGGCAACAGTATGGTCGGCTTCGCAAATGCTTGACTTTTTCGGTCACGAGGCGTGGGGCAAAAAACTGCTCGCCATTATTGAAGAAATGCTTTTGGAGAAAAAGGTTCTGCCGAAAGACTTAGGTGGCACAGCCACAACCGCGATGGTCGGCGACGAGGTATTGCGTAAACTGGAAGCATAAAACCTTTGAAAGAGGGGAAGAAGATGTTTGCAAGAAGAAAAACAGAAACCCCGTGGGACGGCTACATAGCACCCTTTAAACTGATTGGCAATGTGTATTTTGTCGGCACTTATCAGGCTTCATCACACCTGATTGATACAGGTGACGGATTGATTCTGATTGACACGGGTTATGGAAACACGCTGTATTTGCTGATTGATTCTATTTATCAACTTGGATTTTCGCCCCGTGATGTTAAGTATATCATTAACACCCATTGGCATTGGGATCACACAGAGGGGAGCCGACCTCTTGCCAAACTTTCGGGAGCAAAAAATGTGATTGGCGAAAAAGATGCCGAAATGGCGAAACGCTATTTTGATGCTGACCTGACCGTGAAAGAGGGCGATGTGCTGAGTTTGGGGAACACCACCGTGCACTTTTTAGAAACGCCGGGCCACACACGCGGCACGGTATCTCTCTTCTTTGAAACTGAAGAAGATGGCAAAACCTATCGCGTGGGTATGTTTGGCGGCGCGGGTGCCAACACCTTAAAGGCCGGTGCTTTTGATTATGATGGTTGCCGCGAAGATTACAGACGCTCTGTTCATCGTTTGCGGCAAGAGAGGGTAGATGTGTTTCTTGGTAACCACACATGGAATAATGACACGGAGAATAAGGCAAAATTACTCGGCAAAACGGGTGAGAATCCCTTTGTTGATGCCGGTCTCTGGCAACAATTTTTAGATTTTTGTGAAAAACGGCTTGATCAAGTGATTCAAAGCGAATCAGATAAGGAGTAAGTCATGATTTTTACGGTGAAAACAGCAGACAACGCCACGGTCAGCCTGACGAAACGAACAGGGCAAGAGGGCGTTTTATATCTGGATGTGACAATGGAGCAGGCAGAAAAAGTTGTGCCTGAAAAATTTACGGTGGAGTGGAAGATACCTTTAGGTGATTGCTATTCTATCTGGAGCCCTGATATTCGAAATGGCAGAGGGCTCGGCATGAACTGGAGCCGGCGGACAACTTCTTCACGCCTTTCAAACTGGATGCCTTTGCATACCTGCCTGACAAAATCGGGTAGAAACAGAATGGCAATTGCTGTGTCAGATGCAAAAAATCCCATCGCCATTGCGACTGGGGTTTGCGAAGAAGATGCCTGCATTGATTGCCGCGTGACCTTTTTCAGTCAGGCGGTGGCACCCTTATCATCTTACCGCGCGGTGGTGCGAATTGACCTGCGCGATGTGCCTTATTATGACAGCGTGTATGATGCCGTCAATTGGTGGGAAACGGATTGCGGCTACACGCCGGCACCTGTGCCGGAGGCGGCAAAACTGCCCGTAAACTCGCTTTGGTACAGTTATCACCAGAACCTTGATGCAGACGATATTGTGAGAGAATGTTCCCTTGCAAAGCCGCTGGGGATGGATGTTGTGATTATTGATGACGGCTGGCAGACCGATGATAACAACCGCGGTTACAGCCATTGCGGCGACTGGGAGGTTGCCGGGAGCAAAATTTCTGATATGAAGCAGTTCATAAGCCGCCTTCACGAAACCGGTATGAAGGTGATGCTCTGGTATTCTATGCCCTATGTTGGGCTCTACAGCAAAAACTATGAGCGTTTTAAAACCATGTTTTTAGATGAGGTTGGCAACGGAAAGAATTTTTGGGGGTTAGACCCGCGCTACCCGGAAGTGCGCCGTTTTCTCATTGAACTTTACGCCAATGCGCTGACAGAGTGGGATTTAGACGGTTTAAAGCTTGATTTTATTGATGCCTTTGTGCTGCGCGGCAAGTCGGCAGAGCCTGACGCGCGTCGCGATATTGAATCTTTAGAAGATGCAGTTGATGCTTTGATGACAGAGACCGTTGCAACGCTGCGGGCCATTAAACCGGATGTTCTGCTTGAGTTCCGCCAATCTTATGTTGGGCCTGCTATTCGAAAATACGGCAATATGCTCCGCGTGATGGATTGCCCGGGAAGTTCTTTGACCAATCGCAATGAGATTGTGAATTTGCGCCTTACCTCCGGTAAAACGGCGGTGCATTCCGATATGTTGATGTGGGATTATAACGCCCCGGCAGAGGCGGCGGCCTTGCAGCTTGTGAGCGCACTTTTTGCAGTGCCGCAAATTTCTATGAAAATGGCAAACTTAAGTGAGGCGCATAAAAAAATGCTCGCCTTTTATCTTGACTTCTGGAAGCAGAACCGTGAAACGCTTCTTTCAGGCAAACTGACGGCAAAAGCCTCAGAGGGTTGCTACAGCACCGCATCTTCACGAAGCGGAGAAAAAACCGTGACGGTGGCCTATAATGATGCTGTGATATGCCGCGCAGACGAGAAAGAAGTCATTGCCGTAAACGGTACGGGCGGTGAAGAACTGATATTTAAGAATCTGGCCGGCTTTTCATATCGGGTGCTTAATTGCCTGGGTGAAGAGGTAGCCGGCGGCGTTTTTGAGCAGAATTTAGAGGCGCTTTTTGTGCCTTGTGCAGGGCTTGTTTTTATGGCGGAAAGTGCTTGCTAAAACAGGCGATTTATGCTATACTGTAATTAAGAGGTGAGCCGGATGGAAACGAGAGTGGCAGTCATCAGCATTGTGGTTGAAGATGTAGCGTCTGTAGGCCGTTTAAATGAACTGTTGCACGAATACAGCGCCTATATCATCGGCCGGATGGGCATTCCCTATAAGGCAAAAAACATCAACATCATCAGCGTTGCCATTGATGCTCCGCAAGATGCCATTAACGCCCTGACCGGTGCGCTGGGTAAACTCAGCGGCATTACGGCCAAAGCGGCTTACTCAAAAGCATAATAAAATAAAATCCCCCTGACGCCGAAACTTAGGTTAAGGCGAAAGATGCGGATTGTGGACAGAGACCACGCCACATTCTTCTGTATGGGGGAGTGTGGCTTTTTTCATAGAAAGGAAGATGTATATGGCAGCCTATAACCCAAAATCGCGAAAGGCAGAGGAATTTATCAGCCACGAGGAAATTTTAGATACTCTGGCCTATGCCGAAGCGAACAAAAATAATGAAGAATTGATTGACAGCCTGCTCGAAAAGGCACGCCCGCAGAAAACAGAGGTGGGCTACACCTGTTCGGGTCTTACCCACCGTGAGGCCTCCGTGTTGCTCGCGTGTGAAATTCCTGAGAAAATTGAGAAAATGTATGCCATTGCAGAAGAAATAAAGCAGGCATTTTACGGCAACCGCATTGTTATGTTTGCGCCGCTTTATTTGTCCAATTACTGCGTGAACGGCTGTCTTTACTGCCCCTACCACGCGAAGAACACAACCATACCGCGAAAAAAACTCACGCAGGATGAGGTGCGCGCCGAGGTTATTGCCCTGCAGGATATGGGGCACAAGCGCCTTGCTATTGAAGCCGGCGAAGACCCGGTAAACAACCCCATTGAATATATTTTAGAGTGCATTAAAACCATTTACGGCGTTCATCATAAAAATGGCGACATCCGCCGTGTGAATGTGAACATAGCGGCAACCACCGTTGAAAATTACCGCAAACTCAAAGAGGCGGGCATCGGCACTTACATTCTTTTTCAGGAGACCTATCATAAAGAGAGTTATGAATATCTGCATCCCACCGGCCCTAAACATAACTATGCATATCACACCGAGGCGATGGACAGAGCCATGGATGGCGGCATTGACGATGTGGGCCTTGGCGTTTTATTTGGCCTGGAACTGTATAAATATGAATTTGCCGGGCTTTTGATGCACGCTGAACATTTAGAGGCGGTGCACGGCGTTGGGCCGCACACCATCAGCGTGCCGCGCTTAAAACGCGCTGATGATATTGACCCCGATGCATTTGACAACGGCATTTCAGATGAAATCTTTACAAAAATTATTGCCTGCATCCGCATGGCTGTGCCTTACACCGGTATGATTATTTCAACCAGAGAATCAGAAGCCGTGAGAAAGCGTGCATTAGAGGTGGGTATTTCGCAAATCAGCGGTGC
>JAZRUU010000175.1:0-2756 GCA_045652725.1 Clostridia bacterium | reverse complement strand
AAGGCAAAGGGAGATGTTCTGTTTCTGTCAGTTGAATCCAAAGATAAATTCGGAAGCGTGGGAACGCCGGTATCAAGCACGCCACCCGATTTTGAAAGGTGATGTTCACCCTTTTCAACCTGCTCTAAAATTTCTGTAAGTTCATCACCTAAAAAGATAGAAACAATCGCCGGCGGCGCCTCTAAAGCGCCCAGTCGGTAATCGTTACCGGCGTTGGCCGCCGAAGCACGAAGGAGTTCCGCGTGGTTATCAATAGCGCTGATGATGGCGCATAAAATAAGCAAAAACTGTGCATTTTCACCCGGGGTTTTACCGGGGTTTAACAGGTTCACACCGGCATCTGTGCTGATTGACCAGTTGTTATGCTTACCCGAACCGTTAAGACCGGCAAACGGCTTTTCGTGAAGCAGACAAACCATACCGTGATGGTCAGCAATTTTCTTCATCAGTTCCATTGTTATCTGGTTATGGTCACAGGCAATGTTCACCGTTTCAAAAATAGGCGCAAGTTCATGTTGCGCAGGCGCGGCCTCGTTATGCTTGGTTTTTGAGGGAACGCCCACTTTCCAGAGTGCTGTGTCAAGTTCTTTCATGAACGCCGAAACGCGCTCTTTTAAAGTGCCGAAATAGTGGTCATCCATCTCCTGTGTTTTAGGCGGTTTGGCGCCAAGCAAAGTTCTGCCGGCAAACACAAGGTCAGGCCGCTGTTTCCACATTTTTTTATCAACCAAAAAATATTCCTGCTCAGCGCCGCAACTCACCTGAACACGCTCGGTTTTTGCATCGCCGAACAAACGAAGGATTCTGATTGTCTGTCTTGATAACGCTTCAACAGAACGAAGAAGCGGTGTTTTTTTGTCCAGCGCCTCACCGTTGTAAGAGCAAAAAGCGGTAGGAATACAAAGGGTTAAGCCGCTTGAATCTTCTTTTAAAAAGGCAGCCGATGTACAGTCCCACGCGGTGTAGCCACGCGCTTCAAAGGTTGCGCGCAAACCGCCCGAGGGAAAACTTGAAGCATCAGGCTCACCTTTAATGAGCGCCTTGCCCGAAAACGCCGTAATCACCTGGCCGCTGCCGGAAAAATCAAGAAACGAATCGTGCTTTTCTGCCGTAAAGCCGTTGAGCGGCTGAAACCAATGGGTGTAGTGCGTTGCCCCGTGCTCAATGGCCCAGTTTTTCATTGCATTGGCAACAACCTCGGCCACCTGCGGGCTCAGCGGCACACCCTTTTCAATTGTATTTTTAAGTTCACGGTATGTTTCCTTCGGCAAGCGGTCACGCATTACCTCATCATTAAAAACATGACTCCCGAACAGTTCTTGTAACTTGCTGTCTGCCATAACTACCTCCTAAAACTTTTCTTGTGTATCTACTCTGCATTTTGTGCAGATTTTTTTCTCATTCTGAAATATATGATAAGCAAAAGCCCTATCACAAAACAAACTGCCGCCAGTATTTGCGAAATTCTGACAGGCCCGAGCCACAAACTGTCTGCTCGCATTCCCTCAATGAAAAAGCGCCCCAGACCATAACCCGAAAGATACCAAAGGAACACTTCTCCATCAAATTTCTGGTGTTTTTCAAACAGGTTAATCACTAAAAACAGTAAAAAATTCCATACAGATTCATACAAAAATGTGGGATGCACCGTAATGCCCTTGTCAACCAGATGCATTCTGAACAGGGCCGTTTGTGTTTCACTTCCAAACGCCTCGGCATTCACAAAGTTGCCCCAGCGACCTATCATCTGGCCAATTAAAAGACCGAAAGCGCCAACATCAAACACCTTAGGGATTGAAAGTTTTTTCACGCGGCAATAAATGAAGGTTGAAAGGCAGGCGCCAATCACAGCACCGTAAATAGCAATGCCGCCCTCCCATATTTTAAACACATCTAAAAAATTATCGCGATAGTCGGCCCAACTGAAAACAACATAATAAAGCCTTGCAAAAATAACTGCAGAGGGCAAGCCATAAAGCAAAATATCTGTCAGCGTGTCGCTTGAGATGTTTCTTTGTTTTGCTTTTTTAACAGCAAAAAGATAGGCCAGAACAATGCCAAGTGCAATAATCACGCCATACCAATGAACTGACAGGCCGAAAAAACTAAAGGCCGGTTTCAGCGTTATCTGAAAACCACCGAGACCGGGAAAAGCAATGGTGTTTGACATAAAAAGTCCCCCGTTTATGAATTCTGTTGCGGCATAATCACCGATAAAACCGAGCGTTCAGCATCAAAATAACTCCGCAGACGCTCATTTAAATCTTCAAGGGTAATTTCATTGATAACCTCTGAAAAATCAAATAAATCAATGTTATTAAACACTTGAGACATATATTGGTGTGCCACAGCGTTTAAATTGTTGAATTGCTTAATGTAGTGCCCCACCATTGAACGGCGAACACGCTCAACATCAGCCGCAAGCAAACCCGTTTCTTTGGCTTTTTCAATGCCCGAGAGCACAATTTCGCGCACTTTTTGCGGGTCACGGCTCTCGCCGACAAGCGAGGTGTAGCCATAATGAATTTCGCAGGCCGTTTCAGCCTCCATGCCGCCCAGAATGTGACCGCCCTCATAAAGTTCTGTATAAATTAGGCTGGTTTTACCAAACAAAAGTTCACAAATGAGTGAAAGTTCAATATCTTTTTTAAGAAGCGCCTTGCCGTCATAACCGCAATCGGGGTCTTTAAAGCCAAACATAAACATCGGCACGCTCACATCTAACTGTTTTATAACCTCTTTTTGATAAACCGAAA
>JAZRUU010000174.1:0-3506 GCA_045652725.1 Clostridia bacterium | reverse complement strand
GCGTTCCTCACACAGAATCAGAGGTAATGCGGGCGAGCCACTATCGCAACCACCTTACGGGTATATGAAATCTCCCGATAATCCGAAGTTTTGGATTATCGATGAAGAAGCTGCACAAGTGGTAAGAAGTGTTTTCAAAATGTGTATTGAGGGTAAGGGCAATGAAACCATTGCCCGAATCCTTCAGGAAAACAAAGTGCTTGTACCGATGGCATATTGGCAATCTAAAGGACTTGGCAGAGGCGGTAAGAAAACGCAGAGCAATCCGTATAAGTGGTGTAAAACCACTATTGCAAAAATGCTTGCTCAACAAGAATACTGCGGTGATGTCATTAACTTCAAGACATATTCCAAGAATTTTAAGAACAAAGCTCGTATCCCCAACCCAAAGGAAAGCTGGTGTATCTTCAAAGATGTTCACGAACCCATTATTGAGCGTGAAATGTTTGAACACGTGCAAGAGCTTGTGAAGAAGCAAACAAAACGCCGTCCACCCAAAGCAGGTAACGGCGAAAAGAATATGTTTACAGGACTTTTATTCTGTGCAGATTGCGGAAGTAAGATGTGGTATCATGTCAGGCATAATAAAGAAACTACATATTTCTTTAGTTGTTCTAATTACAAAGGAGACAGAGGCACTTGTGAAAGCACACATTATATCCGAGCTGATTCTGTTGAAATGATTGTCCGTGCCGAGCTTGAGAAGCTTGCACAGATTGTCACAATAAATGAAGATGCCTTTGCAAATCTCTTGGAAGAAAAGGTCAATAAGGACATTGTTAAAGAACAAAAACTCATTGAGCAATCCATTGCAAAAGCTACTGCAAGAAGTCAGGAGGTTTCAAGGCTCTATGAAAGAGTTTATGAGGACAATGTAAACGGCAAGGTTACAGATGCTTGGTTTATGGAACTATCTCATAAATACGAGGTTGAGCGTGATGAGCTTAAAAAGAAGATTCTTGAACTGAATCAGCAGCTTGCAAAGATAAGTGAAGTTCGTGAAGGCAAGGAGCATTTTCTGTCTTGTGTCAGAAGCTTTGCTGAAATGAATGAAGTTACACCGATGATTCTTCAGGAGCTAATCGAGAAAATCGAAGTTCACGCAGTAGAAGGCACGGGATTAAACCGCACTCAATCGGTAATAATACATTACAAGTTCATTGGTGAGCTTGATATGCCGGAGAATTTTGAAAAGATAAAGGTCAACACAAGAAAAGGCGTTGAAGTTGAATACTTAAGAACAACTAAAACGGCATAAAAACAAAAAATCGAGTGTTCATAACTTCATACACGTTATGAACACTCGATATGGTCGGGGTGACAGGATTTGAACCTGCGACCTCTTGACCCCCAGTCAAGCGCGCTACCAAACTGCGCCACACTCCGTTAAGACTTATTCATTATACAACAAAAATAATCATTTGTCAAACAAAAAATGAAAAATCTTTAAAAAAATTTTTTTAAGAGATAATTTTTTAAAATTTTTTGAAAAAAATGTATTTTATTCATAAAATGGACATAACTTTGTGCTACAATATAAAAATGTAAAAAATGTATGGAGGGAATTAAATGGCACTGCAACTTGATACCATAAAGAAAAAAGCCGCACTCGGCGGCCAAAAAGTGAAGGGACTGGCCAAAAGCGGCACAGAAAAATTTAAGGGGCTTTCAAAGCGGAACAAAATTATTGTGTCTGCTGTTGCGCTTTTGCTGGTAGTTCTGATAATTCTTGCCTTTGTGCTTATACCCGGAAAAAAGGCGGAAACAATCAGAACCACGAAGGTGAGCCGGGGCAACATTTCGGTTGTCATCAGCGGCACGGGAACCATTAAGCCCATTAACGAATATCAGGTGACATCGCTTGTTAAGGGTGAGATTCTTTCTGATACTTTTAATGAAGGCGATTTTGTAGAAAAGGGTGACCTCTTATATCAGATTGACTCCAGCGATTTGGAAAATACGCTTGAAAAAGCACAACTGAGTTATGAAAAGAGCCAACTTTCTTATAACCAGACGATGAACGAACTCGCAAAACTGAATGTGAAGAGTACATATAGCGGCACGATTACAAACACTTATGTTAAAGTGGGTGACTCGGTAGGAAACGGCACCAAAATAGCTGACCTTGTGGATATGGATACCCTCTTGCTCAGTCTGCCGTTTAACGAAGCTGAGGCCGATTCAATCTATGTCGGCAGTTCGGCACAGGTCATGCTGACCAGCGCCTTTTATTCGCTCACGGGCACGGTTACGCGCGTTTCTAACAGCAGCCTGATATCGGCCGAGGGTGCGCGCGTGAAAACGGTTGACATTGAGGTGGCAAATCCCGGCGCCATCAAACCCGGTGATATGGCAACGGCACTCGTTGGCAATGTAGCCTGCAACGGTCCCGGCACTTTTGAATATAAACTTGAAACTACCATTACGGCAGAAGCCTCCGGCGAGGTGGTTTCTATGAACTTTGGCAAAGGTGACAAGGTGAGAGCCGGTGCTGTTGTTGCGGTTTTAGATTCTGCCAGCGCGGCCAACACACGGGCCAACAGCCAGATTTCTCTCCGTGATTCGCAACTTTCAATTGAAAACTACAACAAGCAACTTGAAGACTATCAGATTACCGCGCCGATTTCCGGAACGGTGCTCAAAAAAACCTCAAAAGCGGGTGACACGCTTGATAACTCTAACGCCTCTGTGGTGATGGCGGTGATTGCCGATATGTCTACCATTATTTTTGAGATGAGCGTTGACGAGTTAGACATCAGCAAAATCAAGGTAGGGCAACGCGTCAGCGTCACGGCCGATGCAATGGAGGGCCGTCGTTACGAAGGGCGCGTAGACTATGTCAGCGTTGTGGGTACAACGCAGAATGGTGTGACAACTTATCCGATTAGAATTGTGGTTGAAAACCCAGAAGATTTGATTCCCGGTATGAATGTGAGCGCCGAAATTGTGGTTGAATCACGCGAGAATGTGCTTCGCGTGCCTGTTTCTGCGGTGAATCGCGGTAACATTGTGTATGTGAAAGATAACGGGAAAAAAGCACCCGAGGCAACCCCTGCAGCCAACCCTGAGAATGAAAAGAAAGAAAATGCAGGCGAGCGCCCCGCAATGCCGGGCGGTGAAAAGGCAGGTGAGCGCCCCGCGATGCCGGGCAGTGAAAATGCAGGCGAGCGCCCCGCGATGCCGGGTGGTGAAAATGCAGGTGCACGCCCCACAATGCCGGGTGGCGGCACTATGAATGCTCCGACCGATGAAATCCCCAAAGCAATGCTGCAGAATGTGCCCGATGGATTTAAGGCTGTTCGTGTGGTGACGGGGCTAAACGATTCGAATTTCATTGAGATTGTTTCCGGCTTATCTGAAGACGATGAGATTTATGTTTCTGCCCAGAAAAGCCCCGGCGAGAATGGAATGCCCATGATGGGTATGGGCGGCATGGGCGGCGGAATGCCCGGTGGTATGGGCGGTATGCCGAGCGGTATGGGCGGCAGAATGCCCGGGGGTAGATA
>JAZRUU010000173.1:0-5550 GCA_045652725.1 Clostridia bacterium | reverse complement strand
AGTCCAACGCTGAGCCTGGGGTCAGCCACGCGACCGGCAGCATTGATGCGCGGCGCCAGGGCAAAACCGATAGTGCCCGTTGAAATGCGGTTGCTCCCTACTCCTGCCTCCTGCATCAACGCGCGGAGGCCGGGGTTTTGTGTATGACAGAGCCGCTCTAAACCATTTTTTACAATAATGCGGTTTTCATCTGTAAGCGGCATCACATCGGCAACCGTGCCTACCGCCACAATATCAACATAACGCTTTAAAAATGCATTTTCATCAAGTTGCATGGTTCTGACAAGGGCCTGCAACAATTTAAAAGCAACACCCACGCCGGCAAGATTCTGAAAGGGATAGTTGCAATCTGCCTGTTTCGGGTTTAACACAGAAACAGCCGCCGGCACCTCGCTCTTACACTCGTGATGGTCTGTTACAATCACATCCACACCGAGGGTTTTGGCATATTCCACCTCTAAAACAGATGTAATGCCGCAATCAACCGTAATCAAAAGATCAATACCCTGCGCCCGGCAATCATCAATCACCGAACTTTTCAGGCCGTAACCGTCTTTAAATCGGTCAGGAATCCGATACGAAACCGCCGCACCCAGATCTTTTAAAAAGCGGACTAAAATCGCTGTTGCAGTAATGCCGTCAACATCGTAATCACCAAAAATCAGTATCTTCTCCTGCTTTTTTATCGCCTCACACACTCTGGCGACCGCCTCGCGCATTCCCTTCATCAGAAAAGGGTCACAAAGTTTATCAAATTCCGGAGATAAAAAAGCAGAAAACGAGCGGACGCCATAAAGCAGCAACAACTTTGCCACAAGAGGCGGAATGCCGTTTTCACGGCTGATTGACTGAATCGAATCTATAGAATAATCAGGTGAATCTGATGAACGCAATACCCAATTCTTTTTCTGTAAGGGTTGCATATGTTTCTCCCATCTGCTGCAATTTGCAGCCGGCAACAAATATTCTGTTTTATTATATCATATACCGCCTCTATTTGCAAGAAAAAAATTGCAAAAACCACAAAATACTGTCTGTCTTTTTGCATCGCGCACTAAATGTTGCATTTTAAAAAGAATGAACCGAACACAAGGCTTTTTCATATGATAAAGCATAAGCCTCTTTGTAAGGAGACCACAATGAAAACAAACACATTTTCAGTCATCGGCGGCGACCGTCGGAGCATTTTTGCCGCAAACTGCCTTGCCGGAAAAGACTTTTTTGTTAAAACCTTTGCACTCGGTTCTTCAAGCAATTTTTCACCGCAAGTCACCTGTTGCACAAACCTTGCAGACGCCATATCTGACAGCCACTTTGTTCTTCTGCCGCTCCCCGCCACACAAAACGGTGTACATCTTTTTACGCCCTATGTTGAAAATGTTCTGCCGCTTGATGTGCTTTGCCAGAGTGTTTTACCGCATCAAACGGTTTTCGGCGGCAAATTGCCGCAAGAAGCAAAAAACACCTTGCTCACACGGGGCATACCCTATTTTGACTATGCTGAGCGAGAAGAATTTGCTGTTTTAAACGCCATTGCAACATCAGAAGGCGCAATTGAGATTGCCATGCACGAAACGCCCTGCACTTTAAACAACGCAGAATGCCTTGTGCTCGGTTTTGGCAGAATTGCAAAACTGCTTTGCCGACACCTTTCAGGGCTGGGTGCCAAAGTGACCGCTACCGCCAGAAAGCGCAGCGACGCCGCGTGGATTAACGCCCTGGGCTACCATTTTTTTCACATTCAGTCTTTAAAAGAACACATTGGAAAATTCCGTGTAATTTTTAACACCGTGCCGCACGAACTTCTCACCGAAGAAGTTTTGAAAAACGCTGCACAAAACGCCCTGATCATAGACCTTGCCTCAAAACCGGGCGGCACCAATTTTAAAGCGGCAAATGCCATGGGCATTAAAACCGTTCACGCACTTTCTCTGCCCGGTAAAGTCGCGCCCGAAACCGCCGGATGCACCATTTGCGAAACCGTTTTAAACATTTTAAACGAACGGGAGGTGAAACCATGAAAAACAAAACCATCGGTTTTGCCTTAACCGGTTCATTCTGCACATTTAACAAGGTCATAACCGCACTTTCTGCTCTTGCAGAAACAGGGGCCGATATTATGCCCATCATGTCACAAAACGCTTATGAAACCGACACCCGTTTCGGCACGGCCAAAGAGTTTATCACCGAGGTTGAGCGCATCACCGGGCATTCGGTTATCCACACTATTTCAGGCGCCGAACCCATTGGGCCAAAAAATCTGTTAGATGCGCTGATCATCGCCCCCTGCACAGGTAACACGCTTGCAAAACTTTCAGCCGGCGTGACCGACACCCCTGTTACAATGGCCGCAAAGGCAACACTTCGCAACCAGAAACCCGTGATTGTTGCCGTTTCAACCAACGACGGTTTAGGCGGCAGCGCGGCGAACATCGGCAGGCTTTTAAACACCGAAAACATCTTTTTTGTTCCGTTTGGGCAAGATGATCCGTTTAACAAAACCAAATCTCTTGTTGCAGATATGACAAAAATAACCGAAACCATAGAAAAAGCGCTTTGCGGCGTGCAAATTCAACCGGTTCTTTTTTAAACAAAAGGTTTCTCCATATTGACATTTTTCTGTTTTAAATATATAATAATGTAACAAAAGATAAGGAAGGAAATTCTTATGAACATCGAACAACTTTATGAGCAACGAAAACTTTCCCCTCTCTTCCGTCCTGCTAATTACGAGGGGCTATATAATGTAAACAAGACCAGAAAATGGTGCATCAAGCAAGATACGCTATATTATATAAAAAATTGTGGCGGGTGTGTCTATCACCTGTGGAGCGCCGATTTAGAAAATGACGGCGCGAAAAAAATTGTTCTTGCTTTTTCTACCCCTCTGCAGGGTGAAGATTTCAGCGTTCTTTATGCAATGAATGATATTTTTATTTACCGCTTGATTTCTGAGGGAATTGAAATTTTTCGTTGGAATGTCAAAGAGGGTACTCTTACCTCCTACCCAAGACAGGTGGTACACACAAAGAGCCGCATCCTCGGTTTTGACATGAAAGAAATTTACTGTTCTGAGCAAGGAACCGATTCCTACAGCATCTTTGCTCTGGATATTGACAGCGGAAGTCGTCGTGAAATTTACAGTGCGCAAAAAGAGCTTGGAGAGGTATTGGTTCTCAGACAGGATCTGATCGTTTATGATTATAAATATGATGACGATTCTGTCTCCTCTCCTTTAACCGATTATGATTTTCATCTCATCAGCAAAAGGAATCATTATGCGCCCTGCAGTTTTGATGCCTACAGTTATCTTGTAGATGCAGATCACGAGTTAATCTGGAGCATTGAGAACGAAGGACCGGCTCAATACTTAGTGCCGCTTAGCATTATGAGCATTTCTGTAGGCGAAAAATATGACATGAGAATCGCCAGCAATGCTCCTGTTGTGAAGTTTTCCGGCAACATTCTTTATGGAGACTGGCGTAACTTTGTTTTTAACGGTTTCACTCTTTTAATGGGCAAACATGGGATTCTTACCGCTTATGAGGCTGTTGCGCAAAGCGGAAGGGTTCTTTCTAAAAATTGTTATTCGTTCGGCAAAGCGGGAAAATATTTCTATGTTAACGCCAACGGAGAGACAAAGTTATATCTTCAGAGGACATTCAATTTCTCCCCACGCGGAAGCGTTGAGGAAATTATAAACAAATAATTGCGAACATAAGGGGCTCAGGTTTTTCCTGAGCCTTTTTTTATTCTGATTTCACACTTAAACGGATTCTCCGGTTTTCGCAGATAGGCTCTTGCAGTTTTTATCAAAATATGTTAAAATATGAAAGTTCGCAAAAAATAAAAAGCATTGAAGAAAGGAAGAACAAACAAATGAAACAGTTTAAACCGATGCTTTTTTCGGATTTAAAGCACTACAACGCTAACCAACTCACCCGTGACATCATCGCGGGCATTATTGTGGCCATTATTGCTCTGCCGCTTTCCATTGCGCTCGCAATTGCCTCGGGTGTCAGCCCTGAAGCGGGTATTTACACCGCCATTGTTGCCGGGTTTATCACCGCTTTCTTCGGCGGCAGCAGTGTGCAGATTTCGGGCCCGACTGCGGCTTTTGCAACCATTGTTGCAGGCATTGTGGCCAAAAGCGGCACAGAGGGGCTTGCCCTTGCCACCGTGCTGGCCGGCCTCCTGCTGATTGTAATGGGGCTTTTCAAATTCGGCAACCTGATTAAATTCATCCCCTACACCATCACAACCGGCTTTACCGCAGGCATTGCCGTTACGCTTGTAATCGGCCAACTCAAAGACTTTTTTGGCGTGACCTATCAAAACGGCGTTTCGCCCATTGAAACCGTTGAAAAACTGATGGCTTTTATTGAAAATTTTGCCACGATGAATCTGCAAGCCCTCATTGTGGGTGCTGTTTGTCTTGCTATTTTATTTATCTGGCCGAGAATTTATGATAAAATTCCCGCATCGCTTCTGGCTGTTGCAGCCGGCATTATTATGGTGAAAGGCTTTGGAATGCAGGTAAACACCATCGGTGATTTATATACAGTTAGCCGTGAGCTGCCGGCATTTCGTATGCCCGTTTTCAGCGTAAGCAATATGATTGCCGTTTTCCCCGATGCCATCACCATTGCCCTGCTCGCCGGAATTGAATCACTTCTCTCCTGCGTTGTGGCAGACGGTATGGTTGGCAAAAAACACCGTTCAAACGCCGAATTAACCGGCCAGGGCCTCGGCAACATTTTCTCTGCACTCTTTGGCGGCATTCCTGCTACCGGCGCCATTGCCCGCACCGCAGCCAATGTGAAAAACGGCGGCAGAACGCCCGTTTCTGCAATGGTGCATTCTTTGGTGCTCTTGCTTGTTCTTGTTATTTTAATGCCCTATGCCGCCTGGATTCCCATGCCGGCCATCGCGGCAATTTTAATCAGCGTGGCTTATAACATGTGTCAATGGCGTCAGTTTGTTCATCTTTCTAAAACATCACCAAAAAGTGACATTTTAGTTCTGGTTATCACCTTCCTCTTAACTGTTATTTTTGACCTTGTTGTTGCCATTGAGGTGGGTCTTGTTATGGCGTGCATTCTCTTTATGTATCGCCAGAGCAAAGAATCCGGCATTGCAGGTTGGCGGTATGTTGAGAAGGAGAAAGACCCGGATTGCATTAACCTGCGTAAGGTTTCAAAGCACATCAGCGTTTATGAACTCAGCGGCCCCTTGTTTTTTGCCGTTGCAAACGAAATTATTCACATTGAAACAAAGCCTTACACAAAATGTGTTATTTTGAGAATGCGCTCTGTTCCCTCGGTTGATACCGATGCACTCAGAATGTTGTCACAGTTTGTGACCGATTGTGCCGCCAAAGGCATCACCGTCTTGTTTTCTCATGTGAATCCGCAGCCGATGCGCGCTATGCACAAATCGGGTTTATATGACCTTGTGAAAAAAGAAAACTTCTGCCCGAATATTGATGCGGCACTTGCCCGTGGCGAGGAATTGAAATAAATATAAATACACAAAACGGCGGTACTTCCA
>JAZRUU010000172.1:0-1763 GCA_045652725.1 Clostridia bacterium | reverse complement strand
GAAATTTCCTTTAAAATGAAGCAAGTGGTTTTTTTCGATTTCAGCAACGGGGTTTAAACCCAAAGTTTTAAGGATTTGAATTGATTTTGTGTTTGCTTTATGGGCATAGGCTTCAACATACAATAATGTAGTGTCAATATGTTCAAGAACAAAAGAATACAGATTTCTGAAAATATTATATCTACCCTGAAATTCTGATTTGATTTGTATTTCTTCCATCATAAAGGTATCAGAAGATGTATAATACTGAAAAAAACCAACAAGCCGGTTAGTTGCAGTTTCAAAAATGAGAACAATATGTCTGTTAGCCTTTTTTAAACCATCTTTTACAGAAGAATGCCAAGTATGATAATCTTCATCTCGTGTGTTGCCGCTTGGAGCAATCAAAGACATATTGTCTGCAAGAATATTAAACAGATTTTTGCTATATTTTTCAAAGTCATTTATATTTAAAAATTCATATTTAATCATAATTTCACTCTTTTAAATGAATTTAACACGATTAAATCCACTCCTGAGTTGCTTTGCAACTCAAATGTTGTTTTTGGCTCAGGCATTTTCTGCGCCGCATCGCATGGGTTACCCACAGGGATTCCATTATAGGTCATTATAACATTTTTGCCGAAAATTGTCAACGAACCGCGCCCGCGCATTATTGCAACAAGCGGCGGCAGGTCTCTTTGAAAACTGACAGGGCATATAGCGAGCCGACACAAAAAACGCCCTCATCTCCCTGCCGCTCGGCAAAGGCACGGCAAACGGCTGCCGCAGGTTCTTTTTCACAAACAGTCTCTATGCCCAGGCGGTCTGCCGCCTGGTGTAACTGTTCTATTGTTGCACTTCTGGGGTTTGGCACCTCTGTCAGAACCAATTTACGGCAAACCTTTGAAAAAGCCGCCAGCGAGGCTTCAAAATCCTTATCTTTGAGCATCCCTACCACACCGATAAATGTCGTTTTTGGATAGCAGGCAGAAACTGCTTCAGAAAACGCAAGGGCACCGTTTAAATTATGGGCACCGTCAAGCACAACCACGGTTTTTTCATCAAGCACTTCAAAACGCCCCTCCCACCGGGCAGAAACAAAGCCGCTATAAATGGCAGATTCGGGCAGAAAAACACCGTTTTGCATAAGCACCATCAGAACAGAAAGCGCTGTTACAGCGTTATAAACCTGATGTTTGCCACGCAAAGAGATGCGCACATTTTTCCACTTTCCATAAGAAAAAACGCTGCCTGTTGCATCTGTTTTTTCAAGTAACACAGAATCCTTAAGAGGAAGAACAAGCGGTGCTCCACACTTTTCTGATTCCTGCTCAATAACCGAAAGCACCTCTCTCGCCTGCTCGGGATACACCACCACCGGGCAACCGGCGCGGAAGATGCCGCATTTTTCTCTTGTGATTTCTGCAAGGGTCGTGCCTAAAAACTGCAAGTGGTCATAGTCGATGCGGGTCAGCACCGAAACTGCAGAGGTTTGCATTACATTGGTTGCATCTTTCGCACCACCCATCCCCGATTCTATAATGGCAAAGTCACAATTTTCTCCGGCAAAATATGTGTAGGCCGACGCCGTCATAATTTCAAACTCGGTCGGATGTGCCAGACCCTCCTGCTCCATGGCGTCGGCTTCTGCGCCCACTTTGGTTAAAACAGAAGCAAAGGCGGGTTCTGAAATATTCTCACCATTTAGGCGAATCATTTCACAATGTGAAACTAAATAAGGCGAGGTGAAAAAACCAACTTTATAGCCTGCATTCATCAGC
>JAZRUU010000171.1:0-6295 GCA_045652725.1 Clostridia bacterium | reverse complement strand
CGAATTGCACCGCCAAGGCAGGTTGCCGCGCCGCCAAAAGGCTCAATCTCGGTGGGGTGGTTATGGGTTTCGTTTTTAAACATAATCAGCCAAGGTTCTTCTTTGCCGTCAACATCAACGGTCACTTCAATGCTGCAGGCGTTAATTTCTTCTGACTGGTCAAGTCTTTTAAGATAGCCCTCTTTTTTAAGCTGTTTTACGGCAATGGTGGCTAAATCCATCAGGCACAGGGTTTTGTTTTTGCCCACATACAGCGCTTTTCTTGCTTCTTCATAATCGGCGAGCGCCTCTTTTACTCGTGCGGGGGCATCGGTTGTGTCAATGGCCGTTACCTCGGTTGAAAATGTGGTGTGACGGCAATGGTCAGACCAATAGGTATCAATCATACGAAGTTCCGTCAACGAGGGGTTACGGTTTTCGGTATTTTTAAAATAATCACGGCAGAAGCAAAGGTCATCAAAATCCATAGCAAAGCCATAGGTTTTTAACAGGTCATTAAGACCGGCATCATCGAGCGTGATGAAGCCATCAACAACGGCAACATCGGCCGGCACTTCTGAAACAGAGTCAAGCGTTTCGGGCTTTTCGTCAGACACTTCC
Source organism: Clostridia bacterium (assembly GCA_045652725.1). Lineage (GTDB taxonomy): Bacteria > Bacillota > Clostridia > UBA1381 > UBA9506 > UMGS755. The sequence goes on along the minus strand of JAZRUU010000171.1, from coordinate 5,695 downwards.
CACGCTTCAACAGGGTTGATAAAATATTTTTTAGCAGCGGCAAGGTCAGCCTCTGAAACATCACCCTCTAAAACAATCACGCGGGCGGCCTGCACCTTGGGGCGCTCTTTTTGTGTCAATAACTGCACACATTCTGCCGCAGAATCGGCACGCTGGTCATATTGACCGGGGAGCAGCGCCGTTACAAAATAGCGCACACCCTCGGGCATGGGATAGGTCTCATCATACACCGTGTCAACCGGGGGTTCGCTGAAGATGGAGGTGCGCGCCATTAAAAACGCCTCGTCTGAAACGCCCTGCACATCATAACGCTGAATCACCCTTACGCCGGTGAGCCCTTTTAAACTTAAATTGTCTTTCAAGTCGTTAAAAAGATGGTTGGCTTCAACATCAAAGCCCTTTTTCTTTTCTACAAAAATTCTTCTGACCGTGTTCATAGCTTTCTCCTTTATCTCAAATCTCGTTAAACGATGTTAAAATGCACTTTCTGTTTTCATCTATCTGCACGCGGCAAATGCTACCCGTTCCCGGTGCAAAATGCCATGAGCCCTCAATGCCCATACCCAGCAGATAAGCAAGAATGTGGCGGATGCAACCTAAATGCGTTACCAGAATCACCCTGCCCTCGGTGTGACGGCGAAGAAGGTCATCAACCATCTGCGTCAGCCTTTCATAATGCGCTCTGGCGCTTTCGCCACCGGGAATCTGAAAGTCAACAAGGTCATTCTGCCACGCGGCATATTCTTCAGGATATTCTTTACTTATGGCATCAACCGCACAATTCTCCCAAAAGCCAAAGTTCCGCTCCATAAGGTCATACAGCGATTCTACCTGCATATTGTGGAGTTTTGCAATTTGCTCTGCCGTTTCTTTAGCGCGCATCAGCGGGCTGGAATAAATCACCTCGGGCTGACCCAGTTTAAACACACGCGCCAGCGTAGAAGCCTGCCTTCTGCCGCGCTCGGTTAAGGGCAAATCGGTTATCCCCAGCGCCGTGGGACGCAGGTTTCCGGCTGTTTCACCGTGTCTGATTAAAACAAGTTCCAACACAAAACCGCCTCCTTGCATAGATATACTACATTTTATCATATTTTGAAAACTTTCGCAAGACTGCAAAACAAAAAAACAGCCGGAAATCCGACTGTTTTTATCAAAATTCATAATAATTTCTGTATCTGCTCTTTTTGCGGTGGTGATTTTATAAAAACATGCCCTACTCTTCGCTTTTTGAAAGCAAATACACCGCGGCCAAAATTAACACAATGCCGCAGATGGAAAACAGGCTGAGTTTCTCACCCAAAAGCGTTACGCTGAAGATGGTGGCCGCCATCGGCTCAATAATGCCAAGCGAGGTTGCCGTGCCGGCGGGGAACTCGCGCAGGGCCAGAGAATATAAAAAATAAGGCAGCACGCAGGTGAAAATGCCCATACCGATTAAAAGCGGAAACAGCAACAACGGATTTTGCATTGCAATACTTATCACCTGCGGCGGGTTTGCAATGCAAAGACCAAAAACGGCGGCCGCACCAAAGCACCAGAGCGTTGCCGTGAGCGCATTGGTACCACGGTCCATAACCATTTTGGCAAACACATTATAAGCGCTGTAGCTGACAGCCGACAAAAGGCCGAACAAAACGCCAACGGGGCTGAACGCCATACCGCCGACAATGCCCGAAACCAGGGCGCAACCAAAGAGCATCATCACAACCGAAACGGCCTTTTTGCCTGTTAATTTCTCGCCCATAAAGGCAACAGAATAAGCCATAACCATCACCGGCGAGGTATACATTAAAATCACCGCGGTTGAAACCGATGAGGCCTGCATAGAAACATAATATGAAAATGCCGTTCCAAAAAAACTGAGACCGGCGCAAACCATCAGACTCAATTGTTTAAAACCCACGCGGATGCATTTTTTATCACGGAGCAAAATATAAATCAGCATCGAAAGAGCCGCCACTGTAGCGCGAACAGCCGTCATTTGAAGGCTTGAAAAGCCAAAAGGGGCCAAAAAATGAACAAACAGACCCGATGAACCCCACAAAATGCATGCCACGATGATATAAAACAATGAACGCTTCAAAGTTCTTACCTCTTTTATTTATAAAAATCTCTCTTAAATTCCTGACGGCGGCGTTCACGGGCGCGGCGTTTCTTTTTCTCCTCGGCAACCGAGCGGAGAATTAAAATCACAACAACAAGTGCAAGCGGCACCATTACCCACGCGTTAAAAATGAGATTCCAAAGGCTTTGAAAAATCATTTTTAAAATGCTGCGCTTTACATCTTTGTTTGCCACAAGTTCTGCCGTGCCGACCGAAACTTCATCATAAAAATATTCAATATTACCCAGCACATCACCCTTTTTCACGGGTGCTGTAATCTTTTCGTTCACCGTTATTTTTGTGGTCAACAGCTTGTCGTCATACTGCCGCGGCAAGAGCACCTCAAGCGGCTCTTTGGCAGATAAAACAGCCTGGTCACCGCCTTTTGCCCACTTAACCTCGTGGGTGGCAACAATCTCGTTAACATCGGCCACATTCTTAAGCGCAAAGCCTTTAAAACCATAATCAAACAACGCTATGGTGTCTAAAAACGAATAGTTACCCGTGTAGTCAACCGGTGCATTCATTGTGACGCAAAAGTAACCAAGCCCGCCGCGCTCAGCATATGAAGTCAGGCAGGAGCCGGCATCGTTGGTGTGCCCCGTTTTAATGCCTTTTGCGCCTGAATAGATGTATTTATGCCCTTTCATAACATTGATAAGGGCGTTGTTTGACGAAAGGTAGCGCACCTCTTCATATCGGTTCGTTGGGGGGATTTCATAAACCGGCGTTGCAACAATGGTGCGGAACAGTTCATTCTCCATTGCCTTAACACAAAGTTTCATCATATCACGCGCGGTGGTATAATGCTCCGGGTCGTGATAGCCGTGGGCATTCACAAAATGTGTGTTTGTCATCCCCAGTTCAGCCGCACGCTGATTCATCATTTCAACAAAGGCAGAAATCGTGCCCGAAACCGCCTCTGCCAGAACATTGGCAGCATCATTTGCCGAGTGCACCAAAAGACCGTAAAGCAGTTGTTCAACCGTTAAAACTTCGTTATGTAAAATGCCCATGTTGCTGCCGTCACGGTCAATCTGAATGGCCGTTTCGCTGGCCGTCAGGCTCTGGGCGGGGTCTAATTTCTCTATGGCGAGCATCGCCGTCATCACCTTGGTGGTGCTGGCAGGATACACTTTTTTATCCGCATTTTTTTCATACATCACGCGGCCCGTTCCCTCTTGCACCAAAATGGCCGAGGCCGATAAAATTTCAAGTTTTTCTTTTTCATTTTCAGCAAAAACTGAAAACCCCGAAAGAAGCATTATGAACACCAAAAGAAACGCGATACACTTTTTCATTTTCCGTTCCCCCAATTTAACACATTTACCAAAACATTGTATCATATTTGCCTGTTTCTGTCAATCAATTCACCCGCCTATTCTCGCTAAATTTTTTGTTTTTTTGTTAAATTTAAACAAAACTTTTTTTATTCTCTTGGCAATTTTATGGATTATTGGCGTTGAAAAATTTGTCGAATTATGGTATCATAAATTTACTCCAAAAAAACACAACACAACCAAACTTTTTCATTTTCCCTCCTTTTTAATAAAGGAATCGTACTGAAAAAAGAGTCGTCATGCGCGGCTCTTTTTTCTTTTTATTTGACTTGCGGCAAAGAAACTGATACAATAAAATAAATCATTACAGAAAGCGGGGATTTTATGAACACAACTTCATCACAGAAAAAGCGGCTCTTTTTCTGCCTGCTTGTGACCGCCGCGGCACTCTTGCCCTATGCACTTTACGGGTTTTCTTACTTCCCCGTTTTAGATGATTACATTCAATATGGCTGCTACCCCGCATACGAGCGGCTTTCTTATGTTTATGTAACCATCGGCACGCTGGCAACGCGTCCGCTTGCCGGGTTGGCTGACCCTGCTTTCTGGGGGCAGTTCTGGCCGGTGATGGGTTTTGCCCTTGTGCTTGTGGTGGCACTTCACCTTGCCTCGCTGGCACTTTTTTCGGGCGCGCTCAAGCGGTATCATTTCACCCTTTCGCCTCTTTTTTCTCTTTTCTATCTGCTCTTCCCCCTTGGTATGGAGGGGCGCTATTGGCTCTCGGCTTCAACGCGCATCATAGGCGGCCTTTTCTTTGCTGCCCTTTCGCTTTGGTTTTTGGCAAAGTTTCTCGAAGAGCGGCAAACGCCAAAATATTTTGTGCCTTTTGCCGTTTTTCAACTTATCTCTTGCGGATTTTATGAAAGCGCCGCCGTTTTTTCGGTTTCGGCCGCTGTGCTTTTGTTTTGCATCAGTTTTTATAAGTGCAAAAGAAAGTGCCTGCTTCTTGTGCCGGCGACCTCGGTTTTTAACATTGGTGCCATGTTTTTCTACTACCGCGCTTTTGCCGGTCTCGGCGCACTCGGTAGCCGGGCAAACGATGCAGGTGTTACGGCTTTATCAGATAAAATTTTTGGCCTGTTCTCGCAGGTTTCAGAAGTGCTCTTGCAAACCTATAACGCCACCGTTATCGGCTGCGCGCAGGGGATAAAAATCCTGTTTTCAAACGGTTTTTGGGGTGTTTTGATTCTGGTTTTTGCCCTGCTTATCAGCATTTTGCTCTGCTGTTTTGTGCAAAATGATTCGCACTTTTCTAAAAAGAAAAGCCTCTGCTTTTTTGTTTGTGGCGCGGCGCTTTTTGTTGCGCCCCTGCTCCCCAATGCGCTGGCCGCAGAGGTGTGGATTACCCATCGTTCTTTATTTGTTTCGTTCATCGGTGCGGCCTTGATTTTAGAGGGTTTGTGGGGTTTGTTTCACAAGAAACAAGTGAAAAAATTGCTCATTTTTATCCTTGCTTTTCTCTTTATTACCGCCTCGGTGAATGAATATGACATCTATCGCCGCGTGGCGCAAAATGACCAGAAACTTTTAGATGAAATCATTCTTCAGCTTGATGAATCGGTGCTTTGCGGTGAAAAAAATGTGACGGTTCTTTTGCCGAAGGAAGTGATTGTTCCCCAAAACGCTTTTTATAAAGACCATGTGAAAAGCGTGTTCGATTCTGACTGGGCTCTGACCGGTGCTCTGCGCGCCAGAGCGAAAAACCTTTCTATTAAATATGCCGAGCCTGTCATTCTTGGCACACAAACACCCAAGGAAAACACACAGGTTATTATGATTAACGAAATTATAAAACCGTAATCATTGCATAAAAAAGCCTGCAACCATTCGTGGTTGCAGGCTTTTTTATTTACTTTTTTATTTAGGTCTGATAACATCGGTACCCATAAACGGAATGAGCGCCTCGGGGATGCGAACAGAACCGTCTGCATTCTGGTAATTTTCCAGAATTGCCGCAAGGGTGCGGCCAACAGCCACGCCGGAGCCGTTTAAGGTGTGAACAAACTGCGGCTTATCTTTCTGTGATTTTTTGAACTTAATGCCGGCACGACGCGCCTGGAAATCTTCAAAGTTACTGCAGGAGGAGATTTCAACATAACGGCCGTAACTGGGCATCCAAACCTCAAGGTCATATTTTTTTGCAGCAGTAAAGCCCAAATCGCCCATACAAATGCTTACAACTCTGTAAGGAAGTCCGAGGAGCTGGAGCACACTTTCCGCATCGCGAGTGAGTTTCTCAAGCTCTTGGTAT
>JAZRUU010000170.1:0-3438 GCA_045652725.1 Clostridia bacterium | reverse complement strand
CTATGGTGCTGACAACCGAAAGCGTTGTTGCAAGCAAGCCCGAACCCGAGGCTCAGATGCCTGCAGGCGGCGGCATGCCCGGCGGTATGGGATTCTAAAAAACAAAATAAAAACCCGGTGTCTCGCTGACACCGGGTTTTTTGCTACAGCCCTCATTACTCGCCGGTGATGATAACATCAACCGGGCAACCCTCGGCACATTCCTCTACGGTGGCGTTTAAATGCTCATCCGGCTGGGTGAATACTTCGGCTGTGCCGTCATCCTGCATTCTGAAAATTTCGGGGCAGGTGCTAACGCATAAACCGCATCCGATGCACCCTTCAATAATGGTAACATTCATCGTTTTTTCTCCTTTACAAAATGGTGTTTTTATTGTTGGCAAAAAAGAGAAAGTTTATGCAAGTGGAGACTAAAGATAAAAAGCACCCAATGGGTGCTTTTTATTTTGGAGCTGGAGATGGGACACAGCCGCCTTTGGCGTCTTATCTGCTTGACCACCCAAATGCTTCGCATTTTGGTACCGGTCTGCGCACCTTTTTGCTGAAAAACAGTCCGCTGGACTATTTTTCTTAACGCAAAAACCCTCTTAGGGGCGGGGTCCCACTTAATAATGATAAAAAGCACCCAATTGGGTGCTTTTTATCTTGGAGCTGGAGATGGGACTTGAACCCACGACCTGCTGATTACGAATCAGCTGCGCTACCAACTGTGCCACTCCAGCATATGAAATTTTGACAGACGAAACTACTTGTTTATTATACTATGATACCCTAGTTTTGTCAATAGAATCTTTTCCAATTATCTCAAAGAGTGTTGCTGGTTTTACTCTGTAATTTCTTTCGGTTTTCTGATGTCGAATTTATAAATTCCAATCAAAATGGAGGCGAAGTTTAACAGGTCGCCAAGAGCTGCCTCGTAGCCGCCCACAATAACATTATAAATCACCCACAAAATGCAGGAGGGCAGGGTGATGAGGCGGAGCAGACGCTCGTTTTTCATACCGTAAGACACGGTGGAAAGAATTTTTGCAACCAGCGGGAGCAGGCTGAACCAACCACCCCAGGATGAAGCGGTGATAATCACAAGCAATAGAGAAAATGCTAAAATAACAGGCAGGGTAGACTTGCCTTTTTCAACAAACCGATAGAAAAGAAAGTTGCGGGTAGAGGAAATTAAATCCATCCAGGCGCCCGTGTAGGCACCCAGCAGAAAATATTGTGTGGCAAAAAACACGGTAGAGAGCCCTTTGCATAACACAATGTGTTTGTGCCGCTTGAACTGAAACGGAATTGCACCCGTAATGAGACCTGCAATTCCTAATATTCTAACGAAAATCCACATATAGCCGCCGTTCCTTTCTCTTGTTTCAACCACCTTATTATACAATGATTGGGCGAAAAAGTCAACAGACAGAATTCTTAAAAATATCGTCTAAAATACATATTTAATATGCAAATTTCTATAGACAATTTACGAAAAATGATATATACTGAATGTAACTATATTGATGAAAGGCAGGTGTATGGTGATGAACGGAAAAAAACAATGGTACATTGTTGACGGTTACCGTCCTTCGCCCCAACCCGACCCGAATGCAGAGTATGTAGGTCACGAAAGCGTGATGATTTTAAACACAAACAACAAAGATGCACATGTTTTAATCAGCGTGTATTTTGAAGACAGGGACCCGGTTGAGAACATTCCTTACCTCGTTCCGGCAAAGCGCATCCGCTGCTTTAAAACCGATGACAGCGAGGCGCTGGGCGGCCTTAAAATCGGTGTGGGTGTGCAGTATTCAATGCAAATTAAAAGTGATGTTGGCGTGGTGGTGCAATATGGCCGTTTGGATGTGCAGCAGCCGAACATGGCCTATATGGCGCTGATGGCGCAGAGCGAATAAAATATAGCCAAAAGATTAGAAGATAAAGAGAGGAGAATTTTTATGTTAAACATTCCGTCTATCCCTAAAGAAGAGTTTAAAGAAAGAATCGTTAAAGTGCAGAAGACCATGAAAGAAGAAGGTTATGACCTGATTCTGAGTTACGGTAACGAAGCAGAACCCCAGTATGTTCGTTATTTCTCAAACTACTGGCCGTCATTTGAAACTGCCGGTGTTCTGATTCCGGATGAGGGTGACCCCTTGCTGCTTATCGGTCCTGAAAGCTACACCTATGCTTCTGACCGTTCTATGATTGACGAAATCTGCCGTTTAAAGGCATTTAGAGAATCTTCTGAACCGGAATATCCCGGTCACAAGCTTGACACATTTAACACCGTTATTGAGCGCCTGTTAGGCGATAAGCCCGTGCGCCGTTTTGGTGTTGCCGGCCTGCCGCTGATGACCATTGGTGTGTATGAAGCGCTGGCTGAAGCGCTCAAAGTTTATGGCGATGTGAAAATTGAAAAGGCTGACGATGTTGTGAACAAAATCCGCATGAATAAGACAGAAAACGAACTGGCTTGCATGCGTGCTGCAGCTGAAATTACCGCTAAAACCTTTGACTATGTTCTGGAGAACATCCGCGTGGGTATGACCGAACAGCAGGTTGCAGGTCTTGCTCTGGGCAAGATGCATGAACTTGGCGCCGAAAGAGAATCATATCCCCTTTGGGTGCTGACAGGCAAGGGTTCAAACCAGGCCATCAGCCGTCCGCGTAACAAGAAGATTGAGAAGGGTGATATGACCTTCTTGCAGATTGGTGCCCGTGTTGACGGTTATGCATCAAGCATCGGCCGCCCTGTTGTGTTCGGCAAGGCAACCGATGAACAGCGCGAACTGATTGAAGTGGGTTACAAAGCGCAGGAAGCGGCTATCGGTATGCTTAAGGCCGGCGTTCCTGCTTGCGAGATTGCAAAACAGCATGTTAAAAATGTAACCGAGATGGGTTACGGCGACTGGCTCCTTTATGGTCCTTTCCACGGTAACGGCACCATGGAGGGTGAAGCACCCTGGATTGAAACCAGCGCTGAATTTTTGCTTGAAGAAAATATGGCATTCTGTGCCGACATCTTTTTAGGCTCAAAAGAAAAAGAAATTGGTCTGAGAATTGAAGATGTGGTTGTTGTAACCAAAGATGGTTGCGAAAACCTCACCAATTACCCCAGAAAACTTTTTGAAATTGATTGCTAAAAGCATTCAGAAAAACGGCAGTTCTCCCGAACTGCCGTTTTTTAATGAGAAGAAAAAAGTTGACAAAAAAACCAATAAAGTACTGTCTTTTGACTTGACGGGTCAAGGTTTTTGTGTTATGATATGTGATGTAGTTTTTGAGTTTTCGTAAAAATATGTAACAAGTAACACACTACAATAGGAGGACGAAAAAATGAAATCAACAGGCATTGTAAGAAGAGTCGACGAGTTAGGCAGAATCGTTTTACCGATTGAACTGCGCAGAACCCTTGACATAGCAGAAAAAGACGCGTTGGAAATTTATGTT
>JAZRUU010000169.1:0-28440 GCA_045652725.1 Clostridia bacterium | reverse complement strand
ATAGAATTATTGTATCATAAATTAAAAAGGCTGTCAATTTTAGTCTTGCCCGTTTGTATGGAAAAATTCCCCGGGTTTGCCCGGGGAATTCCTTGCTTTTTATATCATTTGTTTAGGGTCAAGCATCTTGTCAAGTTCTTCTTCTGTCGCAATTTTTTCTTCTAAAAGCACCTCGCGGATGTATTTATTTTCTTTCATCGCCTTTTTCGCAAGCTGCGAGGCCTTTGTGTAACCGATGTGCGGGCAAAGTGCGGTGATGGTGCCCATGCTCCAGAGAACATCGTTAGCACAGCTTTCGCAATTCACCGTTATGCCTTCAATGCATTCTTTGGCAAACACTTCGGCGCCGTTTGTCAGCGTTTCCAGCGACTCAAACAGGCAATGGAAAATAATCGGTTCAAAGGCATTCAGTTCAAGCTGACCGGATTGGACCGCCAAGGTGATTGTGGTATCATTGCCAATAATGTTAAATGCAATCTGGCTGATCACTTCAGGAATAACGGGATTGATTTTTCCGGGCATAATTGAAGAGCCGTTCTGTTTAGGCGGCAGATTGATTTCGCCGAATCCGGTACGGGGACCCGACGACATTAACCGAAGGTCATTGGCTATTTTTGAAAGGGTTGCAGCGCAAGACTTGATGATACCCGAAACGACAATAAAACAATCCAGATTCTGGGTGCTGTCAATCAAATCTTCTGCCTGCGTGAGTTTAAGGCCGGTGACCTTTGAAATTTCGGGAACAATTTCGGCAATATAGCGTTTATCGGCATTGATGCCCGTTCCCACCGCCGTGCCGCCCATATTCAAAACCGAAAGCTCGCGGATTGCCGTGTCAAAGCGCATTCTGTCACGCTTCACGCCGTTGGCAAACGCCGTAAACACCTGACCGAAACTAATCGGCACGGCATCTTGCATTTCGGTTCTGCCCATTTTAATTACATCATTATATTCCTCTGCCTTTTTCATTAAAACAGAGTAAAGATTATCAAGCTGAACGGTAGCTTTTAAAAGCATACGGATAAGCGCGATTTTGCCGGCAGAGGGATATACATCATTCGTAGACTGACCGTAGTTGACATGATCATTGGGATGAACAATTGAATAATTACCCTTTTGGCCACCCAAAAGTTCAATGGCGCGGTTTGCCACAACTTCGTTGGCATTCATATTAAGCGAAGTGCCGGCACCGCCCTGAATGGAATCAACAATAAAATTATCCACATATTTTCCGCTTAAAATATCATCACAGGCCGAAACAATGACATCGGCAATGCTTTCTTGCAGCACACCAACATTCCGGTTTACCTTTGCCGCTGCTTTTTTCACTTCCACAATACTTCTTACAAATTCGGGATGCACACGCCGTCCGGTAATTTTAAAGTTTTCCATTGCACGCAGGCTTTGAACACCATAATATGCATTAGCAGGAACCTGCTTTGCACCAACAGAATCATGCTCTTCTCTGAATCGTAACATCGTATAGCCCCCATTATTCATTTCTTATGGCTTGATTATATATAATTTCTATGATATAATCAAATACATATTACAATATGAGTCTTATAACTTTTAAGTTATACCGGAGGGATGTTTATGTTTCGGAATAAAGAATATGTTCTGGCTGTTTACAAAGAAAAAAGTTTTTCAAAAGCGGCACAGCGGCTTTACATATCACAACCGTCACTCAGCGCCTCTATCAAGCGGATTGAGGAAAAACTGGCAGCACCGATTTTTGACCGTTCCATCCAGCCGATTTCCCTGACAGAGGTTGGTGAGGAATATATTCGCTATGCGCTTGAAATTCAAAAAAAAGAGCAGGATTTTGAGCGCTATGTTTCAGACCGCACAAAACTTCTTGCCGGAACGGTAAGACTAGGCGGCAGCAGCCTGTTTTCATCCTTTATTCTGCCTCTGACAATTATGGATTTCAACAAAGAATATCCCGGTATTCATTTTGAAATTGTAGAAGATAATACCAAAAACTTAATGGAAAAGTTAGACCGCGGCGAGCTTGACCTTGTGGTTGATAACGCCCTTATAAGCGATGAAAATATTGTTTCGAAAATTTATACAAGTGAGCAACTGATGCTGGCTGTTCCCGCACACCTTGCCATTAACCAAACGCTTAAAAATTACGCTATGACGGCAGCAGAAATCAAAGAAAACAAACATAAAACCACCACATCTTATGTCGATGTGACAGCCTTTGCCAACGAGGATTTCATCTTTTTAAACCCCGAGAATGACACCGGCAAACGAGCGAACCGGCTCTTTAAAAAATACGGCTTAAAACCGCGTGTTATGTATTATCTCGACCAGCAGGTAACCTCCTATAACATTGCCGCTTTTGGTCTGGGCATCGCCTTTGTGAGCGACACCCTGGTTAAATATCTGGGTGAAGACCCTCTTCTTAAATATTATAAATTGGCGGACAGTGAAATGACGCGCAACATTTATTTTTATTATAAAAACAATCATTATCTGTCTCTTGCCTGTCAGAAATTTCTTGATTTTACAATAGAAAGCAGGCACAAGGCATAAAAAAACCCGCAGCAAAACACACCTGTTTTGCTGCGGGTTTTTTAAGTTTATCCCTGAATATATTTTGCCTTAAACACATCAATAGCATCATCTGAAAGTTCCGGCAGTTCTGCCTTGTGAAGCGACCAATGCTCTGTGTGGCTGATGGTTGCGCCCGGGGCAACCGTTTGCAGTTCTGAAAGGGTTTCCATCTCTAAAAACATCGGATTGGTGTAGGTTTCAAACGACATACCGCCATCAGGATAAGTGCCCTCTAAATTGGGAGAAAACTGTTTTAAAAACATATCGCCGTGGTTAAAATACATCGCGTAGCCGTGCTGGCTGTTAATGCCGAACTTAATGTTCACATCGGCCGCTGCATCCTGACGGAGCAGGATGTATCTCGTCAGCCAGGTCAGGCGGTTATCATTCATTCTGTCATAAGACCAAAAGGCCATATTGCGGTTTGGCAAATAAACCGTGTCACGCACCGGCTGAGGCACAATTTCCGTTCCACCGGGTGAGAGCACCGTAATGGGCCAGAGAGCCAGGGTAACATCCCACGCGCCGTGGTTTGTCAATGAGTGTTTTACCGTTACATCGGTAGAATCTTCTGCCAGCGAAACCTCAATCGCATACTGATATTGATTCCATTTCTGCACCGGCGGCACAAAAACAGCACCGTTTTCAGTAAGAGTTACACACACCGGTTCGTTATCGGGATAATAAGTCCGGGGCGAATTTTCAGGGCTCGTCCAAAGGCGGTGACCGCCGTAAATATACCAGGTTGCACCCTTGCCGTAAGCCTTATCAAAATCCTCGCCATTTGCAAAAAAGTTTCTGTCTTTATTTTCATAAAACATATTTTCGCCATCGACAAAGGAATATCGAATAATACGGGGGCCAAACTCTGTGGTGACCACCACGCGCACCTTGCCGTTTGCAATTTCAAGGCATTTTCCGTAGCCTTCATATTGAATCTCTTGTTTTGTAATCATATTATGCCTCCTGCTCCATCACAGTATTTAAATAGTTAATATTGTTAATTAAAATGCTGTCAACATTCAAACTGAGAATAAATCGCAATCCGTCTTCCGGCGGCTCGCCGGCATCAAACCCGTCATAGTTACCGGACATCACCCAAAGCCCCTTGCCGCTTTCACGAACCAGCGCAATGTTTTCTTTTGTCAGCCATTTTTCCCACAGGCGAATGTAGTCAACATCGCTTTTTACAAACTCGTTAAGCGTGCCATCTGGCGCAAAGGCGAGAATTTTGAGGCCTTTTTTGTATTTTCTGATGCATTCAACACTCTCAAGGCTCTGCACGCCAAACACAACCTTGTCAAGATAATTGTGTTCCTCTAAACATTGTAAAAGCGCCGGAACAACCTCCGGTTCTTTAATGTGTAAAAGAAGAGGTTCAATTCCACAGCCCATGTAGTCTGTTAGCAAATGCGCCGGAAATTCCCTGTTTTTTTTGTGCCGCAGGGATAAAAATTCTTCTGCCGTCATATTGGAAACGGTTTTATCCACCCCAAACACGCGGCTTAAATTTTTATCATGGCTGATGGCAATTTGCTCATCTTTTGTAAAGCGAACATCAACTTCAATCAGATCAGCACCGAGACGAAGCGCTTCACGCGCTGCCGCTATGGTCTGCTCGGGAAAAGCACCCGGGCCGCTTCTGTGGGCAATTTTTATCATACTAACACCTCTGATGTAAAAAAAGGGCGGGAACAGTTCCCGCCCCTTTATGATTATACCAAATAATGCCTTACAGTTCAATACATTTTTTTAAGTAAACCAGTTCCTTTTCAAGCACATAATTTACCTGACGGATTTTCCACTCAATATGCTCCTTATCGCCCAAATACAGCATTGAAGGTTCCCAACCGAGGCGAGAGTCTGCCTCAACTAAGGGGATGGTTGCCTTGGCGTTTTCAATTTCAGCATAGAGAAGTTCTTCCATCTGCGGAACAAGCGCGCGCATACTTTCTCTGTCAAAAGCAGCATTTAACTTGCACTTTAAAATGTACCACTGTTTTGCGTGGATGTTGGTCAGCACGCAGTTGGTGATGTATTTACCCAGATTGATAATAGAAAGCAGTTTTTCATTCTTTTCGGGGATGGATTCAAACACTTCCACACCCTGCTGCATTAAAGAATGCATTACCTTTAAGGATTCCATTTCAGGATGGATTCTAAGAGGCATTGCGCTGCCATTGGGCTCTTTTGAAATAAAGGAAGAATGAAGCGCATCACCGCTGGGAGTGTTGGAAATGACACGGTTACCAAACATTGCCTCTTCTTTATGAGGCGGTCTTGCCTGATGATACAAACAGAAAGGATACGCCGGACCAATACGGGAAGCGGCGCCCTGATCTCCGTTCGTCGGGGTGAAATAGGTAATGGCTTCACTCCACAGGCGGAAGCCTTCGCGCACTTTTTCTAAATTCTCTGCGCCATATTCTGCCGCAAAGATTTTGTCTAAAATAGCCTCAAGCGGCTCCTCGGGTGTTAAAAAGGCAAGTTTTGAGAACTTGGTAATAATAGAGGGATAAAAACCGTGATGATGGCAATCCATACTGCCGCAAAGACCCCAGTCGTGAATCGCTTTTCTCATATTTTCAAAGCGTTTTGCCCATTGGTAAGGCATGGGTAGAAAGGAAACCGAGCCAAAGTCCCATGTGATGCCGGCAGACTGGCTCATGGTGTAAAGCTTCATGCCCTTCTTTTTCGCTGCCTTGGCCTCACTTTCAAAGTAAGGGCCGGGGCCGGCAAACGCCAGCGAATAGTCATCACAGGCAGTGTAAACATCACCTAATTTTTTATGGTCAAACATCTCAAAGGTTGACTCCAGGGTGATGTCATCCGGCAGGTTTTCAATCAGGCGGAGGCGCGCCTCTTCAGGCTGAAAGCCCCAGTTATAACTCCAGAGAACAATATCTGCCTCGGGTTTAACCTTGCGGATAACATTCTTGACAAGTTCAACCCAGCGGGGCAGATCCTCACAGGGATACCAACCGGGCCAGAACTTGCCATCGGGCAGGTCGGCTGTGTAGGGGTCCCAGCTACGGAATTTGGAAACATGGGGGTCGTTTGAGTTAAACTCAACAACCTCGCCCACCATTGTAACGCCTTTAAAACCGGGGAACTTACGGAACAGTTCACCGTAGATGCTGTCATAAAATTCTTCGGCGCCCGGCTCATCGGGATGCATACCGCTCTGCATAAAACTGTAGGCATACACATCAAGGCCAAATTTAGCCGCGCGGGCAATCAAATCATTAAAATCAAGTTCGCCCACACGGGTTTGGTTGGGGCCGCAGACAAAAACGAGCAGCGCATCTCTGCCCTCGTGGGCAATGCGCATCAAATATTCATCGGGCCATTCCTCCATACCGTAGCCGGAGTGAACCATCAGGGGTGCCATCAGCGGTTTTTTCTTGATGATGCCCTTGTCAACAAACGGCGCGTGCGCCATTGACATTACATCTTCAAGGTAATAAAGTGCCGCTGCAACGCCGCGGTCATCATAACCGTAAATTTTAATGCCGTTTGAAACATCAATCAAAAAGCCCTTGTAGCCTTCAGCTTCATCGAGAGAAACGCCGGCCTCCTCTGCCAGCGCCAGAGTGATAACATTTTCGCCCTTGGCTGTGCCGGTTTTTGAAACCGTGGCAGAAACGCCCATTGAAGTTTTTAAAAAGTCAGCAAAATCTTCTGCCGCAATGTTTATCACAACATTCTCTGTTGCGCCAATTTCAATCACAGCACCGTCAGAGATGGCAAGTTGATTGCCGGCAGGTTTTAAAGAAATATCACGAATGTCTTTCTCGTGAATGGTTAAGAGTTTTTTTCGAAACTCATAAGGCTGTTCTCTTTTCATCCTGATTCCCCTTATTGTTTATTCAAAATAAGATTTTAAGAAATCGGCAACCATACCGTCATACTCAGCCTCACACATATAGTAAAAACCAAGCTGATTGCCGACTAAGTAGTTCATATAAACTTTTCCGTTCCAGTCACACATATCAATGTCTGAATTGTTGATGTTAAAGCCTGTGCCTTTAATTTGCTCAAGCAGTTCATCAGAAAGGTCAGCCGCTCTGGGGGAGATTTTTCTATCATCTTCATCAGGCATTAAAATGGGGTTATAATAGCCAACATACCAATCTTTAAAGTCTTTGGTACGGAAAATGTAGTTGGTGTAGTGCAGGCACGGCAGTTCTGTAACAGAAATCACATAGTACCAGCCATCAGAGTAGCGCATCCACGGGCCACCGTTGTAGCGCTCTTTTGAAAATGCACATTCATTATAATCCATAAATGTCCATTCTTTTAAGTCTTTTGACTGTGCAAAGAAGAAAGTGAACTTAACACCCACATACTGAACCGGGTCACTCGCCTCCATCAACAGCACATAGCCATCGGGACCCTTGGTCAACGCGGTGTTATAATACATCCAGCCGGGGTTAGAAAGCAGCACGCGGTTTGACCAGGTTTTTAAATCTTTACTTTCATAAACGCGGATAGTGCCACGGTCTTTCATATCAACACCGGTAACATAGATGGTGTCATTCTCTACATAGGCCGCGTGAAAATAACTGTCTTCAGCAAAGGTAGAAATAATTTTGCCGGTTTCAACATCACGAATGCCGGCATAACGCAAAACCGTGTTGTCTGTGCCGTTTAACGGGTCAACCAGCTCCATGCGCATAAGTCTGCCTTTCCAGACAAACGGAGTCATTTCACCATTGGGGCTGCAGGCACCCAGCTTTTTTATTTTCGGATAGCCGTTTTTCATAACGGTTTTCGCGTCATAATTAAATTCAGCCATTATAGCACTTCCTTAAAAGTTAATAATTGCAAAACCCGCTGCAGGGATAGTTGCTTTATAGGTTAAATCGTCAACCTTTTCAAGGCAGATAGAACCCATGGTTTCTCTCAGAACATGGGGAATGGTCTTTTCTTTAAAGGTGATGGTCACTTCTTTATCTGCTTCACGATGAATGATGTTACCACGAAGCAGATTTCTCTCCAGACCGTCATTATTGAAAATGGCCAGATAGCGTCTGCCGTCTGCATCGGTGGAAACCAGCCAGCAGAGTTCATCCACATAGCAGGGCATAACTTCTTTGGTCAGTTTTTTAATGTCTGCCTCAAGTTTACCCAGGTCACCGCTTTCAAGCACTTTCAGGCCGCTGCCTGCTTTTGCCTTTGCAAATTCACCGGTGGGGGTTGCATCAATTAAATATTCATACTGTGCAAACGCTTCATCAGAACAATCGGCATAAATAACGTCAAACACATCAGGCAGGTGAGAGTTTGTGATGGTGTGGCTTTCGTTACCGATGGGGTTCTTTTCAAGGTAGCAGAGTTTTAAAAGTTCTTCAATGTGACCGTAATATGCCTTTTCAGCATCAGAAAGTTTAACACGAAGATACACATCACGGGGTTTGCCAAATTCATATTCATCCCAGATTTCGGGGATTTCCATACAAGCATAGTCAGTGGGCAGAACAATGGCAAAGGGAACTTTCGCCTTCATACCCTGAAAATCGAGTGCGGTGTTGATAAAGTCTTTCTTCACGCGGCCGTAATCAGACAGGGAGAAGTCGTTCATATCGGTATAACTGCAGTTTAAGCCCCATTCTTCTGAGAAGTAGTCAGCACCTGACATAAGAGCATAATAGTAAATTCTGTTCTGCAGAATACGCGAAGAACCGCCGTTTTCACCAAAGGTTGTAAAGTCATCACCATGCTGTTCCTGTGAGAGATACCATTCATTAGACTTATCTGTGTTAAAGCAGGGCATACAATAATAGGGTTTGCCGCTATCGCGAACTTCACGCCAACATTCATAATATGTACCCCAGGTTTTATTGTTTGCCTTAGCCATACCACGGGCAAGAGCCACCTGCTGACGCATCAGAGGAATCTGACAGCCAACTTCGGGCATAAAGGTATGCATACCCAATTCGTTCTGCAGTTTGGTCGCCATCATATAACTGTCACAGGGCAAAATTCTGCCATTAACATCAGCCATTCTGCGGCGGAACAAATCTTTAATTTCTTCAATATACTCTGCCGGGGTTTCAGCATAGCGCATAGCAGCATAAGTCTCCGGCTTATCCTGAGAAAAGTTGTAAAGAACTGCGCCGTCTTCTATATTTGTTTTCCTGCCGCGCACTTTATTGCAAAGAGTCTCTACATCATACGGGCCGTGGCTGCCTTCCATCACACGGAGAATGGTCTGCCAGTCAGAGTTACGGCGGTTAGACGCACTCTCGTGAAGCTGAAAACCTAAGAACCAATCGCCTAAAAGATCAACATATTCCTGAATTAACGCCTGATCAAAGTTGTAATTATGCCAGGTAACGCCGCCGGCAATTCTGTCAACATAAAACGGAATTTTGCCATCTTTAATCAAGCTGTGGAGTCTGCTGCCCTTTGCAGCATACTTATTGAATTTGCGTTCTCCGGGAACGGAAAAAGCGTGCTGAATTTTAAAACCGGTGTCTTTGTTTAACAGACCGTTTTTCTCAAGACCTATAAAACAATCTTCATTGTAAACATGGAAAAATTTCATAATAAACCTCTCTTTTTATTATAATTTTATCTGTCAAGTGTACCATACCATAAAAAGCGTAAAAAAGCAATAGAAAATGTAAAAAAACTGCAACAAAATGGCATTTGTAACCATTTTGTCACAGTCTTTTTTATGCGCTATAATCAATCATTCACAATTTCAAAAGTGATGGTTGCTTTGCCGTTTGAATCAAGCGGAAATTTAAGTATTCTTGAACAAGCGGAAGCAAAGGTGTTATAGGCCTTTGAACTTTCATCAAAGGTAGCCGCTGTAGATGTATGAATGTTCATACTGCCATAGGCGCCCTCAATTGTCGACTTATAATTCAGTGTCTTACCGCCATTTGTTTGTGTGATTTCGGAAAGAATCGTCGGAGGCGTGGGCCGGTAATATGTACCCTGAACCCTACTGAAGATGGGCAAGGTAATATAGGCATTCTGATAACTGTCATATTTATCCAGTCTGTCAGAATCTTCCGGAATTTCCAGGCTGACATCAATTGTAAGACCGCTTGCGGTATAAGTACCCTTATAGGTTACGGTTGCATAAGCCGTTGTTGTTCTGTAGGTACCGTCATCATTTTTCACCAACTCACCATCAGCATTTCGATAATACTTCGTACCAATGGCAATTGGCTGGGTAATGGTATAACCCTGCGCATTTTCTGCTACCAGCGTTCCGTTTGTGTGTGCCGTGCTGCGGAGAACACCATCATTATCGGTAAGAAATACGCCGCTGTAATGGGTTACCGGTTCTGATTGTTTATCTGAATATTTAACATCAGCAGTTGGTCCTAAATACTGCGCCAAAACAACCGGGCCGGTTCCTTCTGACCAGATTGCAAAGGGCAAACCACCGCGGTATGATAAAGCGGAGTCATCAACGGTAGCCGTTGTAGAATGGGGATTTGCATAGAAATGCATCGCATACATTCCGTTTTTCTTAAAGACAAACAAATCATCATATTTCCAGACTCTGTTTGTTTCTTCAATCGGCAGAACGGTATTACCTGAGCTCACCCAGGGCTCCTGGCTGAAGATTTCATAAGCACGAACGCCGGCATACACAGTTGAACTGTTACCCGAGGCAAGAGGATCGGCTTTATCAAACATCTGATTCTTTAACATTGCTTCTGCAACATCCGGGAAACGATAAACTAAATCCCCTGCCATATGCGTATTGGAATTAGGATATCTTGATGCTTTCAGTTTATCCTCCCTGTACTCAAGCAACTTGGCGTAAATAGGAATGCCGACAGAACCAAGGCTGAAATTGGGGTATGTTCCGCCGCCAACTCCATAGTTGCCATTTTTACCCTTTACCATAACGGCTGTAGCAGAATGTGTATCGCCGCCTTTTACTTCAGGAAGCCAGTTTAATGAATCGTAGGTTGAATAACGCTCAAGCACTTCTTCAAATTTCTGAAGAACGGTTTCATCCCGGTTTTCAAGACTTCTGTATGTATAATAACAGGGATACAGATTGTGCATACACTGGTTTGCATACTGGGCGCTGGGCGCCATTCTCTCTAAGAAAGCACCGGCATCGTTCATACCAAAGCTGTTTACATCAACAGGCTTTTTGCCGATGGCTGAAATGTGGCGTTCAAAATAATTCAAGAAGCGTTCTTCACCGGTTGCCATATAAAGTTCAAAGTGACCGCGGATAAATTCTGTCCACTGGTTGGTGTCGTTTGCCATATAGTTCGCCATTTTATCGCCCATGCGAATCACAGCATTACGCATAACCTCTGCGGTTTCAACTGAAACCTTATCTTTCAAAAGACTGTAGGCATCAATCAGGTTTGCAAAGGTGAACAGCGAACGGTTCGGCCAATAGTCACTGTTTTTAGATGCTTTGTAAACGCCCAGCGTTTCATCATAAGAAATTGAAAAGTCAACGCCTTTGCCACGGAGCATATCCTCCGGTGACATTTCGGCAATAAAGGAAAGCAAGCAAAGCACTGCGCGATTCACAAGGCCTGTGTCACCATAAACACCGTTTAATTTTGTTGGCAGAGCTGCCATCGCCGCCAGATTACCGGCCGCATAAAAATCTCTTTCACTGGATGAATACACAAAGTTTTCATATCCCGGGCGATAGGTCAGGCCGCTTGCTGAATTTTCAAATTCAGTATATCCAATGCTACCTAAATACAAATCATTCGGGTCTAAATTCTGATTTTTAACAGCACTCTTTGCACCTAAAACGCCGCTGTTTGAACCAATGGTTAAGGCTTCAACGCCTGTCATGCCGGCTTCATCAATAAAATCAGGCAGCTGGCTCGCAAATTCAGCCGTAATCTCCAGTTCGCCGTTTTGCACAATGTCTAATGCAATGTTTCTCGCCTCTGCCTGAACCGTGCCGCCTAAGGTTCTGTCGTCAGAAGAGGTGGCTGTGCCGCCCTTTAATTTTTTAGCCGCATCAGGCGTCGGGCAGAAAAGACCGGGCAGACCGCCGGCAACGGCAACATACAAGCCGTTGAATGCAAAGTTCTTCTCGTTCGGCCAATAAACGCTATTCGACCTGCCGGTATCAATATAGGATGTCAGATAATTGTTATATTTCCCTAAATCAAAGGTCCAGACCTTGCCGCCATCTCTCTGGGTGATGGCTACTGCCTTGGCGCGGCAATGCAGACGGGATTCAATATTAACCTTAGCGGTACCGCTGCTGTTCATCAGTTCATCAACAACCGTTCCGTCTGACTTTGAAATGGTAACTTCGGCAAAAGCATTGGCGCCATCTTCGTCATAAGCCTTGTTGTTCGGGAAGAGGAACAGTGCGTTCGCACCAACGCTGCTTTTGGGAACATAAAGATACCATTTTCTTGCTTCTTCGCCGGCACTTGAGGGCTGGGTTTTTTGAGTTCTGTGGTTAAAGCCAATGAACATATCACCGCGGATGCCGTAATATTCAGTATAAGGCACGCCAATGGTGATGCTGTCGTTTGTGTTCATGCCGCCCACAAAAGAAATGGTCCAGATGCCCGGTGCACCGGTATATTCGGGAATATCAAAAACAACACCGTCGCTGGCACCCTCGGCAGTAAAATCATAGTAGCAAACAACCTCACCCTCGGGGTTGATAACGCGGGCAGTTTTAAACTGCTCAAACATAACGGCTTCAGCATTTTCTTCTGTACGCTCAATGGCTACATAAATTTCCTCCGGCGCTTCATCAAACCAGGCAAGCATTGAGCCGCCGTTTACATAGGCCTTTTGGTACACAGTTCTGAAGGTTTCATTCACCGGAAAGCGTCTTTCTAAAGCAGCGCTGCTTAAAACGCCCTCTGTCACATTCGAAACTGTGTTGTGGGTTAAATAGTCGCTGTAAAGACTTTTATATTCCTGATTCAGTTCATCAACACGAAGCAAAGGCTGAACCTTGTCGGTTGAATTGAGAACAAATGCGCGGGCTGCCGTAATCTCTTCTGTGATGTCTGTCAGGGTATAAGAATCTGAAAAATATTCTCCCGGGTCTAAAGTTACTGTCTCAGGAACGGCTTTCTTTAAGGTGTTGCCTGCATATGCTGCAAGCACAACAGAAACTGACTGCTCCGTACTTTCGTGATTTTTCAGAACAACATCATACTGCACATCAAAACCCTCTGTCAGCAGTCTGCCCTGAAAGTTGCCCATTACCTCTACACCGCCCTCTGCTGCAAAAGCAGGGAAAGATGCGAAGATGAGAACCAGGCTCAGTAAAATTGCCAAATATTTTTTCATTTTTTTCCTCCTTAATCTTCTATATAAAGTCTGTTGTTGTCTTTTTGGTGGGGAGGCAAGAGTTTCGGGAGAGGCTTCTCCATAACCCCTTTACCTAACATAATGAATCATGAATACCAAAAATAAAATCTTATTTTTCCACATTCATCATGCATTATAAAAGTAGGATTAACCGGGGGCGGTGGTTAGTCGCCCCCGGGTTGGATCATGATAATTTAGGATAAAGATAATAGTTTTAATTACTGGATTGTGCCTGTAATTGTGTAGAACAGAGGCTGAACAGAAGTCATGTTATTTAAGAAAATAACTTTATAGGTATTGCCAACCTGTGCGTTAGCAATATTTTTGGTAATGGTTACGGGAGCACCGTTTGCAATGGATGTTACGCCTTCATTAAGACCTGCAACACCAACGAGTTCATTACCATTATAAACAGCCACAGCAATTACAGCATTTAAAGTTTCACCCTTATTGGTGATGGTGACAACAACATCACCGGCGTCAGCGCCTTTTGCAGCCTGAATGGTCACACCGGAGGGCGCATACTTAACAGAGTAAACATCTAAAGTCGGATAATTGTTCGGATCAAGTTCAGAAGTTTCGCCAATACCAAACATTCTGCTGTAGTCGGTTGCAGCGCCGTCATAGTTGATTGCACCGTCAATAGTGCCAACTCTCTCATTCAGGCTGATGTAAACACGACCGCCGGGCAGAGGTAATTCCTGTTCAACGCCACCTGCAGGAGTGATAGATGCTTTTGTGATAATTCTATCGGTTGACAGTTTTGCATTTGTTTGAATGTCATACTTCAAGGTGTATCTTGCAGCGGTAGAAGTCGGAGCAGTAAAGGTGCAGAGTTCTGCCATCAGGTCACCTAAAGAGCCCTGCATAGCGCCACCCTGTCTAATACGAACAGAGTAGGTGCCTGCTTCGGTACCGGGGGCAAAAATGAAGTCATTCACTTCAAAAACGCTTGTCGGAGTACCTTTAATTGAAAAATCAATTTCAAAGGTACCGGTAACCACAGCCGCATTTGCAGGTGCTTCTGCAGCATAAGCGTTATGGAATGCTAAGTAACCATAACCCTTTGTATAGTCTACAGCCAGACGCAGAGCCTTGTCACCATTAATGTCGACAAGGTGCTGATTCCAGTTCCAAGCGGAAGGATTACCATAAGCTTTTGCCCAAGGCAT
Organism: Clostridia bacterium; assembly: GCA_045652725.1. Taxonomy (GTDB): domain Bacteria; phylum Bacillota; class Clostridia; order UBA1381; family UBA9506; genus UMGS755. The sequence continues at coordinate 14,404 of JAZRUU010000169.1, read as the reverse complement.
CATCAGAACTTTTTCCGGTTTTGTTGTTGCGGTAGTACCATTGAGGAATGTACCTGTTGCATAGCGTTCAAAACTTTCATTGATGTAATAGCCATCATCTGCATTTGTTGTATAAACAAAATTGCCGGGGTTTGTCAAAGTTGCTTTTTCAGCAGTCTGAATGGTATCAGCAACAACAACGGTGTATTCTGTGTTGGGTGCTAAATAACCGGAGGGGAATGCAATTGTGATTTTTGTGTTATTTTCGCTTAAAACCGGTGTCGGCAGAACGCGATCAAGCGTTGCAATGGTGCCGGCTTTTGCGGTTTCTTTCAAGGTGATTGCGCCGGTTACGGTAGCGGGATCTAAAGATACATCAGATGTAAACACCAGTGTTTCGGTCTGAGAAATTACAGAACCGCTTGCTTTAGACGGCGTTAAAGTTGCAGGCGGAGCAACATAGGGGATATATGCCAGAGTGTAAAGATCCAAAGAACCGCCACCGCCGGAACCACTGTTCTGGAGGCCAATAATCATTGAATTTTGGCTTGCACCCTTTTTCGAGAATAATATACCCTGAATACGAGCGCTGTGGTTACCGGTTGCCATAGCAATACCTTCACCAATTACTGTAGCGCCGATTTTCTGGGTGTTTTCCGGAGTGCCGAAATAAAGTTCATGCAAAGTTCTTGCATCATTGGTAGTCGCATCGGTAATGGTTACCATTGACAGTTTATGTTTTGCATCGCGCTCTTCTTTGCTTGCAAAAGTAACTGTATCAAGCAATGTCCAGTCTGCAGGTATAAACTGTGCATTTGAGGTAGCAATTTCACGATAGACTGTCTTTGCATAAATTTCGTATGTGGTATCATTTTTCGGAAGAATACCAATACCGGCGATTTCGAAAATTGTTTTACCTTCTTGACCGGCTTTCGGTGCGATGGTAAACACGGCTTCTGTTGTACCTTTTACAGAGTTCTTAGTAATAGAAGCAGAAAAACCGGTCAAATAACTAACCATAGTTTCACGCTGGTACATATTATCAACATGTACACGCAGCACTTTGTCGCCTTCTACAGAAGCAATCTCAATTTTGCCGACTCCGTTGTTATCCTGAATGTGATACTTTTGGAAAGGTTTCCAGCTTGTAGAAGATGTAGTACCTGTACCAATAACACCAACAGGATAACGCTCAAAGTTTTCATACATTGCATAGCCTTCTACTGCTGTGGATGTGAACGGGAATGTTACATCGACACCTGCACCTGCAGGGTCTTTAAAGGTGAACTGATAGGAACCGTTCATCGCGAGAATGCCTGCAGCGAAGTCAACAGTCAAAGTATCGCCATCCAGGTCGTAACTGAATTCACGAGGATTCCAGTTTGCGGGTGATGCCTTGTCAGATTCTGCAAGGACAACATTTTCAGCAACATCGTCTTCTGTTAACGCATAGGGAACAGTAAACACGATTTCGCTGTTTGCCGGAATCACAGCATTGTTGCCAACTATAGAACCGCCAACGGTTGCTACAAGAGAGCCATCAGCTGCGCTGACAGGGAGTGCAGTCATCAGGCTCAGCGCGAACACCAAAGCCAGAACTACACTCAAGAGTTTTTTGCTTGTCATTTTTGTTTCCTCCTAAATAAAAATTTTTTATATATTAAGGGTATTACTCCCAAAATACCATAGGGGATTTTCTCTTGCCTCCCTCATCAGAGGGAGGCAAGGCAATTTTTCGGTTTCTTACTCAGCCTTTGGCTGGCGAATCGTATAATCAAAGGTGTAAATCGCCTCGTTGACAGGATTTGCCGGGTCTTTGATGTAGACAACGGCGCTTTCATCCTGATGAACAACGCGGGTTTCGTAGTTGCCCTTTGCTTTAATTTCGGGAACCTCATCAAAGGTACCAATGTTATAATAATGCTTATAATTATCGAAGCCGGCCATCAACTCGCCGTTAATGCAAACAGCCAGCAGGTCTGCCGCAACACCAATTTCGCGGTTAACGCCTAAGTTGGGGTTGTAAGTCTCAATATCTTTAAATGCACCTTCGCTGCTGTAGTAATGCATAGTTTTACCTGCATACCAGCCTTTTTCGTGCTCGGTGAACGCAAAGGTCAGCTTTGCGCTGATTGCACCTGAAACATTGATTTGTGTTCTCACAGTTCTCTGCTCGGGGTCTGCCGCATGAACAGAATAGGTTCCGTCGTCATACAGGCGAACCATAACAGAAACAGGCTGGTTAACGGTTACGGTCAATTCGCCACCCGGGGTGGTAACCGAGCCGCCCTTGAAGAAAGCGCCCTGGAAAATCTTCAGGTCTTTGTGGTAAACTGCCTGAACAGCTTTGGTGTTAGCCACAATGTCAATTCTGGGGTCAGCCACATAGGCCATAATTTCTTCTTCGCTCGTCTTGGGCAGAATTGTGTAAGCGTAAGATTTGTCAATAATCTCTTTGCCGTGGTCAATACCCACGATGGTGATGTTTTTAACGGTATCTTCATAGCCGACATCTGCAGGGTTGTCTTGAGCAACATTGCCGCGGCGGATACCCGTTTCAACATAACCCGGGTCATTTTCACCATTTAACACATAACCAACATCACCGTTTAATACCCATTTTGCTCCGTCTAAATCAGTTCTCTTAGCTTCGCCTTCATTAGAAACATCGACTGAGCTTGATTCATCACCATATTTAACAGCACCCTTGGTCAGAATCTGGTCTAAAACTGTGTGGATTTCATTCTTATTGCCTTTGAACTGAATGTCGGCACCCAGTGCGACAACTTCATCATCGAAGCAGAAATAAGAAGCAAATTTCTTCGGCTGATTTATCATACCATAGAACTCAAACATCGCCATACCGTACATACCATCTGATGTACCGCCTGCCAAAGATGAGTCTAAGTCATTACCATCGTATTCAGGTCCCTCAATGTTGGGGTAAGTCATACCCGGACTTAAGTTGTCAAGTTTCTGTTCAACTGTTATACCGGGCATTCTGTTAAAGTCATTGGCTGAGGGATAAGAGTTATCGTCACCGGCGGTTAACAAACCATAGCAGCCGGCACCAAACATCATATTACGAGCACCCTGACCATCTAAGTACTCCTGCTTTCTCATACGGGAGGAGGGAACTAAAATTGAGAAGTTCCAATCCTTTCTGTGGTGAGATAAGTAGTCAGATACCCAGAAATAACGGTTACCGTCATAGTTCTCAGTTGAGGGGTTGGCCAGCCAGTTTACCCAATCCTGCAATTCTTCAGCACGGGTTAAAACCTCACCGTATTCTTTTAGGAGAATATCGGCAATAACGGTTAAATAATATTTTCTGGCTTCCGGCATATGATAGTCTGTATGCGCATAGGCCGCGCCGGTGGTACCACGACCCATAGAGTTTTTAACATAGTAAAGGTCGTTGTTGCCGGGGCCCTGGTAATATACCCACTTGTAGCCGTCTAAAAGCATATCCTGCATACCTAAAACACCTTCGTCGGAGAGACGGTAGCTTGTGCCTTTAAACCTTAAAAGAGTACTCATTGAAGCCGACAGGAAGTGGAAACCGTAAGAGTTCTGCATGAAGCAGACCGCATGGTCGTGATAAGATCTGTCAGCCTGAATAGAAAGGGTTTCACCCTCATATTCTGTGTTTTTGTTATAATAACGGCGGGTTGAAACGAAGCTGAACTCAATGGAAAGACCTTCCATACAATCGCGGAGCTTCTGGTCCTTCTGTTCCGGTGTGCTGTCATCATCCCAGAAGAGTTCTTTCATCGTTACATACATTCTTTCAGCAGGACCCGGACCGGAGCCTGTGTAAGGTCTTGTTAGGTTTTCGTGGTTATCAGGGTCGTGGAGCACGAAAGGACGAGAGCTATCACCGTTACCGCCCCATTTAACGCCCTTACAATAGAACCGGATGTCGTCCATATACTTATCCAGACAGTCAGGCTGGGTAATCATAACACTCTGCCAGCTCTGAGGCGTTGAAACAGTGTTATACCACCAGCCGGTGGATACGAACTTATATTTCATCCAATAGTCTGTTGCTTTCACAATGGCATTGATAACTTCAGGATCTTTATAGTACTTATTCTGCGGTGTGTAAGCAATTCGGCATAACGACGCAATTCTGTCAATATGGGTTCCCGGGGGGAAGCCGGATTGATAGCTAAAATAGTTAAGGTCAGTAAATGCACCGTCAGGACGCATTTTAGCCAAGATGCTCGCGGGGCTACTGGTGAAATCATATACCGAGTTGGTAATGTTTTTCATAATGATTTCAACATCAGTGAGGCCCTCATAGGGGTTAGACTGGTCTACCATCTCGTAGTACCAGGAATCATCTGTCTGCAGGCCCTCGTCGCTAGCGGAGCCCTCCTGGCTGCCATAGGTCGCTGTAACAGTACCATCGCCCGCCCGGTCAAGTTTGATGCCGAACAAGGTCTGCATCATCTGGCTCTCGGCATAAATCTCGCCATCAACCACGCGGGGTGCGTGTTTTGCAACATAGCAGGTTTCACCTAAGTAAACCTTGTTGTTATCAGCAGAAAGCTGTGCGTTTTCAGCAAAAACATCCGGGCCGTTCTGCTGAGCAGCAATGCCTAAAGAATTTAAAATGCTCATAACGGGCACAAACAGAACATCGCCCTCACTAAAGGGGATGGGGCCCGTCGTTTCGGCATCGCCCGCTGTATATTTTCCTTCAGGTGAAATTGTCACCTTAGCGGATTTGTTTTGATAGTAAGAGGCCTTAACAATGCCCTCTTCTCCGCTTTGTGCTACGGTTACATCAAAAACAAGTTTCATAAAAGAAGCATCGGCATACACAACGCCATTCACTAAAACAGGGGCTGTTTTAGATACAAGCTGAGCGCCGTCTTTTGTAAAGGTTCCGCTGCCTGCGGTAATGGTAATGCCAGCTGCGGTAACACCGTTTCCGGTCTGCTTTGCTTTAATGCCTAAAGCAGAAAGCGTTGCCTCAACCGGTACATAGAGCACATCGCCATCAACATAAGGCAACGGACCCTGGCTTATCACTTCAGCACCATCTGCTGTGTAACTGCCTGCGGTCGAAATTTCGACCTCTGCTGCGAAAACAAGGGTCGGCAGGAGCATTAAGGCAGTAAGCAAAAGTGCTGCAATTCTACGCTTCATAAAACCACTCCTTTCGGTTTGTTATAACATCGTTTTTTGGATTGCCCGATGTCAGCCGCATCCCCTCCCCGGCTAAGGGGAGGGCTTGCAGCTTAAATGACTATTTCAGGTAGATAACACCCATGTTGATACCGCTGGTGTTACCATATGCCAGTACATCGGTAGCATTTTCAACATTATCAAGACCGACATCTAAAACAGAATATACTGCCGGAGAGGTTTCCAGCCAGGTTTCGCCTGTAATAGTATCGTGAACAATCCACTGGAAGTAGTTTGTTTTTGCAAAGGTCTGATGGTTGTCACCATAATCCTCTTTCTTGGTAGGATTGCCATTGAGAGCTGTTTCATAAGGGTTGTCAAAGGTTAAGGTTACACCCATGGTGTTGTCGTAAAGAATTTTGCCCCAGAACGGAGCGCCATAACCCCAGGCTGTATGAGTCATAGGTCCTTCGTAAGGCTCCTGTCTGACAGCGCGAATCCAGTGAACGCCCTCCTCACCCTTATAGGTAGCGCTGGCGGTGTTTGCATAATCATAGCCATAGGGGTCATCCTTCGTCGGGTCGGTACCCTGGTCAACATGCTGCCACTGATAGTCAGATGACTTTCCGCCGTTTATAAAGTTTTCATAAGAAAAGAGCCAACGGATGGAGATAACATTCTTGTTACTGTCAACAGCATAATCAATCAGGTCGCCAATCTTGACATCATTAAACATATCAGCATCCTTTGATGTTAAGGTTACAATACCCATTTTCTCACTGGAGTAACGGGTGTTACGATAACCGGTGACCTCTGTTGCAACAACGCCTTCTTCGTTTAATACCTTTTTAACATCTGTTACAAACACCTTCTGCCAGCTTTCATAAACATAAGATTGCTGTGCACCGCTGGGCTGTCTCCAAACAATGGCACTTGCTGTTCCGTCAGATTTTAAGTCGTAAATCTTAATATCTTCTTTAGAACCACCGTAGGTGCTCCAGGTACAATGGTTGTAACTCTTGTCATCATTTAAATCACCGGGGATAACCCAAATCGGTACATCATTTTCATTTAAGGAAACCAATCCGCCTACAATCAATTCTGTATTATAGGGCTGGGGAGCAGAAATAGAAAGAGTTTTGCTCTGAGTTTTAACATCTGCGGCTGAAAGATTTTTGGTTGCATTATAGCAAAGGTTAAAGTCTGTTTGCTCGATGAACCAATCCTGGCTCATAGAGGGGTGGCTCGGATAGTCTGACGGTGTTCTGCCGCCATTAAAATCATCATAATCCCAAGCCTGGCCGGTATAGGCCGTTTTAATGGTTGTTACCTCATTTTGTTTATTAACATTAAATTGAATTAACTGGTCATTAAAACCATTGTTTTCTGCATTAAATGCCGCATCCGTAGGATGATTTCTTCTGAAGACAGAAAGCGAAGCAACATCCTCTTCTTTATAGGTCTGATTGCTACCCATACCGGCATCTACCTGAACCCTTGATGCCAGATCTAAGATTTGAATCTCATAAGCATCAGCACTGGTGTTATAATTAGAGAAAACCTTCATCTGTCTGTCAACAGAAATGCCCGAACCCTGAGAGATGGCTACCAAATAACCCCAATAGCTTTCAGAGTCTGCTTCAGCGGTTGCGATACGGCCGTCTAAATCCAGGTTAAAGTAACCGTGCCAGCCAACATAAACCTGATCAGAGCCGGTGAGATAATATTTGTTAAAGTAGTCATTACCGGCATACCACACGCCGTCGGAATAGTACTCGGTAATACCGTTGCGATTTCTGATCTGGCTGATGGTTGCCTCAATCTCTGTTTCACCGATAACCACGGTTAACATCTGATTGTTGATACCCTCTGCAACATGTATCAGCTGCTGCTTCTGCAAAAGTTCAACATCAGCCGCTGTGCCGCTTTCATAAGTAACAAAGCGGTCACTCTGGCGATAAACGCTCATATCAAAGAACTTATCTTCTCTGTTAGTATCAACAATCCAAGCCTTACGGGCGTCAGCAGATGCGGTGAAATATGTTTCGTATGACATAATAATCATAACATCACAAACGCCGTCCTGATTGTTATCAATCAAACGAACATAGCCTGTTTTGGGATAACCTTCATCAGAACGAAGTGAGAGTTGATTAACTGAGAAGTTTGAAAGGCTACCGCCAAAAGTGCCGTTCCAGATTACGGTTGTTGCATTGTTTAAGCCGATGGTTTCATCGTCTTCCTCTTCATTAAGGCTATAAACCAATTCGGTTTTGCCGCTGTTAATGGAGATAATGTTTTCAGCTTTTAATTTTACAATTTCTTCGGTATATAAAGGAACCAGATGTAAAACCTCAGCATCAACACCGCCACAGTCAATATAGGCCTGCACGCGGCAACCTAAAAGTTCTGTCCAGTCCTCTTGTGCTGCGAAACGAATCTGGTCAATTTCAATAGCACTTTTTCCGGTACCGCTTGATGAGTTGAGGCCAGCATAGCGAGTTTTTGTTAACACGCCACTCACCTTTTTAATTTCATGCATCACTTCAAGGAAGTTGCCGCTGACTGTTTTAATAACATAGTCTCCGCCAATACCGGACATTTTAGCACTGGGGGCAGAAAAAATATTCGTTGCCATTTTATAGGCCGCACCGATAGATACAAAGTCATCACCACGGCTGACATCCATAGTTTTAAATGTTCCCAGGCCGGATGCTTTCATAGTGTAAGCAGAAACAGTTTTAATGTTTCTGTAGTGGTTGTTGCCGGTTAATTCAACAAAAGCGCGTGCTGCTTCTGAAACGGTAACGGGATCTAAAGGACGGAACAAGCCGTTTGCACCCTCCATATAGCCCTGCTCTACAGCAAAACCGATAGCAGCTGCATTCGGGTTACCTTCAATATCACGGTAACCGGTTTCAGGTGTAACAAAACCGCTGTAGCGCATTAAGCCAGCGAGCAGCATAGCAAAATCACCACGGGCAATGCTTTTTGAATAGTCCTGCTGACCTTCTGACAGCATATCAAGACCAACCAGCAATTCTTTTGCTTTGTCGGCAACTGCTTCATCAACAGTTACAATGCCGGTCTCTTCGACAGCAAATGCTGTCATGGGTATCATACTTAAAAGAAGTATGAAAACAACCAGAATCGCTGAAAGTTTTTTGAAAACGATTGTATGTTTCATATACGCCTACCTCCTATCTTCGCTTTTTTATTCCTCTGTGGCCGGTGCTTCTTCAGCACCGGCTTCAGTTGTTTCTTCTACTGTTTCTTCAACAGTTTCTTCTGTTGTTTCCTCTTCTGTTACAGTTGCATCTGCTTCAGCTTTTGCAGCTTCTTCTGCAGCCTTTGCTGCTTCTTCAGCCGCTTTTGCAGCCTCTTCTGCTGCTTTCTTTTCTGCTTCAGCCTTTGCCTCAGCAGCTTTTTCTAAATGAGGAATAAAACGAACAATGATAACAGCACTTTCTGCTCTTGTGGTGTTTGCTTTAGGAGCAAATGAGCCGTCTTCAGTACCGTTAACCAGGGCAATTTCAGATGCCTTGATAACAGCAGACTGTGCCCAGCCAGAAATAGCACTTGCATCGGTGAAGTTTAACAAACCACCGCCAACCTTAATTTCGCCGCAGCATTTTTCATATGCGCGAACAATGATGGTTACCATTTCTTCTCTGGAGATGGCTCTATTGGGATATGCATTGCCTTCGCTACCTTCAAAAATACCGTTTGCTTTAGCCGTTGCTAAAATGCCTGCATACCAATCGCCTGCCTTAACATCGGCAAAGTCTCCACCATCTGCAACGGATTCAAGACCCATTGCACGAACTAAAATAGCCAAAAATTCTGCTCTGGTGATGCGGCCGTTGGGCTCAAATGCATTCTCGGAACGACCGTTTACAACACCTGCATCATAAAGTTCAAAAATTTCTTTTTCTGCCCAGTGACCACGAACATCGGGGAAGTCAACAGAGCCTGCAGAAGCTGAACCCTCAGGGCTCTGGTAAGCCGGTGCGGAAGGTTTCTGTTCTGGGTTACCAGCGCCGGGAGCTTTGACGCCGCCGATACCGCCGCCTCCGCCTCCGCCACCGAAGGAATCACCCACGCCGGTGGATTTATAAGTGATTGTAAGGGGGGTTGTTTCAGCCGGGTCGCCTACAGCAATGTCAGTACAACTGCTGCCGGCATCACAGGTATTTACCTTAATTTTGGGAATCGCTGTAACAATCAGCGTTAAGCCCTTATCGGCCTTAGATACGGAGTAAGAAGTTTGCACCGGCGTTCCTGAAATGGTGCGAACAACCGTATCACCATCCTTAAAGGTCCATGTGATTTCCGGTGTATCTGCCTCGTGACCAAGCGGGTCATTGAGTGTTATATCAACAGTAATGGTGTTATCATCCTGTGTTATGGTCAGATTCTTAAACACGGGGCGATATTTCACATAATAAGGATCAATGCTAAAGTCTACCTTTGAATCGTATTCTCTGCCTGTATCCCAGTAAACAGCGCCGCTGTTATACTGCGGAATGACAGCACATTTAATATATTTGCCGGCATAGTCTACAAGCAACGGAAGTTCTGCCGGATTGGTCAGAGTTTCTGTAATCTCGCTGTAAGTGCCGTTTTCAGTATCTGCAATGTACCATTTAATTTCTGATGTATCGCTGGTTCTGTCAGTAGCTAAAGGATCTTCCAGCGTGTAGGTTACCGTTAACTTTCTGTCATCTACATTGTCAACATCCATGCTGTCTACCTGAGGAGCCAGATTTTCAACGAGGAGTGCATCGTGTGAATTGTCATCCAGATAGTTATATTCAACACCGGATATTGCAGCATTTTTCGGAACTATCACACAGGTAATATATTTGCCAACGAGCTCTTCCGTAACTGCTAAAGTGGTATCATCCGTTGCATCACCTGCAACTGTTGTCCAAGTTGTAGCAGTTGCTGTGTCAGCATATTTCCAGGTAACGGTTGTGCCGGCTTCCGGTCTCTTTAATGCATCAAAGTAAACATAGGTTGCAGTTATAGTTCTGTTTGCCGGATCGGTTGTTCCGTTATCGCTGATGGTCATATTGCTCGGATCTGCAGAGGGTTTAACATTGTCAAAGTCAAATTCGGCATAGTCTTCTTCTGCAAAATCATAACCTTGCGGCGGAACAACTGTAACGGTATATTCATTGTAATATGCTCCTGAAACGGAGTCTCTCTGCGGATCTACAACCAGGCTCAGGGTATATTCACCATTTGTGCCACTTGAAAGCTGGTCATAGAAAACATCACTGCCGTTATCATTGATAGCAGTTACCCACAAGGCTCTGTTCTCATAGTTAGTATAAGAACCATAGGTGCCTTCAATGGTTAAAATTGCCGTGTCAGTATCTGCCACAACAGAAAACGATGCATTTGTGTCAGTTCCCTGAGAAATCGGTGTGCCGAAAACAACAGGCTCTGCAAGAGCAATCGCTTCAGCAATGTCATCATCTGAAATAAAGAACAGTTTTGCAAAATACTTCACTGTCGTTGCATCATATTCTTCATCTGTGTAAGAAACAGAAATTGCAGGAACGGTTGCGCCGGCTGCCGGAACAGTCTCTGCGCTAAGAACCACTTCATCTACCTGCTTGGCAGGGCTTTGACCGTCTCTGCGGTAGAGCGCCAGAACGGCCTGATAGGAAACATTGCTGTTTTTTAAGTTGGTCAACTCATAGGTATCAGCCGGAATGGTTAACGAAATCGTTCCGGTGGTTGCGCTGCTTGCAGGTAAATCAAGTTCCGGTTCAGTTGCACTGCCGGCAAGGTCTACCTCAAGCTGCTTCCAGTCTGTGGTGAAGTTAATGGTGTCACCCTTAACAAGGCGTTCACCATAGAAAATATCCGGAATGGTTACACTATATTTCTTATTGTTTTCAAAGGGAGCCGTCAAAAGGTAAGATGTGCTGTTGTTCTCAGTCAGAGTCCAGCCGGTAATAGTTGAACTACCCTTTTTAACTACAATGTTATCTTCCAGAATGGATTTAACTGTACCGCTTGTCGGCGTCGGCGCTTCATCAAAGCTGATGGCAACTCCGCCGTTGATAGGAAATTGAGAACTATCGCTTACAGAAAGTTCCATAACCGGTGCCTTGGGCGCATAAGACAGAGAGTAAATGTCAACATAGCCACCCTTTTCCGAACCGCTCCAGGTGTTTAAAAGCATAAAGAAGGTAGAGTTTGCGTTGGCATAGCTGCCACCATTCGAGAATAAAAGGCTGTGATAAACTGCAGTATGGTTACCGCTCGCCATTGCCATACTGTTAGGAGAAGCAAGTTCAACACCATCAAACACTACTTTTTCCAATGTTCTGTTATCATAGCTTGTTGTGTTGGTAATGGTCGTATAGCTAAGGGTATGCTTAGCGTCACGCTCTGCTTTAGAACCAAAGTTAACTGTGTCAATCAATGTCCAGTCAGCATCTCTGAAAAACATACTGGTAGAATTCAATGTATGATAGCTTGTGTAAGCATAAATATCATAGCTTGTGTCACTGGCAGCAACAATACCGACACCGCCAAAGGAATAAATCGTTTTGTGGTCAAGAGCAGCCAGCTGGAATTCAACCTCGGTTGTACCCTCTACAGAAGAACCAGTAATCGGTGCAGAAAAAGCACTTCTGTAAAACATAGTATTTTCCAATGCCACAGCAGCGCCAATAGACAAGCGCAGAGCTTTATTGCCGTTGCCTAAATCTACAATCTGGCTGTAGCTGTTGGTGTTAGCTGTCTGGTAACCCGTTGCATAAGGATAATACTCCGTAGTTTTCGGTACTGATCCAGCAGGATAACGGCTGAAGTTATCATACATAACATAACCGTCAGATGCTGAGGTTTTGAACGAAAATTCAACATCTGAGCCTGCACCTGCGGGATCTTTAAAGGTGAACTTATAGTCACCGTTCATTGCCAGGTCACCCAAAGCAAAGGGAATGGTTAGCTGATCACCTGCTAAGGTGTAGTCATCAAACTCACGGGTGTTCCAGGTAACAGTTGTTGTTTTTGTCGATTCAGTTAAAACAACATTGGCTTCAACCTGGCCACTTGAGAGAGTATAAGGCAAGGTGAACACAATTTCGCTCACCGCCGGAATAGTGTCACCACTATTGATTGCCGAGCCATCAACAGTTGCTGTAACATCGACAGCCGAAACAGTAAACACTGCTGATGTTAACAGAAGCAGTGCACTTAAAAGTAAACAAAGTGTCCGTTTCATAATGTTCCTCCTCATTATTTTTATTACATTAAATTGTTTATAATTTCAGAGCCGAGATGCTCTTTCGCTTAGACTCATGGCCATGATAAGCCCATGCGAAAAAGCATCTGCATCTCTTTTGTTTCTCTTTTTTAACCGGAGTTTCTTCCTATATAATAAATCTGATTTCAGAAACACCAATTCAGGAAAATTTATGTAACTTTTAAAACCACCGAAACCTTGAGGGCGAAACTTCGCCCCCAAGGCTGGTTTAAGCATTATGTAGTTACAAATTATTTGTTGCTTGCTTTCCAAGCGTCATACTGTCTCTGAATTTCTGCGATCAGAGTTTCAGAACCGGCTTTCTTGAATTTTTCAAGTGCTTCGGGCAGTTTAACAGCCGGGTCAACATCACCAACAAACAGGCTGGGCATATATTCAGAATGAACATTGTTTAAAGCTGTCAGTTCGTTCATAACCATGCTGCTGTCAAAGTTGAAGCCATAAGAGGGAGAAATGTAAGCAGCGTTGTTGAAGTCTTCATACTGCTTCCACAGATCTTCAGGCTCGCCTTCGTTTAAGCGGAGCAAGAAGCGGTTACCCTGATAAGCGGGGTTGCCAAAGTAGTCGTTCTTGTTTCTGTTAATAACGCCTTCGGGATAACGCAGGTAGTTTTCACCAACTGCGGTGTAGTGCTTACCTTCAATACCGTGAACAAGTAAGTTCATGAGGTATTCATCGGTATACAGCATATTTAAGAACTGCATAGTACGAGCAGGATTGCCGGCTGTTGCAGTAATAGCCTGACAAGCCTGTGCAACCGCACGGGTGTTAATTACCGGCTGAGAAAGGCGACCGTCAAAAATGGTCTTCCAGCCTTCATCTTCTATTTTGTTTTTCTGTTCCTGGAAGTAAGGAATTGCCTCAGAAGTCAGCATGTAAACCTGGTGTGCATTAACCTTATCGGTAACTGTGGTTGCAGTTGCAGCATCAGCGGTGAAGAAGCCCTTCTGATTCCAACGACGCATCAGGTCAAAGTATTCTTTATATTCCTGAGTTTCATAAACATTGATAACTTTATCAAAATTATCGGTATGGAAACCGGCAATGGCGCTGTTACGAACTCTTTCAATCGGCAGGAACACGCCAAAACCATCACCCGCGCCGCGCAGGCCAAGCGGTGTTACGAGGGGTTCGTTATCCTTAACAGTCTGGAGTATGGGCTCTAAATCAGCCAGCTCTTTAACATTAGAAAAATCAAAGCCATACTTGTCTTTCAAACCGTCGTAGTACAGAAGAACAGGCTGAACGGCCCAGTCTTTGAGCGGGGGAACAGCGTAAACCTGACCTTCAACAGAAACTGCTTTCCAAACATATTCGGGCAGAGTCTTTAAAATATCCTGACCATGAACCTTTAAAAGGTCATCCAGCGGTGCATAGATACCGTCAGATACGAGGTTCGGGAAGTTTGATGCAAACATCAGGTCGATGGGTTCACCGGCAGACAGAAGCATCTTGATTTTTTCGCCATACTCAGAACCGGGGATTAAGGTCTGGGTAACAGATGCGTTAATCTTTTCACCGATGTACTTGCTGATTTCTTCAAATACCATATCGTGGTCTTTTGACTTGTCGCCTGCAGAGAACCACTTAATAGTATAAGCAGAACCGTCATCTTCAACATTAACAGTTGTGCCGCCGCAACCGGTTAATGCTGCAGTCAGCATCAGAACCATTGCTAAAAGAAATGCAATTTTCTTTTTCATTGTTTTTTCCTCCATTTTTTAATTTTAAAAATTTATTATCCTTTCACCGCGCCTACTGTGATGCCCTTCACGAAGTATTTCTGGAAGAAGGGGAACGCCAGCAGAATGGGTGCACAGACCAGAACAACAAGTGCCATACGAACGCTCTCCGTCGGCAGGATGCTCTCCAGTTCAGCCTTTTCTACCGCACTCATGTCGGTTGCATTAGCAAGATACTGGAGGTTGTTTTCGATTCGTTTCAGCATCAGCTGAATGGGAACCAAGTTATCGTTCTTAATAATATAAAGGAATGATG
>JAZRUU010000168.1:0-1259 GCA_045652725.1 Clostridia bacterium | reverse complement strand
GGTGAACTCGGCAAGGTTGATCATGGCGGTGGCGGTACCATTGCGCAATATGTGGCTAACCTTGATATGGAGGTTGTGGATTGCGGCGTGCCTCTGCTTTCTATGCACGCGCCCTTTGAAGTTGCCTCAAAACTTGATATTTATATGGCATATCGCGGATATTTGGCATTTTATGCACAAAAATAAAATGAAAATAAAAACGACCGTAGCGTAAAGTCGCTACGGTCGTGTTTGTTTTTAGAAAAAGATGCCGGAAAGGGAAAATTTTTTCAGAAAAAGATTTTGTCGGTTTGTGCATAATCAGGTCGCTTGTGCACAAAATAAAGCCGAGGCAAATGCCTTGGAAATTAAAAAAAGGAGACTATTTGATTATGAATAGCAACAAAAAGGTTGTTCCCGAAGCAAAGAGCGCACTGGATAAGTTCAAGATGGAGGTCGCTAACGAAGTAGGCGTGAATTTAAAAGAAGGCTACAACGGCGACATTACTGCAAAAGAAGCAGGCTCCATTGGCGGCCAGATGGTTAAAAAGATGGTTGAAGCATACGAAAACAGCATTAAATAAGTGACTCACAAAAAACAGGCAAGTTTATAGCATTGCCTGAAAAAAGGCAGAGTTTCCCATTCCTGTCAGGTTCGGAAAACTCTGCCTTTTTGCTATGCGCGCGGATGCGCTTTTTTGTATACATCTTTTAATTTGCTGCCGGCAAGGCGGGCATACACCTGTGTGGTAGAAATATCTGCATGGCCGAGCATGGTTTGCAGCGAGCGAAGGTCGGCACCGTTTTCTAAAAGGTGCGCCGCAAACGAGTGGCGAAAGGTGTGCGGCGTGATGGTTGTTTTAATGCCTGCCGCATCGGCATATTGCCGAAGCAACTTCCAAAAGCCCTGACGCGAAATGCGGCGACCTAACAAATTTAAAAACAGCGCTCTTTCTTTTTGGGTTTTCACCATTAGCGGGCGTGCGTTCTGAATGTATGCCGAAAGTGCTTCGGTACAAATTTTGCCAATGGGAATAATGCGCTCGTTGCCCTCAGCGCTGCAATGAATAAAGCCCATATCGAGGTTCACATCATCAAGATTGAGTTGCACCATTTCTGTCACACGGATGCCGGTGGCATACAAAAGTTCAAGCATGGCCTTATCACGAAAGCCCTTTAAATCGGTTGCCACGGGTTGCTCAAGAAGCAGTTCAACTTCGGCAGGGGTGAGAATGCAGGGGAGTCTTTTTTCAACCCTGGGTGCCTTTGCATTTTCGGCA
>JAZRUU010000167.1:0-3813 GCA_045652725.1 Clostridia bacterium | reverse complement strand
TAATTTTTGTTCCTTTGTCCATATTCGTTTTCTTTGTCCTTTTTTCAACTCAAACACCTCCATAATTATTTTAACACAAAAAAGAAAAAAGTAGATACATGGTGGTTTTCCATGTGTCTACTTTCATTTTACTACTTCACCGGTCTCGTGTTTTTCTTTTTTCGCTTTATATTTAATTGACAACGGGTGGGTTTGGGTATATAATTATAATTGAGAATTTATGGGCATTTTATAAATTATAAAATTTTTATAAGGAGACGATATTATGGCAAATCTTACACTTTCTGTGCGCAACAAAGATGGTGAGGTTTTAGCAACCAAAACCGCAAAAAACCGTTGTGCGTTAGGCTATCATGGAACCTACGCCGAAGGTGACTCTCTTGTTTTTTCAACCGACGAAGCAAATGGTTTTATTGTGTTGCAACTTGATGATGCAATGGGCGAAAACTTTGTGTTTATGAAAGAAAAAGAACTGGTTTTCACCATTCCCTTTAACGAAAAGAAATATTCTTATGCACCCAAGTCATTCTACGGCGAGTGGCATGTGCTTTCTGCACGCGTGGCTACCGAGGCTGAAATTGCCGCTAACAAAAATCTGGCAAAAAATGTGTATGACCAGGCGGCAGATTTAGGTTGCTATCCCCACGCTCACGCCAATGTTGAAACCCGCGGCGAATCTGTTTTTGCAGCAAGAAACGCCATCAACGGCAACATTTGTAACGAAAGCCACGGTCTTTGGCCTTACGAATCCTGGGGCATTAACATGCAGGATGATGCCGAAATCACCGTTGATTTTGGCAGAAAAGTTACAGTTGACCGCATTGTTTTAGTGACCCGTGCAGACTTTCCGCATGATAACTGGTGGCAGGAAGTGACCTTTGCTTTCTCCGATGGCTCTACGCTGGTTCAGAAACTCGAAAAATCTTACGAACCTCACGAAATTCCCCTGCCCGAAAAAAAGACCATCGAGTGGGTAACCATGCGCGATATGAAAAAAGATCCCACTGATCCTTCTCCCTTCCCCGCCCTGACACAAATTGAGGTTTACGGAACCGAAGCATAAGGAGGCAGTTTTATGGAATATGTTGCAAAAGCCGTTGACAGTTACAGAGATTTGATTTTAAAAACACTGGATTTTGTGTGGAAAAATCCTGAAACCGGCTACCGCGAATGGAAAACCACAAAATTTATGGAAGAGATTTTTGAAGACCTCGGCTATGATTTGGTAAAACCCGGTGACATTCCCGGTTTTTATACCGTGATTGATACCGGCCGCCCCGGCCCCGAAATTTTAATTCTGGGCGAACTTGACTCTCTGCTTTGCAAAAACCATCCCGATTCTGACCCCGAAACAGGTGCCGTTCATTGCTGCGGTCACGCGGCGCAGTGTGCTGCCTTAGTCGGCATTGCTGCAGCACTTAAAAACGAAGATATCCTCAGCCGCTTATCGGGCAGAATCCGTTTGTGCGCCGTTCCGGCTGAAGAACTGATTGAAATCGGCTACCGCAGTGAACTGAAAGAAAAAGGAACCATCCGTTATTTCGGCGGCAAACCCGAATTTTTATACCGCGGATATTTTGACGGTGTTGACCTTTCTTTTATGGTTCACACCACAAGCGGCGAAGAATTTGCTTCAAACATCGGTGCAGTTGGCTGTGTTGCGAAAAAAATCACCTACAAAGGTGTTTCGGCACACGCCGGTGGTTCACCGTGGAACGGTTGCAATGCTCTTTATGCTGCTACTATGGGGCTAAACAGCATCAATGCCATCCGCGAGACTTTTAAAGAGTCTGACATCATTCGCGTGCACCCCATCATCACACAGGGCGGCACGGCGGTCAACGCCATTCCTGAAACGGTTTGCATTGAAAGTTATGTGCGCGGCAGCAATTTTGACGGCATTCGCGCTGCAAATGATAAGGTTAACCGTGCTCTTTGCGGCGGTGCTCTTTCTCTCGGCGCCAATGTAGATATTTGTGACATTCCCGGGTATGCACCCCTGATCTGTGACGAAAATCTGATAAATCTGGCAGGCGAGGCTCTTGCGGCCGTTTGCCCCGGCAAAGAACTCCACGCAAACAACAACATTAGTTCAGGCAGCACAGATATGGGCGACTTATCTTGCATTATGCCGGCCATTCACCCCTATGCACCGGGTGCAACAGGCACATCTCACGGGGATAATTATTACATTACAAACCCTGACCTTGCCTGTGTAGATTCTGCTAAATGGCAGGTGGCACTCGCCGTTAAACTGCTTGAAAACGGTGCTGAAAAGGCCAAAGAGATTATCGCCGCACACAAGCCGCAGTTTGCCTCAAAAGAAGACTACCTGGCTTATTTAGACTCTTTTGAGTTTGCAGGCGACAGAATCACATACAAAGATGACGGCACGGCCGAAATCCGCCTGACAAAATAAATTTAAGTAAGAGGTGTATCATTATGCAACTTTTGGTTTTAGTGTTAAACAAGGTTGAAGTGCTCGAAGAACTGTTGACACAAATGGCAGCAGGCGGCATCTCCGGTGCCACCATTTTAAACAGCACGGGCATGGCAACAACGCTGGTTCATTCTGAAGAAGATGTACCCCTGTTCGGCATTTTAAGAAAAATGTTAAATCCGGACCGTGAAGAGAGCAAAACCATTTTCACGGTTTTAAAAGATGAACAAATTGACACAGCAAAAGAAATTATCAATCGTGTAACCGGTGGCCTTGCAAACCCCAACACCGGCATCTTGTTCACCCTACCCATTAATTCTGTCGAAGGTCTGGTGAAATAAACAAATGAGTATTTTATGGTATTTGGCGATTATTATTTTTTCAGGCATGCTATACGGTCGTCTGGTAAAATTGATTAAACTCCCCAATGTCACGGGATATTTATTGGCAGGGTTGGTTATTGGCCCTTGTTGCCTGAAACTTGTTCCGCTTGACATTGTTGAACATCTCGGCATCATCTCAGAAGTAGCGCTCGGGTTCATTGCCTTCTCTATCGGTAGCGAATTTAAACTCAGTTATTTGAAAAAAATTGGCATAAGTCCTATTATTATTGCCATCTTTGAAGCACTCGCCGCCGTTATTCTGGTTTTCATTGGCCTTGTGACCGCCGGGCAGACTGTGGCATTTTCTCTGGTTCTTTCTGCCATTGCCGCCGCAACGGCACCGGCCGCAACCATTATGGTTGTGAACCAATATAAGGCAAAAGGCCCTGTCACAAGCACGCTGTTGACCGTTGTTGCCGTTGATGATGCCATCGCCTTAATGGCCTTTGGCATTTGTGTTGCCATTGCCGGTATGATTACCGGTCAGGGTGACGCGGGTTTTTGGGTAAATATCACAAAACCGATTATTGAAATTCTCGGCGCGCTGATTGTTGGTGCTGTTTTAGGCGCATTGATGATGATTCCGCTCCGCTTCTTCAAAAAACCGGGAAACCGTCTCAGCATCATTGTCGGAACGCTGTTTTTAGGCATCGCCATTGCAGATATCACCGGTTTTTCATCCCTGCTCCTGTGTATGGCTTTGGGTAGCGTTTTTGTGAATTTAAGCCACGAAAGCAACGAGGTGATGCACATTGCCGAATCCATCACCCCGCCGATTTATCTGATGTTCTTTGTGGTTTCTGGCGCAGAACTTGATGTGACCATTCTGACAAGCATCGGTGCCATCGGTATTATTTACCTTGTGCTTCGTGTAATAGGCAAAATGGGTGGCGCGACATTGGGCGCGCTTCTGACCAAAGCAGATAAACAGGTTGTGAAATATCTCGGCCCGACCCTGCTCCCGCAGGCGGGTGTTGCCATTGGTCTTTC
>JAZRUU010000166.1:0-3771 GCA_045652725.1 Clostridia bacterium | reverse complement strand
TATTTATATAATTTTAAAATGATTTTTTTTATTATTTCAGAATTATCACCACATAAAACAAGAGTGCTTTCATATAAATCAATATTTTTCTCGGCAGCATATTTTTTTAGTATATCATAAACAAAATAAATTATAACCGAAGAACCGCTGCAGGTTAAAAATGCATCTTTTATATTTTGAGAGCAGGGGAGAAGTTCCGCACTGTCTGATAATAAAATTTTTTCAATTTTTTCTTCTTTTAAATAAGCAATCATTTTTTCAATTGCTTTTTCTGACGGTTTATTTTCATTCACCGGAATTAAATATAACGGAATCTGATGCCCACAGATTGCAATATTTTTTTTGATTTTTTTTAATGTTCTTTTTAAAAAAATGCTTTGGTCTGCTTTTGAAAAACAAGGTTCAAAGTGGAGAAGTGCCGATGACATAAAAATTCCTCCGTATACTGCATTTTCTACAGTATATGGAGGAATTCATTAAATAATTCTATAAATTTTTCTTTAGAAAAAAGTGTGTTTATCACATCTAAAAGCATGTTAGATGACAAACGGCGGGGTAGGGCCAAAAATTCACAAAGCCGCTCTCTTTTTTCTTTGCTCTCGGGTTTACCCGAAAGGCCTAATATGTAAAAGTCTGATTTGGTAATTTTTTCCTTTTCTTTTTGGGTACTGTATCCAACCGACTCTAAAGCAGAAAGAAGTTGTTCATCACGCATTCCCTCAACGCCCAAAAGGCCTTCTTTACCGGGTTTATCTTTTCTTTTTTCTTTACCTGAAACAGAGGGGATAAACGCGTGTTTCACATTTTTGCCGGCTAAACAGTTTTTTATGTAATTTCTTATTTTAAAACCGGCGGCATCAGAATCAGTCAACACAATAATGCCTGTTTCATCAGCAATTCGTGACAAAAGGGTAATCATCTCTTTATTTTTGAATATCATAAACCCGTCAGTTTGAATAATATTGGCATTTACCAAAGACTGTAACCTGATTTTATCATATTTGCCTTCAACAACAATTGTTTCTTTAATATTCATTAGTGTAATCTTACCGGCAGAACAATGTAATGGAAACTGTTGCCTTCAACCGGCTGAATCACAACAGGATTAAGTGCCGTTGAGAAGGTGAGTTTAATTTCTTTACAATCTACATTTTTAAATGCCTCTAACAAATAACGAGGATTGAATGCAATTTCAATCGGCTCGCCCTGCATTGAAACTTCAAACTTATCTTTCACCTGACCCAAAACGGTTTCACAGTTAATGTTTACCTGACCATCTTCAATTTTTAAAAGAACATGGGCTTTCACGGCTTCACTTGCAATTAAAGCAGCACGGTCAACCGAATCTAAAATATTTTTGGTTTCGGTTACAATAAACAATGTATTTTCGTGTTTTGCAACGCCTTCATAATTTAAATATTCACCGTCAATCAGGCGGGTGGTAACGGTGCAGTTTTTCAAGGTTAACTGTGCCTGTTTATCACTGACTTTAATTTTAACTTCATAGTCGGTTTCACCCAGCAAAGAGAGAAGTTCTCTTGCTGTTTTGCCCTGCATAATGAATTTTAAGGTTTTTTCGTGCGCTGTGGCTTCACGGCGGATGGCAAGACGGTAACCGTCACAACCGACAATGTTCAGCGTGCCTTCTTTAATATCAAACAAAATACCGGTTAAATAAGGCTTTGCATCATTTTGAGAGATGGCATAAACCGTTTGACGAATCATATTTTTCAGCAAAGATTCTTCAACTGTAAATTCATCGTTTGCAATAATCTCCTGCGGTCTGGGAAATTCATCGGCTGAAGCGGTTGAAAAGTTAAATTTAGCGTTGCCGCAAGAAAGCAGAATCACATTTGAATCATTCACTTCAATTGAAGCGTCATCAGAGGTAACGGGTAATTTTTTTACAGCATCTGAAAACAGGTTTGCCTTTACCACGCAGCTGCCTGTTGAGGTTACCGTTCCGGGAATGGTGCAATCAATACAAAGTTCTAAATTATTACCTAAAAAGCGAATACTATTTTCTTTTGCTTCAATAAAAATACCTTCTAAAATATTCATTGTGCTGCGGATAGCAACAGCGCGTTCAACTAAGTTGACAGCGTCTAATAAATCTGAGCGTCTGCAATTAAATTTCATTTTTTTATCTCCTTCTCTTTATATATAAAGAAATATAATATATAGTAATAGTAGTAATAAGGGTTGTTGAAATTGTTGAAAACTATAATTTGTGTGATGGCAGAGCCATTTGTTATTAAATTTTACTTTGTTGATAAAATGTTGATAACAAAAGATATCCACAGGGTAAAAATTATAATTTACAAAAAATGTAAAATAAAAATCTATTCACAGGTTTATTGACAAGAAGTAACAAAGAATTAACAGATTTTTGTTGAAAACTCCCGTAATGCAGATAAACAAAGGGTTTTAAGATGAAAAATGAAAAATTAAGGCCTCAAAAACCGCATAACTTCGTTAAAAAATTTTCAACAGGGCTGTTATAAATTTTTGTTTTTTGCATATACTAATATTTTACCATAAAATAAGAAAAAAAGAAAGTAGTATTTATTTTAATCTCGAAAAAACCTTGTTATTTTACAAATTTTTTGATAAAATAAGAGCATACAGAAGAGAGGTGACAGGGCATGATCTCGGTTATTATTCCGGCATATAATGAAGAAAAAAGAATTGAAAAAACAATAAAAGCCATAAAAAATGAGTTACATAATCAAAATAAAGAATTTGAAATAGTAGTGGTTGATGATGGAAGCCGTGATGCAACAAAAACCATAGTCAGCGCTCTTTTAGATGAACAGGTAAAACTCTTTTCTTATGAAAAAAATAAAGGCAAGGGCGGCGCGGTGAAATATGGGGTTGAGCACGCACTTGGTGACTTTATTGTGTTTACCGATGCTGATTTGCCATATCCGCCGGAGAAAATTGTAACAGCCTGCAATCTTTTAAATGAGGCAGATATTATTTTGGGCAAACGCGTTCAGTCTGAAGAAGGCGGAAAATATCCGTGGTACAGAACTGTGATGTCAAAGGGATTCGGCCTGTTTGTGCGCCTTGTTTTAGGTTTTTTTGAAAGAGATACCCAATGTGGTTTTAAAGCCTTTAAAAAAGAAGCGGCAAAAACCGTTTTTGAAAAAGTGCGCCTTTTAGGCTGGGGTTTTGATGTTGAAATTATCTTTTTGGCTCAAAAAATGAATTTAAAAGTGAGCCGCCTTTGTGTTGAATTGAATCACGAAGAAAAAGGCTCAAAAATTAACATTGTTAAAGATACACTCAAAATGATGAAAGAGGTATTTTTAATTAAAAGCAACGATAAAAAAGGGTTGTATGATTAAAATTTTTGTATAAATGCCTGCTTTATGATTAAACTAAAAGCAGGGAGATGGTTTTTTTGAAAAAAACACAAAAAAAAGCGAAAAATGAAAAAGAGTTCGATAAATTTGACTTGGGAAATGCCATTTCGGCACACGAGTGCACCGGTTTAATTCAGCGCCCGCCGCAAACGGAAGATGAAGAAGAAAGTTATATGGCAATTGCAGACTATAAAGCACCAAACTCAGAAATAAAAAAGAGAGAAGAAAAATAAAAAAAGGCCGTAGCCGCGCGCTACGACCTTTTTTTGTGTATAACGAAAACCACGCTAAGCCTGCGTGGTTCAATAAAGGTTAACCGATGAACAAAAATAAAACAGTATAACCATGAGTAAAAGTATTTATATAGTACGAATGAGAAATTTAGCAGAAAGTTTTAATGAGA
>JAZRUU010000165.1:0-9385 GCA_045652725.1 Clostridia bacterium | reverse complement strand
AAAAAAGACAACTAAAAAAACCGAGCAGGAATAATGCGGAGGTATTATTAATATGAGTTTAGTCCCAATGGTCGTTGAACAGACCAATCGTGGAGAACGGTCATATGACATTTTTTCCAGACTGCTGAAAGACCGTATCATCTTTCTTTCTGAAGAGGTGAACGATGTTACAGCCAGCCTGGTGGTAGCGCAGATGTTGTTCTTAGAAGGGGAGGACCCGGATAAGGACATTCAGTTCTACATTAACAGCCCCGGCGGCTCCATCACCAGCGGAATGGCTATTTATGACACAATGCAATACATAAAGTGCGATGTGTCAACCATTTGCGTGGGCATGGCGGCCAGCATGGGTGCCTTTCTGCTTGCGGCAGGCACGCCCGGTAAGCGCTTTGCCCTGCCAAACAGCGAAATTATGATTCATCAGCCTTTAGGCGGAACTCAAGGTCAGGCAACGGATATTAAAATCCACGCCGAAAGAATTATCAAAATGAGAAACACGCTGAATCAGATTCTCAGCGAGCGTACCGGCAAACCGTTTGAGGTGATTGCGCGGGATACGGAGCGTGATAATTTTATGTCTGCACAAGAGGCAAAGGATTATGGCCTGGTTGATCAGGTGATTGTTTCCCGATAATGAATCATTTTGAAAGAGGTGCATATCTTGGCAAATAAAACGGGCAAAAATGAGCCGTTTTGCAACTTTTGCGGTATGAGCGAAAGCCAGGTTCTTAAATTGTTTAAAGGGCCGAATGTGAACATTTGTAACGAGTGTATTGCTATGTGCAATCGCTATATGGGTGATAACTTTGACTTTACAGATGTTGATGTTAACCTTTCGGGCTTACCGAAGCCAAAGGATATTAAAGAGCGTCTTGACCAATATGTTATTGGTCAGGAAAAGGCAAAAAAAGCCTTGGCTGTTGCTGTTTATAACCATTATAAGCGAATTGAAAGCAAGCAACAAACCGGCGAGGTTGACATTCAGAAGTCTAACATTCTTCTGCTTGGGCCTACCGGCTCGGGTAAAACCCTGCTGGCGCAAACGCTTGCCAGAATTTTAAATGTTCCCTTTGCTATTGCTGATGCCACGACGCTGACAGAGGCAGGCTATGTGGGTGAAGATGTTGAAAACATTCTTTTAAAGCTCATTCAGGCGGCCGATGGCTCGATTGAAGAAGCGCAGCGTGGTATTATTTATATTGATGAAATTGATAAAATTACCCGCAAGTCTGAAAACACTTCCATCACCCGCGATGTTAGCGGTGAAGGTGTTCAGCAGGCACTTTTAAAAATTCTTGAGGGCACGATTGCTTCTGTGCCGCCGACCGGTGGCAGAAAACATCCGCATCAGGAATTTTTGCAGATTGATACAACCAACATTTTATTCATTTGCGGCGGTGCTTTTGAAGGCATTGAAAAAATCATTGAACGCAGAACCGGCTCAAAAAGCCTTGGTTTTGGCGGTGAGGTGCTTTCAAAGAACAGCATGAATGTGGGCAAACTGCTTTCGCAGATTGAACCGCAGGATTTATTGAAGTTTGGCTTGATTCCCGAACTCATTGGTCGAATCCCTGTTGTTACAACACTCGATTTGTTAGATGAAGAGGCGCTGGTCAGCATCATTTGCACGCCGAAGAATGCGCTGTTAAAACAATATCAAAAACTCTTTGAGTTAGACGGTGTGAAACTTGAACTCGATGAAGCGGCTGTTCGTGCCATTGCTAAAAAAGCTCTTGAGAGAAAAACAGGTGCGCGTGGCTTGCGTTCTATTATGGAAGAAACGCTTCTTGATATTATGTATGCACTTCCGTCTGAAAAAAATGTTGTTAAGTGCATTATTACTGAGGCTTGCATCACGGGAAAAGGGAAGCCTGAAATTATTTATAAAGAAAAAAAGCCGAGCCGGACAGATGTTACCGAGTCGGTATCGTAAGCATTTAAAAAGGGCGGTAGAACCGCCCTTTTTCACTATGATAATTACATTTTATTGCAGGAGGATGGACTATGCAGTTGATTGAAATCGGTGAAATTGTAAACACCCATGGTGTTCGCGGTGAAATTAAGTTAAACCCATGGACTGACAGTTTAGACGCTTTGACCGACATCATCACATTTTATTTAAAAGATGGTGATGCGGCGGTTGCGCTTTATGCCGAAAGTGTCAGAATTCACAAAAACTGTGCCATCATTAAACTCGAAGGGGTAGACGATATGAAAACTGCCGAGACTTTTCGCGGCAGAACGCTTTTTGTAAAAAAAGATGAAAATCTACCTGAGGGACGCTACTACATTGCAGACTTAATCGGTCTTACGGTTGTAACTGGTGACGGCGCACTGGGCAAGGTTACCGATGTGTTCCAGACCGGTGCCAACGATGTGTATGAAGTTCGGTGTGAAGATGGTAAAAAAGCTTATTTGCCTGCGATAAAAGAAGTGATACAGGAGATTAACATTAAAGAGGGATATATGAAAGTTGTTATTCCTGATGGTCTTCTTGATGAGGCATAACACCTACATAAAAGGATGAGCATTATGCGTATTGATTGCTTAACGCTGTTCCCTGAGATGATGCGCGGTGTTTTGGGTGACAGTATTATCGGCCGAGCAACGGCCGCAGGAATTTTAGATATTCGCTATACCGATATTCGCGATTTTGCCGAAAACAAGCATAACCGCGTTGATGATGCGCCCTACGGCGGCGGTATGGGTATGGTGATGCAACCGGGGCCCATTTACCGTGCTTATCAATCGGTTTTAGAAACCGCAAAAACGCGGCCAAAGGTGATTTATATGTCACCGCAGGGTAAGGTGTTTAATCAGGAAACGGCTCGTCGCCTGGCGCAGGAGCCGCACCTTGTTTTTCTTTGCGGTCACTATGAGGGCGTGGACGAGCGCATTATTGAAGAAATTGTTGATGAAGAAATTTCTATTGGCGATTATGTTTTGACCGGTGGTGAAATTGCAGCGCTTGCCGTGATTGATGCCGTCAGCCGTATGGTGCCCGGTGTTCTGCCATCTGAGGAGGCGTATTCTGAAGAATCGCTGTATAACGGGCTTTTAGAATATCCGCAATACACCCGCCCGCCCGAGTTTATGGGGCGCGAGGTGCCGCAGGTGCTGATTTCGGGGCATCACGAAAATATTAAAAAATGGCGGAGAGAGCAGTCTGTTCTTCGCACGGTGCAAAAACGACCGGACTTGCTTTCGCAGGCTGACTTAACGGTTGAAGAAACACTTTATGTAAAACAAATTCTTGCAAAAAAAGAGGGAGATAAACAATGAATCTGCGAGAAGAAACCATAAGCAAACAAACTATTTTTGAGGGGAAAATCATAACCGTTCGTCTTGATACCGTTATGCTTCCCAACGGCACAGAAGCCAAGCGTGAAATTGTGGAGCATCCCGGTGGCGTTGCCATTGTTGCTTTGGATGAAAACGAAAATGTATATATGGTTCGTCAGTACCGCCGGCCGTTTGATACCATTCTTTTGGAATTGCCTGCCGGCAAGTTGAATTATGGAGAAAACCCGCTGGAGTGTGGTATCCGCGAACTGAAAGAAGAAACCGGCCTTGTTGCGAAAACATTTGAAAATCTGGGTTCGTTTATGGTTTCGCCCGGTTTTTGCGGAGAAAAAATTCATATCTACCTTGCGCGCGGCTTATCTTCAGAAGATATGAACCTTGACGAGGATGAATTTTTAGAGGTTGAAAAATATCCGTTAACAAAGTTGATGGATATGATTATGCAAAATCAGATTGAAGACGGCAAAACCGTTATTGGCATCATCAAAACCTGTGAATTTCTGCGCCGCGAAAAATAAAGAATCTTGACACGGTTTTTTTGTTGTGTTATACTACCAAGGTAAGTAGTCCAGATGGTCGCGGGGGCGTAGCCCACGAGGAAAGTCCGAGCTTTATAGGGCAGGGTGCCGGGTAACTCCCGGTGGAGGCGACTCTAAGGATAGTGCAACAGAAATAGACTGCCGGTTTTTCCGGCGATGGTGGAAAGGTGAGGTAAGAGCTCACCAGCGCAGCGGAGACGCTGCGGCTCTGTAAACCCCACTCGAAGCAACACCGTATTGGCTCGTGCAGGCTGAGTCGGCCCGGCATGCCTGCGCTTGACGGTGGCTTGAGCCTGTCAGTAATGCCAGGCCTAGATAGATGATCATCAAATACAGAACTCGGCTTACAGGATTGCTTATGCAAAAAAATAACACCGCTTGCGCGGTGTTATTTTTTTGTTATTTAAGATTCGGTTTCGCTTTCTTCGGCATCGGCCTCTGGCACTTCAATCAGTTCAATTTTGATGTTGGTTACTCTGTGGTAGTCGGTTTCGGTTACGGTAATTTTTTGGTTTTCGTAAACGAAACTGTCACCCACTTCGGGAACTTTGTCAAGTTGTTCCATAATCCAGCCGCTTAAGGTGTTGTTCTCGGTTTGAATTTCAAGGCCAAAGAACTCGCAAAAATCATCAAAGTCAACAGAACAGTCAACAGAATAAATGCCCTCGGAGAGTTCTTTGAAGTTTTCAATAATTTCGTCGTGCTCGTCCCAAATTTCGCCAACGAGTTCTTCTAAAATATCTTCCATCGTGACAATGCCACGCGTGCCGCCGTATTCATCGAGAACAACGGCAATGTGCGATTTGTTCTGCTGCAAAATCTTTAACAAATCGTTGATTTTTTCAGTTTTTTGAATGTAAACCGGCTTGGTGATGAGTTCTTCGAGCGGTCTTGTGGTAATGCCTTTTTCGGTGAAAAAGTCTTTTAAGTGAATCACACCAATGATGTTATCAATCGATTCGTCATAAACCAGTAGACGGGAGAAGCGTGTTTGTGTGAACAAACGGCCAATTTCTTCTTTTGTTGCATCCATCGGCACGGCCTCAAGGTCAACACGGTGAGTTAAAATGTCACCCGCTTCTTGCTCGGTGAATTCAATGGCATTGCGCAAAAGGTCGCCTTCATCTTCATCAATTGAACCTTCTTGCTCAACCTCGTCAACCAGCATTAAGAGTTCTTCTTGCGACATTTTGGTTTCGCTTTCTACTTTCAGAAGTTTTGAAAGCAGTTTTTTCCACAATGAAAACAAGAAGTTCAGAGGGGTTAAAACAACGATTAAAAAGTTAATGTAGGGAGCAGAGAACATTGCAAATTTTTCCGGTGTGTCTTTTGCAATGCTTTTGGGAGAAATTTCTCCAAAAATTAAAACAGCAACGGTAATAACAGCAGTTGAGATGGTGGCACCGATGTCACCATAAAGTTTTACAAAGAAAATCGTTCCCAGTGAAGCAAGAGCGATGTTTACAATGTTATTACCAATTAAAATGGTTGAAATAAGTTTATCATAGCGTTCTGAGAGATTAAGAACCAAAATGGCACGCTTATCACCTTTTTCTGCTATGGTTTTCATTCTTGTTTTGTTAAACGATGAAAAGGCGGTTTCGGTAGCAGAGAAGTAACCGGATAACAGCACTAAAACCACCATCATAATTATAGGCAAGGGATCCATTTTACATAACTCCTTTTTAAAGTTTAAATTCAGTTTGATAAGATTTGTTTGCAACCGGCATCAGATTCGATAAAAACACAAAAAGACATGCCTGCGCCCGAAAATAAAAAAGCGCAAGTATGCCTCACATATCGAAATCATATATTTGATTGCAGTGGTAATGCAATAATTACCGTCGTCTGTATCCATATATGTATGTTGTTTCCTTTCGTAATAAATTCGTGATTATTTTATCATAAAAAACCGAAATAGTCAACAACTTTTGTAATTTATTTCTACAATGATTTTCTTGTGAAAATATTGACAAATTCCGCATAAATTAGTATACTATACATATGAGTGAAAAAATGTTTAAAGCATTTATGATGTGCGACGGAGGGTATGTATGAAAAACACGGAAAAAACGATGGAAAAACTGGTCGCTCTTTGTAAGGGCAGAGGGTTTGTTTACCCCGGTTCTGAAATTTACGGCGGCCTTGCAAATGCATGGGATTACGGCCCGCTCGGTGTTGAACTCAAGAACAACATCAAACGCGCGTGGTGGAAAAAGTTTATTCAGGAATCTCCTTATAATGTTGGCCTTGATGCGGCTATTTTGATGAATTCTCAGACATGGGTGGCTTCCGGTCATGTGGGCGGCTTTTCTGACCCGCTGATGGATTGCCGCGAGTGTAAAGGCCGTTTTCGTGCCGATAATCTGATTGAAGATTATTTAAAAGAAAAAGGTGAACCTGCAACCGTTGACGGTTGGAGCAACGAAAAGATGATGGATTTCATCAGAGAAAATGAAATCGTTTGCCCCAAATGCGGTAAGCACGATTTTACCGATATCCGTAAATTTAACCTGATGTTTAAAACTTTTCAGGGTGTTACAGAAGACAGCACTTCTGAACTGTATCTGCGTCCTGAAACGGCTCAGGGTATTTTCGTGAACTTTAAAAATGTTCAGAGAACCACCAGAAAAAAAGTGCCTTTCGGTATCGGTCAGGTGGGTAAATCTTTCCGTAATGAAATTACACCGGGTAACTTTATTTTCAGAATCCGTGAATTTGTGCAGATGGAACTTGAATTCTTCTGCGCACCGGGTGAAGATTTAAAATGGTTTGCTTATTGGAAAGAATTCTGCATTAACTGGCTGTTATCTTTAGGCATTGATATGGAGAACTTAAAACTGCGTGACCATTCACCCGAAGAACTGTCTCACTACAGCAATGCCACTACCGATGTTGAGTTTATGTTCCCGTTTGGCTGGGGCGAGCTTTGGGGCATTGCTGACAGAACCGATTTTGACTTAAAACAGCATGCAACTCACTCCGGTGAAAACTTTGAATATACTGACCCGATTACCAACGAAAAATACATTCCTTATTGTATTGAACCGTCACTCGGTGCTGACCGTGTAACGCTGGCCTTTTTAACAGAAGCCTATGACGAAGAACAGGTTGGCGAGGGTGACACCCGTGTGGTTATGCGCTTCCATCCCGCTTTGGCGCCCATTAAGGCAGCGGTTCTGCCCCTTTCAAAGAAACTTTCTGAAGGTGCAACTGAACTCTATCAGAAACTGGCAAGCCATTTTATGTGTGAATATGATGAAGCGGGCAGCATTGGTAAGCGTTATCGCCGTCAGGATGAAATCGGTACTCCGTTCTGCATTACCTATGATTTTGACAGCCCTGAAAACGGAACCGTTACCATTCGCGAGCGTGACACTATGGAGCAGGTAACAGTTAAAATTGATGAGGTTATTCCTTATTTAGAAGAAAAACTGAAATTTTAACAGAAACTTTATAAAATAGAAATTTTCTATTGACACAGAGCCAAAATTTTAGTATTCTATTATAAAGAACTTTTCTAGTTATCAAAGAAGGAGCGGTACTCGTATGCTATCAAAAGAATTTGTTGTGCCTAATCTGATTGGGCTTCATTCAAGAGCGGCAAGTGATTTTATTCAGACGGCTAATGCATTTAAATCTATTATCTGGGTTGAAAAGAATAACCGCCGCATGAATGCAAAAAGTCTTTTGGGTGTTCTTTCTTTGGGGATCAATAAAGGCGTTACCATTAATCTTGTTATTGATGGTGCTGATGAACAAGAGGCCATGGAGGCACTTGAAGAATTTATCATGGTTAAACTTTTAACTTATGACAAAGACTAAGTTATATCACATTTAAAAAACGATTAAAGGCGTGCTTTAGGGCGCGCCTTTTCTTCTACACAGAGGGAGGTGTTAATATGGATAAAGATGCCCTTTTGAACCTGCCGGAAGAACCGGGTGTTTACCTGATGAAAAATGCCGCAGGCGAGATTATTTATGTTGGGAAAGCCAAGGTTTTAAAAAACCGAATCAAGCAATATTTTACGGCAGTTGAAAATCACACACCTAAAGTGCGGGCTATGGTTTCCAATATTGACACCTTTGAATATATTATTACAGACTCTGAACTTGAGGCCCTCATTTTAGAGTGCAATCTCATTAAAAAACACAAGCCTTATTATAATATTCTGTTAAAAGATGATAAACATTATCCCTATATTAAAGTGACGATTCGTGAGCCTTTTCCCCGCATATTTTTAACGCGAAAAATGGAGCGCGACGGCAACAAATATTATGGTCCGTATACCGGAAGTGCAGCAGTTCGCGAGGTTATTGATATGGTTTCAAAACTTTGCAAACTCCCGACTTGCAACCTGAAAATGCCGGCGGATATGGGCAAGAAAAAAGAATGCCTGAACGCACACATTGAGCAATGCACCGCGCCGTGTGTGCACCCCGTTTCTGCTGAAGAATACCGCAGGCAAATTGGTCGCGCCTGCAGTTTTTTAGAAGGTGACCACGAGGCGATTTTAAAACAACTAGCCGATGAAATGCAGGCAGCATCTGATGCTTTGGAGTTTGAGCGCGCGGCGCTTCTGCGAGATAAAATCAATGCCATTTATAAAATTGAAGAACGACAAAAAATGATTTCAGAACGGCAGGCTGATGAAGATGTAATCGGTTTTTACCGTCAGAATGCAAAAACTTATGTTTCTGTGTTGTTTATCCGCCGTGGGCGCTTAATTGGCCGCCACAACACCGTGCTTGATAAAACGGCAGACACGCCCGACGGGGTTTTGTGCGGTGCCTTTTTAAAACAGTTTTATGCCGATTCTGACGATGTTCCCAAAACAATTTATATTGCCTGCCCTTGTGAAGATGAAACGCTCATTGCCGCCTGGCTCTCGGGTCGCACCGGTAAAAAAGTTCACCTTAAATGCCCGGTGCGAGGCGAAAAAAAGCGTCTGACAGAAATGGCAACTAAAAATGCGCACCAGAGTGCGGTGGACCATTTGTTAAAAGACAGCGGCAAAAATGTACCGAAAAGCATTTTGGAACTGAAAGAGAAATTGAATTTGCCTGAACTCCCCAAACGGATAGAGTCTTATGACATTTCTCACACAGCAGGGCAGGATGCGGTAGGCTCGATGGTTGTTTTTTGTGACGGCAAGCCTGCAAAAAGCCTTTATCGGCACTTTAAAATTGAAAAGGCGCAGGGCGGTGACGATTGTGCAAGCCTGACCGAGATGCTTTACCGTCGGTTCCGCCATGCAAAAGAGGAAGAAGCAGAAGTGGCAGCGGGAACGCTTGCAAAACCAAAATTTCTGCCCCTGCCGGATGTTATTTTGTTAGATGGCGGCAAAGGGCAGGTGAATGCGATTGCAGAACTTTTATCGCTCATAGATGCAGACATTCCGCTCTTTGGTATGGTGAAAGATGACCGACACAGAACCAAAGGCGTGGTTACGCCGCAGGGTGAGGTTATGGAATTTTTAAAAACCTCCGAGGCCTTTCGTCTGCTGGCAGGCGTGCAGGAGGAGGTGCACCGCTTTGCAATT
>JAZRUU010000164.1:0-5846 GCA_045652725.1 Clostridia bacterium | reverse complement strand
TGATATAAGGAGGAAGAAAAATGGCAGAAAAAAGATATGTGGGAGACTATCCCGTAATTGGCATTCGTCCCGTTATTGACGGTCGTCGTGGTCCTTTAAAACTGCGCGAGAGTTTAGAGGAGCAGACAATGTCTATGGCGCTTGCGGCCAAAAAACTGTTTGAAGAAAATCTTTATTATTCAAACGGTGAACCTGTTAAGGTTGTTATCGCCAATTCAAGTATTGGTCGTGTGCCTGAAGCAGCAGCTTGCGCTGACCAGTTCAAAAAAGAGGGTGTTGATATCACCCTGTCCGTAACGCCTTGCTGGTGTTACGGCTCTGAGACGATGGATATGGACCCCAACACCATTAAAGGCGTTTGGGGCTTTAACGGCACAGAAAGACCGGGCGCTGTCTATCTTGCGGCGGTTTTAGCTTCACACGCGCAAAAGGGTCTGCCTGCTTTTGGCATTTATGGCCACGAAGTTATGGACAGAGACCAGGTGACCGAAATTCCTGATGATATTAAAGAAAAATTGCTTCGTTTTGGCCGCAGCGCCATTGCTGTTGCAACTATGAGAGGCAAGTCATACCTGCAGATTGGTTCGCAGTGCATGGGCATCGGCGGTTCGATTATGGATCAGGATTTTGTTGAATCTTACCTCGGTATGCGTGTTGAATCAGTTGATGAGGTTGAAATTCTCCGCCGTATGGAAGAGGGCATTTATAACGAAGAAGAATATCAGAAAGCCCTCGCGTGGACAAAAGAACATTGCAAAATGGGCAGAGATGATAACCCCGACTTTGTTCGTTTTTCTGATGAAGAAAAAGAAAAGCAGTGGGAATTCACCGTTAAAATGTATTGCATTATTAAAGACCTGATGGCAGGCAATAAAAATCTGCCTGAGGGCTGTGAAGAAGAAATGGTTGGTCACAACGCCATTGTCGGCGGTTTTCAGGGTCAGAGACAGTGGACAGACCACTGGCCGAACTGTGACTATCCTGAAGCACTTCTCAGCTCCACCTTTGACTTTGAGGGCGCGCGTGAGCCTTATACACTGGCAACCGAAAACGATGTTTTAAACGGCTTATGTATGCTCTTTATGCGTTTGCTGACGCACCGTGCACAGATTTTTGCCGATGTGAGAACTTTCTGGTCTCCTGAGGCAACCAAGCGCGTTACCGGTTATGATTTAGAGGGCAAAGCCAAAGAAAACGGCGGCATTATTCACCTCTTAAACTCGGGTGCGGCTTGTCTTGATGCCTGCGGCGAATGTACCGATGAAAACGGTAACGCCATTATGAAAAAATGGTGGGAAGTTACTGACGAAGATATTAAAAAGATGACCGATGCCACCGTTTGGTGTGAAGCCGGTTTTGATAACTTCCGCGGCGGCGGTTTCTCCAGCCACTTTACCACACGCGCAGAAATGCCCGTTACTATGATTCGTCTGAACCTTGTTAAAGGTCTTGGCCCTGTGATGCAGATTGCAGAAGGCTGGACAGTGAAACTGCCTGACGATGTTTCTGATACACTGATGGAAAGAACCAATCCCACCTGGCCCTGCACCTGGTTTGCACCCAGATGCACAGGCGAAGGTGCCTTTAAATCGGCTTATGATGTTATGAATAACTGGGGCGCAAACCACGGTGCAATCAGTTACGGTCACATCGGTGCTGATTTGATTACCATGTGCTCAATGCTCAGAATTCCTGTTTGCATGCACAATGTGCCGGAAGAAGAAATCTTCAGACCGGCTGCGTGGAACGCCTTCGGTATGGATAAAGAAGGTCAGGATTACAGAGCCTGCGGTGTTTATGGTCCGCTGTATAAAAAATAATTTCTGTTAATTTAAAAACGGAGCCGGGCATACGATTTTCTTTTGTCCGGCTCCGTTTTTTGACGAAAAAAATAGCAAAAATTGTTGACATTACACTATATATAGTATATAATTATAATTGCATTTACACTACTGACGGATTTTCGCGAATTGTCGCGGGGGAATGTAAATGAAACAGCCGACCGTCTGGGCAATTCGCTTTTTAAAGTTGAATTGCCTTTTTTTATTTCTGCAAAGCATAACGAAGGTGGAGGTAATGATATGATGCAAGAATATTGGAATGGTTTTAATGCCGGCAACTGGCAAAACGAAATCGATGTGAGAGATTTTATTCAAAAAAACTATTGTGAATATGTGGGTGATGCGGCTTTTTTAGAAACCGCAACCGAGAGAACCGCAGGCGTTTTGAAAAAACTTGAGTCTCTTTTTGCTTTAGAGCGTCAATACGGTGGTGTTTTAGACATTGATACGGCAACCGTTTCGTCGCTTACGAGTTATTCACCTGGTTATATTGATAAAGAAAACGAAATCATTGTCGGTATGCAGACTAACCGACCGCTTAAGCGCGGGGTGAATCCCTTTGGCGGTATGCGTATGGCGCGGCAGGCCTGCGAGGCTTACGGCTATCAGTTAAGCGATAAAATGGAAGAAGAATTTCGTTACAGAACCACACATAATGACGGTGTTTACAGAGCCTATACCGATGAAATGCGAAAGGCAAGAAAATGCCATGTTATAACCGGCTTGCCCGATGCTTATGGCCGCGGCCGCATTATTGGCGACTATCGCCGTGTGGCGCTTTATGGTGTTGATCGCCTTATTGAAGAAAAGAAAAAAGATAAAGCAGCGCTTGAAAATGATCATTTCGACGCGGCAACCATTCGACTCAATGAAGAACTTTATAAACAAATTGAATTTTTGGGCTTGTTAAAAGAAATGGCGGCTATGTATGGCTTTGATATTTCAATGCCTGCCAAAGATGCTAAAGAGGCCATTCAGTGGACATATTTTGCCTATCTGGGGGCTATTAAAGAACAAAACGGTGCCGCTATGTCACTCGGCCGTGTGAGCACATTTTTTGATATTTACATTGAGCGCGATTTACAAAACGGCACACTGACAGAAAAAGGCGCGCAGGAACTTATTGACGATTTTGTTATGAAACTCCGCATGGCGCGCCATCTGCGTACGCCCGAATATAACGAACTGTTCGGCGGTGACCCGATGTGGATTACCGAAGCCATCGGCGGTGTGGGTGAAGATGGCAGAACGCTTGTAACAAAAAGCAGTTTCAGAATCCTTAACACCTTATATACTTTAGGCTCATCACCCGAACCGAATCTGACTGTTTTGTGGTCTGAAAAATTGCCGCAGAACTTTAAAAAATTCTGTGCAAAGGTTTCGGCCGATACAGATTCAATTCAATATGAAAACGATGATGTTATGCGCCCTATTTACGGTGACGATTATGCCATTGCCTGCTGTGTTTCTGCTATGAAAGTGGGTAAGCAGATGCAATTTTTCGGTGCGCGGTGTAACCTTGCCAAGTTGCTGCTCATTGCTTTAAACGGCGGTTATGACACAACAAGCCAAATGCACATTGGTCCTCAAATGCCCGTTATGGAAGATGATGCGCTTGATTTTGACGCCGTTATGAAACGGTTTGATGTTTACATTTCGTGGCTCAGCCATTTATATGTTAACACAATGAACATCATTCATTATATGCACGATAAATATGCCTATGAAAAAATACAAATGGCCCTGCACGATACAGAGGTTGAACGCTTTATGGCGTTTGGTATTGCCGGCCTTTCTGTTGTGGCAGATTCGCTCAGCGCCATTCGTTATGCCACTGTTGTGCCCGTTAAAAATGAAGAAGGGTTTATTTGTGGTTTTAATACAACGGGCGACTTCCCGAAATATGGCAACGATGATGACAGAGTTGACCTGATTGCCAAAGAAATGGCCCACAAAGTGATTTGTGAACTCAGAAAAACAAAAACCTATCGCAATGCCATTCACACCCTTTCGGTGCTGACCATTACATCAAATGTTATGTATGGAAAAAACACCGGGGCAACGCCGGATGGCAGAGAAGCAGGCGAGCCGTTTGCGCCCGGTGCCAACCCAATGCACAACCGCGAAGAAAACGGAGCGTTGGCCTCTCTTAACTCGGTTGCCAAAATCAGTTATGTCGATTGCCGTGACGGTGTTTCAAACACATTTTCCATCACACCGGAGGCTCTCGGTAAAACAGAAAGCGAGCGCATTGCAAATCTTGTAGCAATTTTAGACGGCTATTTTAAAAAGAACGCGCACCACATCAATGTGAATGTTTTAAACCGCGAAACCTTGATGAAAGCCTATGAAAATCCCGAGGCTTACCCGAATCTGACCATCCGCGTTTCGGGCTATGCCGTTAACTTTAACAAACTTTCAAAAGAACAACAGCGTGAGGTTATCAGCCGCACCTTCCATTGTGTCTTATGAGCGCGACGGTAGGGCGGGTGCACTCCATTCAGTCACTCGGCACGGTTGACGGGCCCGGCGTTCGTTTTGTGGTTTTTTTGCAGGGGTGCCATTTGCGCTGCAAGTGCTGTCACAATCCCGATACCTGGGAAATTGACAAAGGAACTGAATATGCCCCCAAAGAACTGTTAGATAAAGCAATGCGTTACCGCGAATATTTTGGTGAAAATGGCGGCATTACGCTTTCCGGCGGTGAACCGCTGCTGCAGGCAGATTTCGCTTTTGAACTGTTCAGCCTTTGCAAAGAAAACGGTATTCACACCTGCCTTGACACATCCGGCGCTCTTTTAAATGACTCTGTTTTGCGTCTTTTAACGGTGACAGACAGGGTGCTTCTTGATATAAAATACACGAACGCCCCAGCGTACCTTGACAATGTGGGGTGTTCTTTTGATGCGCCTTTGTTGTTCTTGTCACATTTGAATCAAATGCAGATTCCCACCACCGTGCGACAGGTGATTGTGGAGGGTGTTAACGATTCGGATGAAAATATCAGCGAATTGAAAGCGATAGCCCTGCAGAACCAATGCATTGACAAAATAGAACTTTTGCCGTTAAAAAAAATTTGTCAGACAAAATATGATGCAATGAACATAGCGTTTCCTTTTGGTCACTTGCCTGAAACCAAGGCCGAGACCATTCGAAGGCTCGAGGCACAGATTACAGAATTTGCAGGTGAGAAATAACGCCTTTAAAAGGAGATTAAAAATGAAAAAAACATATTTATATGCCGGTATAACCATCTTTTTCTGGTCAACTGTTGCCGCCACCTGTAAGATACTTCTGACGGAACTGAACAATATGCAACTGTTGTGGATGAACGCTTTGATTGCCGGCCTGTTTTTGCTTTTAATCAACATTATAAGCGGCAACTTTAAAAAATTTCGCCACTATACATTGAAAGATTATTGCATTATGGCACTTATCGGTCTGCCGGGCACATTTTTATATTATTTGTTTTATTATGCAGGCACCGATTTGCTCCCGGCTTCGCAGGCGTTTATCATTAACTATCTGTGGCCGATTATGAGCGTTCTTTTTGCCTGCATCGTTTTAAAAGAACTCCTGACCGTTAAAAAAATCATCGCCATTTTAATGTCTTTTATTGGTGTTATCATTGTAATGGGCGGCGCGGCTAAAGAGTTTGATACCAAAATTTTACTGGGGGCTCTGTGCTGCATTTTGGGTGCTGTTTCTTATGGTGTGTTTACCGCGTTTAATCAGAAAATGAATTATAACAAGCCGTTGTCTTTAATGACAAGTTACCTTGTAACTTTTTTAATTACAACCCTTATCAATCTTTTTAATGGAGATCTTTTTGTGGCAAGACCGGACCAAATGCTCGGTTTTTTGTGGAACGGCATTTTTGCGGTAGCAATTGCAAACACTTGCTGGGTGGTGGCACTTGTGAAAGGAAATACTGCAAAGGTTTCCAATCTTGCCTACATTACACCCTTTTTATCAAGTGTGTGGACTTGTATTTTCTTAAAAGAA
>JAZRUU010000163.1:0-1621 GCA_045652725.1 Clostridia bacterium | reverse complement strand
CAGCGCGCCCTTTTCAAGGCGCGAAACCTGTGCCTGTGAAATGCCGATTTCATCGGCGACCTCCATCTGGGTTCTGCCGGCAAAAAAACGGAGAGAGATAATGTGCTTTTCCCTTTCGGTCAGGCGTTTCATTGCTTCAGAGAGGGCAATGTTTTCAAGCCACTTTTCGTCGGTGTTTTTGGTGTCTTTCACTTGATCCATTACAAAAATGGTATCGGTGCCATCGTTATAAGCCGGCTCGTGTAGACTGATGGGGTCTTGAATCGATTCGAGCGCAAACACAACCTCTTCTTTTGAAAGTTTGAGAATTTTGGCCAGTTCATCAATGGTGGGGTCTTTTGCATGCTTTGTAATATATTCTTCTTTTGCCTTGAGTGCCTTATAGGCAATGTCGCGCAGGGAACGGCTGACACGAATCTGGTTGTTATCTCTTAAATAGCGCCTGATTTCGCCGATAATCATTGGAACGGCATAAGTTGAAAATTTTACATTGTGCGAGGTGTCAAAATTATCAATGGCCTTAATGAGCCCGATACAACCGATTTGAAACAGGTCATCCATGTTCTCGCCGCGGTTTGAAAAACGCTGAATCACACTTAGAACAAGCCGCAAATTGCCGCCGATAAAAGTCTCGCGGGCGTTTTTGTCACCTTGCTTGATTTTTTCAAACAACGCCACCTTTTCTTCGTTTGAAAGGACAGGGAGTTTTGCTGTATTTACACCGCAGATTTCTACTTTGTTTGCCACGAATCATCACCAGCCTTTAATGTTTTCAATAACATAATTTCCAAAAAAAGTAAATTTATACCCGAAAGAGAAAGAAATTGATTTTTAAAGGAGTCGGTGATATAATGAAAAATGAAAATCAAAGTAGCCGGAAAGACAAAATGTAGTGAAAATAAAAAAGACAAGCGAGAAAGAATTTTAGATAAAATGAGAACAGGATATGTACCTTATATCACCTCGCAAAAAACAATACAAGGCAAAGGGTTATTCCATACTTTCAATTACAGGCCACGAAGTACCTAAAAACCACTCTGATTAAAATGATGATTTTCTCGCCATTACAGATTATGAAGCCTATAATCGTGTTTCTTCTGAATACAACATAAAAAGACGGTTATTTCGGGCAGAAATAACCGTCTTTTTTATGAATGAGCAATCAGTTTTAGCAATGCAGGTTTTTATATTCGCGCGGGGACATTCCCATAATTTTGTTGAAATTTCTGTTGAAAGTGGAGAAGTCGTTATAACCGCACAAACCGTAGATGGCAGTGATTTTATATCCCTTTTTTATATATTCGGTCGCTGCTTTAATGCGGCAAGCATTTAAGTAGTTATTAAATGAATGGCCTGTAAATTTCATAAACAGAGAGCAGAAATTACTTTTTGACATAGCAGATTTTTTTGAAATTTCATCCAATGAAATCTTATCGGTAAAATTATTTTCAATATATTCAATACAGTATAAAACAAACTGTTTGTGGTTTTCAAAATGACCGGATATATTGTGGGTTGTTTTCGAAAAATATTCTCTGGCAAGTATTGTAACGAGTAATTGGGCGTATGCCTGTATTGTATCATAATAAGCGATTGGCTTGTCGTTAAATTCTTTTAAAAT
>JAZRUU010000162.1:0-3342 GCA_045652725.1 Clostridia bacterium | reverse complement strand
AAAGACGGGTATGCTGCCATTTCCGGTTGGGAAGAGGTTTCCGGCGAAAAGGCGATTGACCTGGCGCTGCGCGTTAAAGAGGTTGGCGTTCAACATATTATTTATACAGACATTGCGACAGACGGCATGCTTCAGGGTCCGAACCTTGCCGCTATGACACAAATGGCCGAAGCCTTTGGCCCGGGCGTGATTGCCTCCGGCGGTGTTGGCTGCCACGAAGATTTGGCGGCGCTTACAAAAACCGGTGTCAGCGGTGCTATTGTGGGCAAGGCTATTTATACCGGCCGTGTTGATTTGTCTAAAGCAATTTGTGAGATTGGCGGTGGCGAAACATGCTGACAAAACGAATTATCCCTTGTTTAGATGTTCACCGCGGCCGCGTGGTTAAAGGTGTTAATTTTGTAAACTTAAAAGATGCAGGTGACCCGGTGCAAATTGCCAAGGCCTATGATGAGGCCGGCGCCGATGAACTTGTTTTTCTTGATATTACCGCTTCTTCCGATGCACGAAACATAATCGTGAATCTGGTTGAAAAAACGGCCGAGCAGGTGTTCATTCCCTTTACGGTGGGTGGTGGTATCCGCACGGTTGAAGACTTTCGTGAAATTTTAAAAGCCGGTGCCGATAAAATTTCGGTTAATTCTGCCGCTATCAAACGCCCTGAACTCATATCGGAGGCGGCTTATAAATTTGGCTCGCAATGTGTTGTGGTTGCCATTGATGCAAAACAAAATGCCTCGGGCGGCTACAGTGTTTATTTAAATGGCGGCAGGGTTGATACCGGTCTTGATGCTGTTGAGTGGGCAAAAAAAGCTGAAGAACTCGGCGCAGGTGAAATTCTTTTAACGAGTATGGATGCCGACGGCACAAAGGCGGGTTACGATTTGCCGATTACACAAAAAGTTTCGTCTGTGGTTTCCATTCCCGTGATTGCCTCGGGCGGCGCAGGGCAACTCTCGCATTTTAAAGACGCGCTGACAACGGGTGGTGCCGATGCGGTTCTGGCGGCCTCGCTATTTCATTATAAAGAACTGACTATTAAAGAATTAAAAGAGTATTTAAAGCAGGAAAACATACCTGTTCGTTTATAGATGAAAGGATGATTCATAATGTTGAAATTTGATGAAAAGGGCTTGATTCCCGCTATTGCACAAGATTACATTTCGGGCCGAGTGCTGATGCTGGCCTATATGAATGAAGAATCTTTAAAAATCACGCAGGAAACAGGCAAGGCAACTTTCTTTTCACGCTCACGCCAGAGTCTTTGGACAAAGGGTGAAACCTCCGGCAATGTGCTCTATGTGAAAGAGATTTTGGTTGACTGCGATGAAGATGCGCTGATTTTAAAAGTTGATCCGGCCGGCCCTGCCTGCCACACAGGTGAAACCTCTTGCTTTTACAGAAAAATGGAGGCTGACGGCAGCCTGACCGAGCAGAAAAAAGAAACCGTTTCACTTTCTGTTTTAAAAGATGTGTATGATGTAATTGTTGACAGAAAACAAAACCCCAAAGAAGGTTCATACACAAATTATCTGTTCACAAAGGGCATTGATAAGCAACTCAAAAAAATCGGTGAAGAGTCTGCTGAAATTATCATTGCGGCAAAGAACCCCGATGTTTCTGAACTTGAATATGAATCGTGTGACTTTTTATATCACCTGATGGTGGTTATGGTTGAACGCGGTCTCACCTGGGAAAACCTGATGGCCGAACTTGACAAACGGAGATAATTTTATGAAATTTATGGCTGTAATTTGTGAATATAACCCCTTTCACAACGGACACGCCTATCAACTACGCGAGCAAAAAGAGGCGCTTCATTGTGACGGTGTTATCTGTCTGATGAGCGGCTCTTTTGTTCAAAGAGGAGAGCCTGCAATTTCAGACAAGTGGGCGCGGAGTGAAATGGCCCTTGCCTCGGGGTGCGATCTCGTTCTTGAACTGCCGGTGGTTTACAGCCTGCAGTCGGCCGAGGGGTTTGCCCGTGGCGCGGTGGCTCTGCTTTCAAAATTAGGGGTGGAGGGCTACCTTTCTTTTGGCAGTGAATGTGGCGATATTTCGCTTTTAGAGCGCGCGGCAAGGGTGAACGATGATGCAGTGTTTCAAGCCGCGTTAAAAGCGCATTTAGACGCGGGGATGGCCTATCCTAAAGCCTATGGACTTGCAGTGGAGCAGGTGTGTGGCACGCCGCTTTTTGCAAATGATATGCTTGGCGTTGAATACCTTCGCGCTATTTCTGAATTTGCACCCGGCCTGAAGCCTTCGGTTTTAAAGCGCGACAGGGGGCATCATAACATCACCGAGCCGGACGATGACTTTTTAAGTGCCACCGGCATTCGTGAGCGTCTGCTTTCGGGTGAGGAAGTTTCCCGCTTTATGCCGCAGTGTGCATATGAGATTTTGGAGCGTGAAATTGCCGCAGGGCGCGCCCCTGTTACGACGGATGATTTAGGTCCGCTTCTTTGCTATCGGCTCCGCACGGTGGGGCGTGAGGCGCTTACTACCATTGGCGGTGTGTCAGAAGGGCTTGAAAACCGCCTGATTGCCGCGGCAGAAGAATTTGGCTCGTTTGAACAACTGGCAGAACGGGTGAAAACAAAACGCTATCCCCATACGCGCATTTGCAGAACAATGATTAAAACCCTGCTTGGCATTACGAAAGAAGATGAAGCGCTTTTGCCGGCTTATGCCCGTATTCTTGGGGTTGGCAGGCAGGGTGGCGCTATCATAAAAGAACTGCAGAAAAAGGCGACGATTCCTTTTGTAAACAAGGTTTCAGATGCCGCGTTTTGTGACGAAACTGCAAAACGCCTGTTTGCACTAGACCTTATGGCTACAGACCTTTATGCGCTGTTGTATCCCAAAAAAAATACAGGGAAAAGCGGCATGGATTTTTGCCGTTCCCCTGTAATTATGCTTAATGATTAAATAATTCAAGAATTTGCTCTTTGCTGAGCCCTTGCAAAATGCTACCTTCGTCTGGCAGAATTTGTTCTGCCAGACTTTGTTTTTTTTCGGCAAGTGCCAGAATTTTTTCTTCAATCGTTCCCTTAACAATCAGTTTATACACAGAAACGCTGTTTTTCTGCCCAATGCGGTGGGCGCGGTCGGTTGCCTGGTTCTGTGCGCTTAAGTTCCACCACGGGTCGTAGTGAATCACAACATCAGCCCCCGTTAAGTTAAGCCCTGTGCCGCCTGCTTTTAAAGAAATTAAGAAAACCGGTGTATCATCTTTATTAAATGCCTTAACCTGCCTGAGGCGGTCTTCTTTTTTTGTTGAACCCTCAATGAGATAATACGGAATTTTTTGCTTGCGAAGTGCGGTTTCTAAAATGGAGAGCA
>JAZRUU010000161.1:0-6687 GCA_045652725.1 Clostridia bacterium | reverse complement strand
AGCCGCGGCCTGTTGTTTTTATCAGTTATTCTGTTTTTCCAGATCCTTATTGCGGATTTCTACACGCCGCACCTTGCCGCTGATGGTTTTGGGCAGTTCTGCCACAAATTCCACAATGCGGGGATATTTATACGGTGCTGTGTGGGTTTTAACATATTCCTGAATTTCTTTTTTGAGTTCCTCTGTCCCTTCGGTGCCTTTGGTGAGAACGATGGTTGCCTTAACAATCTGACCGCGCACCTCATCGGGAACGGGCGTGATTGCACATTCAAGCACATAGGGCAGTTCCATAATCACGCTTTCAATTTCAAAGGGACCAATGCGGTAGCCGGATGATTTGGTAACATCATCAATACGGCCCACATACCACAGATAGCCATCTTCATCCATCGTGGCCTGGTCGCCGGTGTGATAATAACCGTCATACCAAGCGTCTCGGGTTTTTTCTTCATCCATATAATAACCGGTGAAGAGACCGCAGGGCGCACCGTCTTTTGTGCGGATGCAAATTTCACCCGTGTCACCGGTTTTGCACTCGTTACCATCGGGGTCTAAAATCACAACATCATAAAGCGGACTGGGACGACCCATAG
Source organism: Clostridia bacterium (assembly GCA_045652725.1). Classification (GTDB taxonomy): domain Bacteria; phylum Bacillota; class Clostridia; order UBA1381; family UBA9506; genus UMGS755. The sequence goes on along the minus strand of JAZRUU010000161.1, from coordinate 6,094 downwards.
AACCGATTTTCGGTGTTGTGCCCACAAAATTGGCGATGGAAAGCGTTGTTTCGGTCTGGCCAAAACCCTCCATAATGGTCAGGCCCGTTGCCTTTTTGAATTGGTTAAACACTTCAGGATTGAGCGCTTCACCCGCTGTGGTTGCATATTCAATAGATGATAAGTCATATTTCGACAAATCTTCTTTAATGAAAAAGCGATACATTGTCGGCGGAGCGCAGAAGGTTGTGATGTTATATTTTTTAAACAGCGGCAGAATATCATCAGAATGGAAACGGTCAAAGTCATAGGTAAAAATAGCCGCCTCACAGAGCCACTGGCCGTAGAGTTTGCCCCAGAGCGCTTTGCCCCAGCCGGTGTCTGAAATGGTGAAGTGAAGCCCATCGGGGTTCACATTGTGCCAATGTTTTGCGGTGGGATAGTGCCCCAACGCATATTTATAAGAATGGGTTGCAATGCGCGGATAGCCGGTTGTACCTGAGGTGAAAATCATCAGCATCGGGTCGTTGCCGCAGGGGGTGTTCTCGGTGCGGTTATAATGAGTGCTGAAACGCTCCATTTCCACACTAAAATCATTCCAGCCCTCTTTTTTGCCGCCAACTAACACCTTAATCATATCGGGATAGTTTGCCGCAGCCTTTTCGGCTTCATCTGAAACATCGCCATCATTAGTGCATACAATGGCCTTGACCTGTGCGGCCTGATACCGGTAGGTAAAGTCATGTTCAACAAGCTGGTTCGTTGCAGGGATGGCAACCGCACCGATTTTATGCAGCGCCAGCATACAGAACCAGAACTCGTAATGCCGTTTTAAAACGAGCATAACCTTGTCGCCCTTTTTAATGCCGAGCGATTCAAAGTAATTGGCCGTTTTGGCAGAATATTTTTTCATATCGCTAAAGGTGAAACGACGGTCACTTTTATCGTTTGCCACCCACATCATAGCAAGTTTATCGGGATTTTTTTCAGCAATGGCATCCACACAATCAAATGCAAAGTTAAATGAATCATCATTTTTAAAGGTAATGCCACTAAACACGCCGTTTTCATCATAAGATGATTCAATAAAATCATCAGCAACAGTTTTTGCGACAACCTTTTCTGCCTTTGCTGTTTTTTCGGTGCCTGCCGGCTCAACGGGATATTCATCGCTGAAGTGCCCGTCTTTCGGATTTAAAACAACAGCATAAAACTCACAGCCACCCTCGCTGACAGCAATCATGCCATGCGGAATGATGCTGTTATAATAAATGGAGTCACCCTCGTTTAACACTTCAATGTGGTTACCAACCTGCACCTTGAGTGAACCTTTTACAATCACATCAAACTCCTGGCCGTTATGAGAGGCAAGTTTAATGGGTGTGTCCTGCTCCTCGGGTAAATACGGGAACTTAACCAAAAACGGTTCGGCAAGTTTGCCTTTGAATCTGGGGGCCAGATTGTTATAAACAAAACCCTGCTTTTTAACAATTTTGAGCCCTTCTCCCTTTCGATTTACATCATAGGAGGTAAGCGTTGTGCTGGTGCCCTCTAATATGTCAACCACCTCAACGCCACAGGCTTTTGCACATTTATAAATAAAGGTAAAACTAAAATCGGTCTCCCCTTCTTCCAGCAGTTTATAATCTTCTGCCGAAACGCCGGTGAGTTTTGCAAGTTCCTCGGGTGAATAGCCCTTGGCCTCACGCAGGTCTTTAATTCTGCCTGCAACCTCTTTTAAACTATACTCCATTGTTTTTTGCTCCTTTCTACGCCGTTAAATTACATTTTACAGCTTTGAATAAATCAAAAAACCCGCCTCAGACTTTGAGACGGGTTGTTCAACTCGCGGTACCACACAAATTGCGGAAAAATTCCGCCACTTTGGGGCTCAATCAAGCCCTTTGCCTTAACGCAGCATTACGGAAGGAATCTACTTGCTTTTGCTTTCGGACCTCCAACTCGGAAGTGATGGGTCATTGGAAAACTTCGCCATTGGCTCGCAGCAACCGCCAACTCTCTCAAGGCTCTGTCATCCGACCGTCTTCGTCATAGTCGTTTTGTGATATTCAAATGTAAGAGTATTATACCCTTTAAAAACACACTTGTCAAGAGTTTTTTAAAATTTTTACTGTTTTTTGAGGCCCAGCAATTCAGCAGACTCATCGCGCATTTTATATTTCAAAATTTTGCCCGCCGCGTTCATGGGGAACTCCTCAACAAACAGAAAATATCTGGGAACCTTATGCCGCGCAATGGAAGCATTGCCAAATTCGCGCATTTCATTTTCATCAGCGGTTTCACCCTTGTGCAGAATAATCCAGGCGCAGCATTCTTCACCATATTTTTCATCGGGCACGCCCACCACCTGCACATCGCGCACTTTGGGGTTGGTCAGATAAAATTCTTCAATCTCACGGGGATACAGGTTCTCACCGCCACGGATAATCATATCTTTCAAGCGGCCCGTAACCTTATAATAGCCATCCGGTGTGCGGCAGCAAATGTCACCTGAATGCAGCCAGCCGTCAGCATCAATCGCCTGCGCGGTGGCCTCGGGCATTTTATAGTAACCCTTCATAATGTTAAAGCCACGGGCAACAAACTCGCCGCTTTCACCATCGGGCAGTTCTTCGCCCGTTTCGGGGTCAATAACCTTGCACTCTACACCGGGGAAGGGGCTGCCGACCGTTTCAACACGGTGGTCAATATCTTCATTCACTTCACCCATTGTGCAACCGGGCGAGGCCTCTGTCTGCCCGTAAACCGAAATGATTTCACGCATGTTCATCTCATCGGCGGCACGGCGCATTAAATCGGCCGGGCAGTTTGCGCCTGCCATAATGCCGGTACGCATATAAGAAAAGTCTGTTTTTGCAAAATCGGGATGGTTAAACATAGCAATAAACATAGTGGGCACACCATTAAAGCAGGTGATGCGCTCATCATTGACACAAGCAAGCGATGACTTGGGCGAAAAGTAAGGAATCGGGCAAAGAGTGCCGCCATGCGTCATCATAGATGTCATTGAAAGCACCATACCGAAGCAATGGAACATCGGCACCTGAATCATCATACGGTCAGCCGTTGATAAATCCATTCTGTCACCAATGGTTTTGCCGTTGTTTACAATGTTTCTGTGCGTCAGCATAACGCCTTTGGGGAAACCCGTCGTTCCTGAGGTATATTGCATATTGCAAACATCATCCGGCTTCACGAGTGATGCGCGGCGGCGAACCTCTTCACGCGGCACAAGTGCGGCGCGTGAAAGCATCTGCTCCCATGTCAGGCAACCGGGCATTGAAAAACCGGCTGTGACAACATTTCTCAAAAACGGCAGTTTTTTTGAATAAAGCGGTTCGCCCGGTGTGAGGCTCTCAAGTTCGGGGCACAGTTCCTGAATAATTTCTTTGTAGTTAATATCTTTGCAATATTCAATCATCACCAGCGTGTGGGTATCTGACTGTTTTAACAAATATTCAATTTCGTGAATTTTATAGGCTGTGTTCACCGTAACCAAAACTGCACCGATTTTTGTGGTAGCCCAGAAAGTGATGAACCACTCGGGCACATTGGTTGCCCAAACGGCAACATGGTCACCCGCTTTAACGCCCATCGAAATGAGCGCCGCCGCACATTCATCCACATCTCTGCGGAACTGTGCATAGGTTCTGGTGTAGTCGAGCGTGGGATATTTAAAGGCAAACTGGTCGGGGTAACGCTCAGCCATTGTGTCAAGCACATCAGAGAAAGTCGCCTCAATCACATCATATTTTTTCCACACAAAAGTGCCGGATTTATCACGGTTATAATACGCGTGTTCAAAATTCTTTTTTTCGCGGTTAATGGCAGAAATATAGTTTGCAAAATGCGTCAGCACAATGTCGGCATCGTTAATTTCTTCATTCCACGCGGCACAGATATAACCGTCAAAATTAAGAGAAGAAAGCGCGTTTAACAAGGTTTCAACCGGCAGAGTACCCTCGCCGATTAAAACGGTTTTATCATCTTTCATATCACCCAGGCGCACATATTTAATGTAAGCGCCCAGCGTTTTAATGGTGGTTTCGGCCGTTTCACCTGCGCCAAAATAAGTGCCGCGCACATTCCACGAAGCGCCAATGGCCGCAGAGGAGAAAAAGTTTATAATATCAATCACATTTTCTGTGTTGGCAAGATGCCCCACCGTTTCAAACAAAATGCCTACATCCGCGCGTTCTGCACGGCTGATGGCAGCACCGAGTTTTGCTGAAAGCAGAGAAAAATCGGTTTTTTCTTCAACGCGCACAATAATGTTTTCAACACCGGCATTTGCCGCCATATCAACATATTTTGTAACCACCTCGGCCGTTGTTTCTTCGTGTTCAACGGGGTGCGGCAAGCGGAGCGCCGGCACCGAAAGGCCGCGGTTAATCAACTTTCTTTTTGCATCGGCCATTTTATCACGGCGCAGAATGCTGTCGTGATGCGCGGCGCGCTCTAAAATAGCATCAAATATTTCAAAACCGGCAAAGCCGTAATCATAGGCGTAGCGACAAGTATCCAGAAAAGATGAACGGCTCACATTTTTGGTTGAAAAAACAATTTTCATCTTACGCCTCCTCAAATACAATTTTGTTGAGTGCATTGATATAAGCACGAATGCTGGCGGCAACAATATCGGTTGATGTACCGTTACCGGCATAAAGTTTACCGTTGTTGCGGAGTTTAACCAAAGCAGAACCCAACGCCTCTTTACCCTCGGTCACGGCCTGAACCTGAAAATCATCCAGTTCATAATGGTAACCAATGCACTGCTCAATTGCACGAAAAGCCGAGTCAATCGGTCCGTCACCCGTGCTGACACCGCAAATGATTTCGTCGTTACACTTTAATGTCACCTGTGACATAGAACTGGTAAGATTACTGCAGTTGGTGGTATAACTCTCAAGATGATAGGTAGAAGGCGCCTGCATTGCGGCACTTGCAATCAGCGCTTCAAATTCTTTTGCGCCGACTGCACCCTTTTTATCACAAACATGAATGAGGGCCTTGTGAACATTGCCCACATCAGAATCTGAAAGGTCATAACCTAACACCTGCGCGGCCTGCGATACCTGTGCAAGCGTGCTGTCAGTATCTAACAGAATCTTCTTTTTCTCGCTGACAGAGGCTTCTGTTTCATAAGTCTCGTGGTTGATGCCGGCGAGCATTTCATCAATGCTTGCATGAATTTTTGTGTTGTTTAAATTTGTTTCTGCATCAACACGGCCGGCACAAGCCTGCAGAGCGTCTGCAATGTCACCGGCAAGCAGAACATCTTTCCCTGCCATAGTACATTTTAAGCCGTCTGCCCCTTTAGAAATGGCAGCAATTGCACAGGCAACGCCCATCTTAATGCGGTCTGAAACCTGAACATAAACAGGAACGGTAACCGCTGCCTTAACGGTTTCGGTAAGTGCTGCAATTTCCTCAGGCAGAGAGATGCCCGCGTCATCACAAAGGGTAATGATGCCTGCCCCGTTTTCTACCGCCTCTTTTATTGCGGCAAGCAAAAAGGCTTCATCGGCACGGGTAGCATCCTGCACTGAAAACTCAACATCATCGCACAGAGCCTTGGCTGCCTTTGTCAGTTCGCCGATTTTTGCAAGCATTTTTTCTGCTTTCATATGATACATATATTCCATCTGCACGGTAGACACGGGCAACTCTACCTGCAGGCGGGGGTGTTTTGCTTCTTTAACACATTCCCATGCATCGGCAACATCATCAGCCGAAAAGCCAACAGGAATGGTCAAAGTTGCATTTTGAACATTTTGAGAAATGGTTTTATATATAATGGTATCTTCACGCAGGTTTTTCACACCGGCAAGTTCAACCGCATCAGCACCCAGCACATCGGCACAGGCGGCAATTGCCGTTTTTTCACGAAATAGCAGGGCAACCTCACGCACATCTGCCAGTTTTTTAAGCGTAATGTCTGTAATATTTATTTTTTTCATAATTAAAACCCCTTTCAAGTTTTAGAAAATTTGGTTTTGATTCAACAAAAAAACGCCTCCGTCTCCTTGTTGCTTCAAAGAGACGAAAACGCTGTAATTTCTTTTTCGTTTCCGCGGTACCACTCTTCTTCATC
>JAZRUU010000160.1:0-9357 GCA_045652725.1 Clostridia bacterium | reverse complement strand
CCTTTTGCGAGGCAATAATGTCGCGCAGGGCATCCCCTGCACCCACAGGGGGAAGTTGATCAGCATCACCCACAAGAATCAGGCGGCTTTTTGGCTTCATTGCCGTTGTCAGCGCCTCAAGCAACAAAACATCGGCCATTGAGGCTTCATCAACAATAATAATATCTTCTTCCAGCGGGTCATCGGCATTTCTGGCAAACGAGCGTGTAAGACCATCATCATCCGAATAGCCAACCTCTAAAAGCCGATGAATGGTTTTTGCCTCTTTACCGGCAAGTTGGCTCATGCGCTTGGCCGCTCTGCCGGTTGGGGCACACAAAGCAATTTTCTTTTTTCGGCCTGCAAAAATATCTATCAAAAAGCGGATGATGGTGGTTTTACCCGTACCCGGGCCGCCGGTAATGACCGAAAAGCCGGAGGTCATACCCGTTATCACCGCTTCTTTCTGCATGGGGGCCAGCGCAAGGCCGCGCTCTGCTTCAAGCACGGCAATTTCTTTTTCTATTTCTGCAATCTTTTCAAAATCGGCCGCGTTATAAGAGGCCCGCAACAAAATATCTTCACTCAGTTTTTTCTCAGCACGATAGAATTCGGGCAGAAAAATGCCCTCTTCGTCGCCAATGGTGTCACGCATCAATTTGTTTGCGGCAAGCAAGTTAACCAGCGCATTTTCAATCAGCAGTTCATCAACCGCCAAAAGCCCCGCGGCACTTGCCACCAAAATCTGCCGCGGCAAATAGGTATGTCCGCCCGAAAAGGCGTTGTAAAGCAGGGTATGCCTCACTCCGGCACGAAGGCGGTTTTCATCATCGTGCATAATGCCAAGGCTCCGCGCCACCCCGTCTGCCGTTTTAAAGCCAATGCCTGCAATTTTTTCACAAAGCAGATAGGGGTTTTGCTCAATTTTTTTCACCGCCATACTGCCAAACTGTTCGTAAAGCCGCATTGCATAGCCCGTTGAAAGGCTGTGCTTCTGCATAAACATAATGAGTTGCTCTAAATCTTTTGTTTCTAAATAGGCATTGTGAATGTCAAACGCGCGGCTTGTGGTTATGCCCTTAATTTCAGCTAAACGCTCGGGCGTTTCTTCAATCACGCGCAAGGTATCGGCCCCGAAACGCGCCACAAGCTTCTCTGCCGTTGCCTGCCGCACACCGGGGATAATTCCGGACGCCAAAAAATTCAGTATTTCAGTTTCACACCCGGGTTCAGGACGAAGAAAGCCTGTCATTTTAAGTTGCTTTCCGTAACTGGGGTGGTGATACCATCCGCCCATCACCGTCAGGCTTTCACCGGGATTCACAAACGGCAGCGTGCCTGTGCAGGTAATAACCTCTTTCTCCTCGGTGAGAAGTTCAAAAATACTGTATCCGTTTTCTTTATTAAAATAAATAACCTCTGTGACAGAGCCCGATATTTTCAGGGGTTCTTCCATGTAAATGCCTCCATCGCAGTTGTAATGTCATTCTCATTCAGCGGGTTCACCCAATGATAGCGCTCATCACGGCGAAACCAGGTCAACTGCCGCTTGGCATAGTGCCGCGTGGCTTTTTTAATTTCTTCAAGGCACTCTTCCCGCGTGGTTTTACCCAGAAGATGGTCAAACGCCTCTTTATAGCCAATGCCCTGCATTGACTGCATCTCTTTTGTAAGCCCCATAGCCATCAGTTCTTTGGCTTCTTCAAACAGGCCTGCTTCTGCCATTTCATCTACCCGCAGGTTAATGCGCTCATAAAGGAGTTCTCTCGGCGGGCAAAGTGCCAACATAAACGGCGTAAAGGGTGGCGGTGTCATTTTTGAGCGCGCATTTTGCTCGGTCATGGTCATGCCCGTTGTTTCAAAAATTTCAAGCGCGCGAATCACCCGCTTTTTATTGTTGGGATGAATGTTTTCACAAGCCTTAGGGTCAATGCCGCGCAGACGCTCATATAAAACTTCAATGCCCACCTCTTCGGCCTCGGCAAAAAGCCGCTCGCGCACTGCCTTATCTTGCTTTTCTTCTGCAAATTCAATGTTATCTACCAGCGAGGAGATGTAAAGCCCCGTACCGCCTGCCAAAACGGGCAACTTACCGCGGCCTGAAATTTCTTGAATTTTTTCGCGGGCAAGGCGCACATAGTCTGCCACAGAAAAAGGCTCAAAGGGCGAAACAAAATCAAGCAGATGATGAGGAACACCCTGCATCTCTTCTTCTGTCGGTTTGGCGCTGGTAATGTTCATATGACGATAAATCTGCATAGAATCTGCCGAAATAACCTCACCGCCATAAACTTTAGCCAGGCGCACGGCAAGGCCTGTTTTTCCGCTGGCCGTCGGGCCGGCTATCACAAGAATCTGAGACATAGACTCCTCCCATCAAGCGTTACACAATTCTCTTAAACTGTTTTTCAATAAAGCCCTTTGTCATTGCAATGGTAATTGGTCTGCCGTGAGGACAGGTATTCTTCGGCCCCAAGTCAAAAACGGCATCTAAAAGGGCCTTGGTTTCCTGTTCACTCAATCGGTTGCCTGCTTTCACAGCGCTCTTGCAGGCAATGGTGTAAAGTGCCCTTTGCGCTCTTTCGCTTCTTGCATCTTTTCTTTTTTCAGCAAGGTTTGAAAGCACCTCTAAAAACAAAGAGCGAAGTGCATCTTCTTCCAGCGCCTCGGGTGCACCGCGCAGAATCACGGTTTTTTCACCAAACGGTTCTGCCACAAAGCCCATTTCACAGAGCGTTTCCTGATGTTCGGCAAACTGGCTGTCTTCAACAGCCGTCAGCCGCACCGTAACAGGGAGCAACAACATTTGCGCCTCAACGCTTTTGCCCTCAAACTGTGTAAGCAGGGCTTCATAGCGCAAGCGCTCATGCGCGGCGTGCTGGTCAACAAGCAACATCTGTTCATCTTTTTCAACAATAATGTATGTATCAAAAACCTGCCCGCAAATGCGGTAGTTATGTTCTTTTTTCGGGGGCATCTCCCTTGCAGGTTCTGCCGGTTTTTCCGGCTCTGTTTCTGCCTTTTTCGGTTCGGCTTGCGGTGATTCTGCCGCCATCTTCTCTGTCACCACTTCTGCCTTTACGGAGGGTGTAACTGTGGTTTGCACCGTCTTTTTTTCTTCTGCCGGTTGCGGCTTTAGCGTTTCTGTTTCTCTTTTTAAAGGCTCACTCTCGCGAAAACTTACCACCTGCGCTTCTGCCGGTTTTTGCCCCAGACCGCGCCACACAAACGGCGAACTTTCTGCCGGTTTTGCCGGCGACACATCTTGCACGCGCACAGAGGGTTTTGACGGCGGATTCTCACGCGGCGTGGTTGTTTTTCTTGTGGGAATCTCCTCCGGCTCATCAGAAAGCGTTACAGCAAAGATCGTCTCCTTTTGATACAGCGCATTTTTCGCCGCCCAATACACACAATGATACACCGCTTTTTCATCGGCAAACTTTGCCTCAAGTTTGGTGGGATGCACATTGATATCTACCATAGAAGGCGGCAGGGTCACAAGCAACACACACGCGGGGAACTTGCCACCCATCAGTTCATTTTTATAAGCCTCTTCAACTGCGCGGGCTAAAAGCGGACTTTTAATATAGCGTCCGTTCACAAAAAAACTCTGCATGCTCCGGTTCGCTCTCGCGCCCTGCGCCGTAGCACAAAAACCTGTGACCGAAACACCCCCTTCTGCATAAGAAGCCGGGCACATTGTGTTTTTCAGTTCTTTGCCGTAAACCGCATAAATACTTGCCAAAAGGTCACAGTCACCCGCCGTGAACAAACTCTCTTTTCCATCAGAGAGCAGGCGGAACGAAACATCTGACCGCGCAAGCGCCAAACGGTTCACAATATCGGCAATGTAACCCGCCTCGGTATAGTTCTTCTTCAAAAACTTCATTCTGGCAGGGGTATTCATAAACAAATCGCGCACAATCACAGTTGTGCCTGCGGGGCAACCTGCCTCGCTGCACTCCACCACTTCTCCACCCTCGGCAATCAGGTGAGTGCCGGTTTCTTCTGTCTGTGTTCGGGTATAAATTTCAAACTTACTCACAGCCGCAATGGAAGAAAGAGCCTCGCCGCGAAAACCCAGAGTATGAATGGCTTCTAAATCACGCTCATTTGCAATTTTGCTCGTTGCATGGCGCAAAAGAGCCACCGGCACATCCTCTCCGGAGATGCCGATGCCGTTATCTGTCACGCGGATGTAGGTAATGCCGCCGTTTTTAATTTCAACCGTTATATGGGTTGCGCCGGCATCAAGTGCGTTTTCCAACAGTTCTTTCACCACAGAGGCAGGGCGTTCAACCACCTCGCCTGCGGCAATTTTGTTGGAAACCGATTTGTCTAAAACCTGAATCTTTCCCATAGCGTTATCCTTTCTATATCAGGCGTAAAACGTCCATATAAGCAATAAAAAGCGAAAGTAAAATTAAAATTGCAAAGCCAATCATATGCACCAGCCCCTCTTTTTCAGGCGGGAGAGGTTTTCTGCGAATCATTTCAATCAACACAAAGAAAATGCGACCGCCATCTAAAGCAGGAATGGGCAAAAGGTTGAAAACGCCCAGATTCACCGTGAGCAAAGTGGCAAGTTGCAAAAGGCTCAAAAATCCGGCAAGGCCCGTTTTGGCCGTTTCTTCAACCGCATCACCAATAACCGAAACAATACCGATAGGGCCCGACATACTGCCGATGCCAACATCACCACGGATGAGGTCAAAAAGCGTAACAATCACCATTTTTGCGTAAAACACAGTGGTATAAAATCCGTTTTTCATGGTGAGCAGCACATTGTTTTTCTGAACCGCAAGTTGCAGCCCAAGGGGCGCATTCTCTTCCCTTTTTCCGAGTAAAAGGGAGAGGTTCATTTTTTCACCGTTGCGGCGAACCGTCACTTCGGCCGTTTCACCTTTTATGCGGCTGATTGCCCAATGCAAATCGCTGACGATATGAATGCGGTCACCGTCAAAGGTGATAATTTCATCCCCCGGCATTATGCCCGCCGTTTCGGCAATGCTCCCCGCGGCAACAACCGTCACCTGCGGCACGGCCACCTGCTCAGATGAACCGTAAACACACAAAAGGAGCACAAGCCCCAATAAAAGGTTCATAAAAGAACCGGCCACCAGAACAATAAGTTTCACCCAGGCCGGCTTGTTTGAAAGAGAGCGTTCATCATCAGAACTCTTATCCTCTCCCTCCAAAGCACAATAGCCGCCAATTGGCAGCACTCTGACAGAATAAAGCGTTTCGCCCTTCTGCCTGCCAAAGAGTTTAGGCCCCATGCCAATGGCAAACTCATGAACGCGAATGCCTAGCAGTTTGGCAGAAATAAAATGGCCCAATTCGTGCACAAAAATTAAAACACAAAAAATCAACACCGCTGCAATAGCAGTCCAAAATGCAGTCATATTGCCTCCTCGCCGCTTCAGAGCTTATTTTTGCGAAAGAGCCAGTGTCTCTTCGCGCGCCCATTTGTCGGCTTCAATAATATCTGAAAGGGTTGGTGATAAAACAAGTGTATGCTGCTGCATAACCCTTTCAATGACCTCTGCGATTTCAAGAAAACCGATTTTCTTCTGCAAAAACAGTGATACAGCCACCTCGTTGGCTCCGTTTAACACACACGGCATAGTATGCCCGGCACGCGCCGCCTCATACGCCAGCGCAAGACACCGAAAAGTTTCAGCATCCGGCTCTTCAAAGGTCAGCGTGCCAACCTTGGCAAGATTTAAGGTGTTATCTGTCATCACAAGTCTCTCGGGATAGGTCAGCGCATACTGAATCGGCAATTTCATATCAGGCACACCCAACTGCGCTAAAACGGCCCCGTCAACAAGTTCAATCATAGAGTGCACAATGCTCTGGCGGTGCACCACCACATCAATTTTTTCGGCAGATACACAAAAAAGCTGTGCGGCTTCTAAAACCTCCAGCCCTTTATTCATCAGCGTTGCAGAATCAATTGTAATTTTCGCACCCATATCCCAATTGGGGTGCTTCAGCGCCGCTTCGGGAGTAATTTCAAGCAAATCTGCCCGTTTTTTACCGGCAAACGGCCCGCCCGATGCGGTCAGAATAATGCGCTTCACTTCTTGTTCGCGGCGTTCTTTCGGCACAGCCTCAAGGCATTGAAAGACCGCGCTGTGCTCACTGTCAACGGGAATCATCTCCCCACCCGATGCCGCAAGCGCCTGCCGCACAAGGTCGCCGCCGGAAACGAGCGTTTCTTTGTTGGCAAGAGCAAGGCGTTTACCCGCCTTTGCCGCTGCGAGAGAAGGCACAAGACCGGCAAAACCCACAATGGCCGCCAGAACCGTATCGCTCCCCGGCTCACCCGCTAAAAACTCGGCGCCTTCAGCACCTGAAAGAATTTCTGTCTCCGTATCTGCCACTTTCACTTTCAGTTCAGCGGCCAGAGCGTTGTCTGAAACGCAGGCATAACGCGGATGAAACTCGCGGATTTGTTCTTCAAGCAAAGCAATGTTTCTGCCGGCTGCAAGGGCGCGCACGGCAATGTCACCCCGTGTGCGGACAACCTCCAGCGCCTGTGTGCCGATGGAGCCGGTAGAACCCAAAATTGTCAAATTCATCATTTGTAAATTACCTCAAAAATCAGTAAAAAGTAATAGGTCAGCGGTGCGATGAAAGTCAGGCTGTCAATTCTGTCTAAAATGCCGCCGTGACCGGGAATTAAGTTACCAAAATCTTTTTTGCCGCACTCACGCTTAATCACCGAGGCCGAAAGGTCACCAAACTGGGCAACCACACCGCAAATGAGTGACAAAAAGATAAGTGTCGGATATTTTACACCGTACCCGAAGCCAAAATCTAAAATCAAACCGTAGATAACAAATGTAATCACCGCGCCCACAACTGCGCCGATGGCACCTTCAACTGTCTTTTTGGGGCTGACCTTGGGGATGAGTTTATGCTTACCCAAAAGGCAACCGGCAAAATAGGCAAAGGTGTCGGGCATCCATGCGCCTAAAAACACCAGAATAATCAATGCCAAACCCTGGTCTAAAAAGCGGATGTAGGTCATGTGAAGCGGGAACAAAACAGCATAAACCAAGGCAAAAAAGCTTTGAGACACATTGCTTAACTTAACGGTTTCATTAAACAGAACCGATGAGATGAGCAGCAACATCAGATAGATGACCAAAAGAAACAGCATCGGCTCCCGTCTGGTGCCAAGCGAAAGCAAAGGTGTTGCCAGAAAGAGCACCGCAAAAAAATAGTTTACAACTGCCACCTGCGGTTTTTTGTGCAAATCAAAGGTCTGCTGCAGTTCAAAAAGAGCCGTCAGACACGCGGCGGCAACAGCAATGTGAAACACTTGCCCGGGGGCAAAAATAAACAAAAGCACAACAACTGCGCCAATTAACCCGCTGATTAAACGAACACCTAATTTTGACACGCGCATCGTTCCTTTCTGTAGGTTCAATAACCAAAGTTGGCAGACGGCAAAAAATTGCCCCCTGCCCACAAAAACAATATTTTCTATGTATTACCGACCGCCAAACCGCCTGTTACGGTTCTGGTAGTCTAAAATTGCCCGGGTAAAATCCTCGGTGGTAAAATCGGGCCAGTTAATATCTGAAAACCAGAATTCACTATAGGCCGATTGCCACAAAAGAAAGTTTGAAAGCCTGAGTTCTCCGCTGGGGCGGATAATCAGATCAGCATCCGGCACATCATCGGTATACACACCGGCCGAAAGCATCTGCTCTGTCACTTCACCGGGCGCAAGTTTGCCATCTGCCGCTTTTTGGCAAAGTGCATTGACGGCTCTCACAATTTCCTGCCGGCCACCATAGTTAATGGCAAGGTAGAGCACCATACCGTCGCGGTCTTTTGTGTAGTCTTCAATCACATCAATTTCGCGATTGATTTCGTCTGAAAGTGCACTACGGTCACCAATTACGCGAATCGTCACATTTTTGCCGGCAAGCTGGTCTTTATCACGCAGATAGTCAAGAAGCAGTTGCATCAAGGCGTCAACCTCTTCTTTGGGGCGCTTCCAGTTTTCTGTGCTGAACGCATAAGCCGTGATGTAAGCAATGCCCATCTCGCCCGCAAACTCTGTTATGGTTTTCAGATTCTGCGCCCCGGCGCGATGACCGGCACTTCTGGGCAGGCCTCTTTTTTGCGCCCAGCGGCCGTTACCGTCCATAATAATACCCACATGGCGGGGCAAATTGTTTGGGTCAATTTCTTTTAAAAGTTTTTCGGCAGAGCGCCGTTTGAAAAGATTAAGCATAAAAATCCCCTTAGATTTCCATAATTTCCTTTTCTTTTTTAGCGGCAATGGTATCAATATTTTTAATATACTGATCTGTCAGTTTCTGAATATCGGTTTCTGCCTGTTTTAAATCATCCTCTGTAATTTCGCCTTTTTTCTTCTGGGCTTTAAAATCTTCAAGCGCATCGCGGCGCACACCGCGGATAACAACCTTGCCCTCTTCGGCACGCTTTGAAATGCTCTTGGCAAGTTCTTTACGGCGTTCCTCTGTCAGCGCGGGGAAGTTGATGCGAATCACCTTACCGTCATTATTCGGTGTCAGGCCTAATTCAGATTTTAAAATAGCCTTTTCAATGTCACCTAAAATAGAGGCGTCCCACGGCTGAATCACGAGCATTCGCGCTTCGGGAACAGAAACCGTTCCCACCTGAGCGATGGGGGTGGCTGTGCCGTAGTAATCTACCGTAACCTTATCAAGCAGTGCAGGGTTAGCACGGCCTGCGCGAATAGCCGCATAGTCATTTTCTAAAGCGGCAATTGCCTTATCCATTTTGGTTTTTACTTCTTCATACATAATTTTATCCGTCCTTTCTTAACTGGTTATCCGTTCGATACAATCGTACCTATTTTTTCACCGTTTAACACCCTGATAATGTTTTTGGGGTCATCAAGACCAAACACTAAAATGGGGATGTTGTTATCCATACAAAGCGAGGTGGCTGTTGAGTCCATAACGCCCAGGCCTCTGTTTAAAACTTCAATATAGGTCAGGCTGTCAAACCGTTTGGCATCGGGGTTCACGGCCGGGTCGCTGTCATAAACCGCATCAACCTTTTTAGCAAGAAAAATAGCGTCTGCCTCAATTTCAGCTGCTCTGAGTGCCGCCGCCGTATCGGTTGAGAAGAAGGGGTTACCCGTTCCGCAACCAAAAATCACAACGCGGCCCTTTTCCATATGGCGGTCTGCCTTGCCGCGGATGTAGGGCTCTGCAATCTGGCGCATTTCAATTGCTGTTTGCACGCGGGTAGGAACGCCCACCGCCTCAAGTGCACTCTGCATAGCAAGAGAGTTAATAACGGTTGCAAGCATGCCCATATGGTCGGCGCGGGTTCTGTCCATATTGCCGCCGGAGCGACCTC
>JAZRUU010000159.1:0-3229 GCA_045652725.1 Clostridia bacterium | reverse complement strand
CGCCGCCGCCGTGACGGGCAGCACCACCATATGTATCAACAATCAGCTTGCGTCCGGTGTGGCCGGAGTCACCCTGCGGGCCACCCACAACAAACCGACCGGTGGGGTTGATGTAATATTTTGTTTCGCTTGTCAGCAGTTCTGCGGGAATTACGGGGAGAATGACTTTTTCCATAATATCGCGTCGCAGTTCTTCTTGTGTGACTTCATCGCTGTGCTGGGTGGAAACCACGATGGTATCTACCGCAACGGGACGGTCGTTTTCATCATACACAACGGTTACCTGTGACTTACCGTCGGGTCTTATGTAACCAATCTCGCCGGACTTTCTGACCTGAGCGAGTTTTAATGTCAACTTATGTGCGAGGCTGATGGAAAGCGGCATAAACTCTTCGGTTTCGTTGCAGGCGTAACCGAACATAATGCCCTGATCACCGGCGCCTTCGCGGTCAACACCGAGCGCAATATCGGGCGACTGCTTGTCAAGCGCGGTGATAACGCCGCAGGTGTCACAGTCAAAACCGTATTTGGCTCTGTCGTAACCCACCTCGCGGATGCATTCGCGAACCACGGTGGCAATATCAATGTTAGCGGTTGTGGTGATTTCACCCACCACAACAACAAGGCCCGTGGTAACGGTAACCTCACAGGCGACGCGGCCATTCGGGTCGTTTTTTAAGATTTCGTCCAGAATCGCGCCAGAAATAATGTCTGAAATTTTATCGGGATGCCCCTCCGTTACAGATTCAGACGTGAACAATTTTCTTGTTTCATTCATCATTTGTAATCCCTCTTTGCTATATTTTATATTTTGTTTTTACACTTCCATAATCACAGGCAGAACCATAGGTTTGCGCTTGGTTTTGGTATACATAAAGTCACTCATAGAGTTTTTCAGATTGTTTTTAATGCCGGCCCAATCTTTCACACGCTTGGCTGTGCATTTATCCAGCGCGCCGCGGGCGATCATTTTGGCTTCTTCCATCAAATCTTCTGATTCTCTCACATAGACAAACCCGCGTGAGAGAACATCGGGCCCGGCCAACACTTCACCGGTCTTTTTATCAAGCGTAACCACCACGATGATGATGCCGTCTTCAGCCAGGTGCTTTCTGTCACGCAGAACGATGTTACCTACATCGCCCACGCCCAAACCGTCAATCAGCACAACGCCTGAGGGCACTGTGGCCGCCTGACGGATGCTGTTGGGGCCGACTTCGATTACCTTGCCAATATCGGCAATGACAATGTTTTTGCGGCTCATCCCCGCACGCTCGGCAAGGGAGGCGTGCAACATCAGGTGACGGTATTCACCATGCACGGGGATGAAGAACTTGGGCTTTACAAGTGAAAGCAAAAGTTTTAATTCTTCCTGACAGGCGTGCCCCGAAACATGGGTATTTTCAAGCGATTTGTAAATGACCTCGGCACCTTTTTTGAACAGTTCGTTAATGACATTTGAAATGGCACGCTCGTTCCCCGGAATGGGGCTGGCTGAAACAATAACCATATCACCGGGCACAATTTCGACCTTTTTATGGTCTGAATATGCCATTCGTGAAAGGGCCGACATCGCTTCACCCTGACTGCCGGTGGTGATGATGCAGAGTTGACCTGCACGGTAGCGGTTAATATCATCAATGCTGATGAGAACCCCCTCGGGGACGGTCATATAACCAAGGCTCATTGCTACCTCAACCACATTCTCCATACTTCTGCCGGAGAAAGCGATTTTTCTGCCGTAGCGATGCGCCGCATTGATGATTTGCTGAACGCGGTGAATGTTTGAGGCAAAAGTTGCCACCAAAATGCGGCGGTTACAGTTTCTGAACAAATCGTCAAAAGTCTGGCCGACGGTTGATTCAGACATGGTGTAACCCGGGCGCTCAACATTGGTACTGTCAGACAACAGGGCAAGAACACCCTTTCTGCCGAGTTCACCGAAACGCGCTACATCCATCATACTGCCCTCAATGGGGGTGGAGTCGATTTTAAAATCGCCCGAGTGCACGATAACACCCACAGGGGTGTGAAGTGCAATTGCCACCGCATCGGCAATGGAATGGTTGGTGTGAATAAATTCTGCCTTAAAAGCACCGAGTTTTACGGTGTCACCCGCTTTTACACGCATCAGTTTCGTTTTGGAAAGCAGGTGATGCTCTTTGAGTTTTAATTCAACCAGGCCTAGCGTGAGCCTTGTTCCGTAAATGGGAACATTGATTTTTTTGAGAAAATAGGGGATGCCGCCTATATGGTCCTCATGACCGTGGGTCAGCACAATGCCCCTGATTTTATCCCGGTTTTTTTCAAGATAGGTAATATCGGGAATGACCATATCAATACCGGGCATATCATCATCGGGAAAGGCCATGCCGCAATCAAGCACAATGATATCGTTTCCAAATTCAAAAACCGTGAGGTTCTTGCCGATTTCATTAAGCCCACCCAGCGGGATGATTTTTAATTTTTGATTTTTTGCCACAATATAACCTCCATATAAAATTTCCGTTCATATCAAACAGACGCGACGGTCTGCACAGTACAAAACAAGAGAGCATAAAACTCCTACATTATAGTATACCAAATTTTTCTGTAATAATAAAGTAGTTTTTCAAAAAAATAATGAATTTTTATAAAAAAATTTGTGCCTCGTTCAAAAAGAAACAAACCTTGACAAAAAACGGCACAGCGTGATAAAATATGTGGCAGAAAAAAGAGGGAGAATTCGGTATGTTTGCACAAGCGTTAGGAATTTTAGGGTTTATTTTAAGCATTATCAGTTTTCAGCAAAACACACAAAAACGCATTGTTTTGTTTCAGTTTTTGGGCAATGTTTCGTTTTGCATTCATTTTTATTTAATCGGGGCCTACACGGGCTCAATTTTAAACGGCATTGGCATTGTGAGAAGTTTTATTTATTATTTTAAAGATAAGCGCTGGGCCTCGTCTGATGTGTGGATTTTTGTGTTTTCGGTTATTTTTGTTGTTACCGGCATTATAACATGGGATGGGCCGCTTTCGGTTCTGCCAACGGTTGCTATGGTGTTGACCTCAATCTCTTTTGGTATTAAAAACCCCAAAATTGTGCGGCGTGTGGCCTTTCCTTCCAGCCCTTTGTGGTTGATTTATAATGTTGTGAAAGGTTCGCTCGGTGGTGTTTTGACAGAGTGCTTCACAATGATTTCAATTTTAGTGGCGATGTATCGCTTTGACAGAAAAAAGAAATAAA
>JAZRUU010000158.1:0-27252 GCA_045652725.1 Clostridia bacterium | reverse complement strand
TGTCCAATACAGAATTGAACAAGGGTTTGTATAAGTGGTGGTTTTTATTGTCTACTTTTACTTGACAAGTTCATTATACGGGGGGATATTTATTTATATGTATAAAATTATTTTCTTGCAGAGCCCATAAAGAACACAGCCAGCGTACCGGGGCCGGCGTGTGCGCCGATAACCGGGTCAAGGTAATGAATGAGCGATTCGCCGACATTGAATTTTTCGCGAATCAGTTTCATAACATATTCGGCATCTTCGGGGCAATCACCGTGTGCAACAACAACCAACTGTTTCTGGGGTTCTTTCACGGTTTTTTCCATTTCGTTTACCAGCATCTGCATTGCCTGCTTTCTGCCGCGCGCCTTGGAAACAACCTCAAGTTTGCCGGCATCGCTGACATACATAACAGGTTTAACCTGCAAAAGAGAACCGACAACGGCTGTTGTGGCCGAAACACGGCCGCCGCGTTTTAAGAAAAACAAATCATCCGGCGTGAACCAATGGCAAACATTTAAGCGGTGCTCGGTTACCCAGTCACTGACTTCATCAATCGACTTGCCCTCTTCTTTGAGTTTTGCGGCATAATAGACCAAAAGGCCCTGACCGACAGAAGCACAAATAGAATCTATCGTAACAATACGGCGGTCGGGGTAGCGCTCTTCCAAATCTTGCGCTGCAATGGTGGCAGACTGGAAGGTGCCGCTTAGGGCAGAGTCAAAACCGATGTATAAAACATCTTTGCCTGCTTCTAAAATTTCAGTAAAGACGCGGGTGAACTCATCCGGCCCAATCAGGCTGGTGGTAATCATTTCTTTGTTCCGCATCATATTATAAAACTGTTTTAAATCAGTTTTTTTGCCCTTTTCATAACTTTTATATTCCTTACCACCTGTGTGAAAGGAGAGTGAAGCAACACAAATATCAAATTTTTCATAAATTTCCTCCGGCAGGTTTGCCGCAGAATCGGTTACAATTACATAACTCATCTAAAAACCTCATTTCAGTTTATAATTTAAAAACACTTCGGTTTTTCAAATACGATTCATCTAGTATTTAAAACTATTTTACCATAATGATATAAAACTTGTCAATAGTTCGGTTGCTATATTTACAAATTTGTCATTTTCTTTTTCATAGGCCGGGCTCTTTTAGCATATAGTTACACCAAAGAGTTAAAAAGGGTG
This sequence comes from Clostridia bacterium, assembly GCA_045652725.1. Taxonomy (GTDB): domain Bacteria; phylum Bacillota; class Clostridia; order UBA1381; family UBA9506; genus UMGS755. The sequence continues at coordinate 26,074 of JAZRUU010000158.1, read as the reverse complement.
TGAAACAGTGAAAATTTTGTTGTTTTCTAAACGGTGGTTACTTGTTTATTGTGTGGTTTTTCTTCTTGCCGTTGTGGCGCTTTTTATCAGTTCACACGATGCGGTTCGGGTGTTTAATGAAAGCGAGGGCGAGGCTCGCCTGCTGCCTGTTTACAGCGTTGACCGCGGCGAAGAAAAAGTTTGTGCGCTCACCTTTGATGCCGCGTGGGATGATGCCGACACCGACAGGCTGATAGAAATTTTAGATACCTATGATGTAAAAGCCACTTTTTTTATGGTGGGCAGTTGGGTGGAAAAATATCCCGAATCGGTTAAAAAGTTTGCCGACCGCGGCCACGAAATTATGAATCATTCAGACACCCATCCTCACATTGCTCAACTTTCTGAGGAGAAGATAAGAGAAGAAATTGCAAACTGCGACAACAAAATTGAAGCGGTAACAGGGAAGCGCCCCACCTTGTTCCGCGGACCATATGGCGAGTATAACAACGCCGTCATCCGCACAGCAGAAAGTTTGGGGCACACCGTTCTGCAATGGGATGTTGACAGCCTTGACTGGAAGGATTTGGCCGCCGAAGATATTGTGATGCGGGTGACAAAACGGGTGAAGCCGGGTTCTGTTATGCTTTTTCACAACGGGGCAAAAAACACCCCTGCGGCTTTGCCTGAGGTGATTGAAAAACTGCAAACGGCGGGTTACCGCTTTGTAAAGGCGACCGAACTGTTGCTCCCCGAGCCGACGGAGATTAACCGCCAGGGTGTGCAGATTGCGGGCACGAAAAATCTACAGGAAGAAGAAACGACAAAGCAATGAACCGAAGAAAATTTGCGCTTTAAATCCTTTTAAAAAATAAGCAGTAAACAAGGCCCTGTAATCACAAGTTTTTTGTGGTTTACAGGGTTTTGTTTTTTGAAAAAGAAAAACCGATATAATATCCATATAAGTGGGTTTTGAACAAGGTTTTAACGCGGAACTTACTTGCTTTTGCGAGGTGGCAATGTTATGATAATAATAGATATATTTGGCAATGATAAGCCTTTGTTTAATTTTTTTGGAGGACGAAAATGAAAATAGGATTTTTACCTTTATACATTAAATTGTATGATGATATTGGTTCAAAACGCGACGAAATGGTTGTGTTTTATGAAGAAGTTACCGCTATGTTCAAAGAGCGCGGCCTTGAGGTTGAAACCGTAGATTTTTGCCGCATTAAGCCTGAATTTGAAGCGGCAGTTGCCGGCTTTGAAAAAGCAGGCGTTGATGCTATTGTTACCTGGCATGCGGCCTATTCACCTTCTTTAGAGTCTGTTGATGTTCTTTGCAAAACCCGCCTTCCCATCATTGTGCTCGACAGCACACCCACTCTTGAGTTTGGTATGCAGCAGAATCCTGATGCTATTGGTGCCAACCACGGTATTCATGGTGTTATGGATCTGTGCAGTATGTTCAAGCGTTATGGCCGGAGTTTTGCCATTGCTGCAGGTCATTATAAAGAATCTGACTGTATTGACCGTGTTTGCCGCTTTGTTCGTGCGGCCTGTGCTGCTAAAAATGTAAGCAATATGAAGGTTGGTCTTGTTGGTGGTGGCTTTGAAGGAATGGGAGACTTTTTGGTTCCGCCGGAAGAAATGAAAGAGCGCTTTGGCGTAACGGTAGAAACGATTGCTCCTGAAAAACTGGCTGCAGCCTGCAAAGAGGTCAGCAAAGAGGCTGTTTTGGCTGAGATAGAACTGGATAAAAGTCGCTGTGACTTTGCAGATAATGTTATCCCTGAAGAATATGAGGCGTATATGTCATCTTGCTTAGCGCTTCGTTCTTATCTTGACAAAGAAAACTATACGGCCTTTTCTGTTAACTTTTTAAATGTTGACGGGGCGGGAACCATGCCCTTTACTGAATGCTGCAAGGCAATGGAGCGTGGCCTGGGTTATGCCGGTGAGGGTGATGCTTTAACAGCCGCCTTTACGGGCGCTTTCCTTTCCGTTTATCCCGAAACGAGTTTTGTTGAAATTTTCTGTCCTGACTGGAAAAACAATATGGTATTTCTGAGCCATATGGGTGAAATGAATTATCGGATTGCGGACGGCAAGCCTTATATCTGCCGTACCGGTTCAAAATACATTAAGGGCACAATGCCTTATGCCGGATATACAAAAATGAAGGGCGGCAAGGGTGTTTATGTCAACATCAGTCGTGGCGAAAAAGATTTTCAGATGCTTTTGGCGCCGGCAGAAATGTTGTCGGCAGAAAATGACAGTTTCACCTCTACAATGCGCGGGTGGATGCGACCTGAAAGCAAGTCTACTGCTGATTTTCTTGAAAAACTCAGCAAAAACGGGGCAACCCATCACAGCATTTTTGTGTATGGAGCCGAAGTTGAAGAACTCGCTTATTTTGGTCAGTTGCTTTCTATGGATACGGTGATTATCTAAAGAACTTTACATTCTGGCATACTGTTCACGCTGTCAGAATGTATCACAATAAAAAGGCTGTAGCAAAATCATTTTGCTACAGCCTTTTTTATTATCATTCTGATAAAAATTATTTTTTGCGAACGATAATGGCTCGGTCAATGTAGACGGCTTCCTGGTCATCAGCACTGCCACCATACATTTCGCCTGTGAATTTCATAGAAAGATATACCTCGCAGGCATCCATAGGGAACAGAACCGAAATACCGGTCAGACTCAACCATTCAAAGTTATTGCCGAACATATCCACACGGGTGTCACCGGAGTTTCTGATGCCGGAAACCTCGCCGATTTTATACAGGTGGAACTTGTCGGGAACAATATCTTCTTTAAAGAGTTCTACATCGCAAACCTTTTTGGTATCCTGCTCAATGACAATGGAGATGCCCTTTGCGCCTATGGCATCGCGAGGCGTTGTTGCCAGAGAAACAATTTCAAAAGAAACGGTTGTGTCATCTTTGCAGAGTTTTCCGGTTTTGCCTGTAGCCGAATCTGCATCCTCCACAACAGAGAAGCCATAGAGATGATTCAGGGAAAGATGGCGGCAGGTATTTTTAAAGAAGAACTGATAAGCATCTTCCGGTTTAACATGGCACAATTCTGCCGGAAGCGGAGCAGCATCTTCTTCTGTAGAAAGATTCGAAAAAAACTCTATATATTTTTTGAATCTATCATCTAAATCCGGACGGGGTTTCGGACGGGTTAACTCCATTTTATACCCTTCAACAGCCATATTGCAGAGAACTTTTTTATCAAAGTCAAAACTTTCACCCAACTCTTTTGCGCGGCGCTTCAGGTCATTGAATTTTATAACAAGGCTGGCAGCCAAAAGGGTAAGAAGGTGCTGAACACGCGGTTTAAAAACAGAATCATTGTCGACTGTATTCATGGCTTTTTCTAAAAGCTCCATACCCCGTTTAAAGGCCTGCAGATCAAGATAGTTAAAATGAGCACTTTCAACAACACAGAAAACAGAGTAGGGGTTTTCCTGTGAAGCGCGGACGAGTTCATAGTAATATTCTTTTACATAGGAAGCCGCCGGACCATAAAAGCGGTTCATAAAGTCAGCAATCAAAGCTTCGGTATCGGCATAGGGATTTTCGTTTAAGTGCAGTAACAGATAAAGATTCAGTTCCCAGAAATCGGCAGAGTAACATTGGTTTTCAACGAAAACGCCCTTTACGCCACAATCGGCAAAAGAACGGAAGGTGTCTCCCAACCGGTTTGCCACCGGCGCCGGAATGTCAAAGAATAACTGGTACATATATTCCCAGATATAAAGATCACAGCCGGCTTTTTTACAGATGGCTGACCAATCCTCCAGCAGTTTGCAGTACCATGCATTTCCCTTTTCGTGAACACCGTGAATCAAGTCTACAAAAATCTGTGCCAGACGAATGATCACATTCTTTTCGGGGAGTGTGTCGTCCTTTGGCTTATCAAGATAAACGGAATAGACAAGGGTTTCAAGTTTCACATCAGGAAATTCTTTGCTGACGGCACGGGCGAGTTTGTTTACAAACTGAAGTGCATAGCCGCTGTAACCGGATTTTTCAATCGCAGCTTTACATTTTTCACATTCGCAGAATCCGTTTGCCGTGTCGGGCAGAGAAATCGAGTAGAAAATGGGAATCGGGATGCCTTGTTCCTTTTTAATTTCGTGATCTTCTCTGATGAAACCCAATAATTTTTCAATCATTGCTTCAATGTATTCTTCGTTTGTCAGGCAATAATGACCGTATGTAACCCGTTTTTGTTCAGATTCGCTCCAGGCAAACCAGTCGGGGTGCTTGTCAAAATATTCTGCAATGGGGAAATACAGCGCCAGAGAATGCACATGGTTCGGGCGGCCCATATGCAGAGCACCGCCAAGTTTTTTCAAACTTTCATTATGAATGCCATTCGGGAGGTCGCCCCCGGGCATAATAACATTACCGCGGTTTCTGGCTTCAAAAAAGAAGTCGGGAACATGCTTATGAGACAAAATTTTACGGTAGGTAAAGTAAGGTGTTCCCTCCCGGTAGAAATCCGCTTCCAGAGCCAGTTTCGAAAGGCTGGGAACATCTTCTTCAAAGCGGTTCCACCAGCGAACGCCGATCACATCTTCTAAAAAGTGGTAGACGGCATACATAATGCCTCTGTCGTTGTTTGTGACACCGCCGGTCAGAATCAGGTTATCCTCTGCCATTTTGATAATCCAGTTCTCTTCAGATTTTCCCGAAATGCCCTTTGATGCGGCGTAGTTTGTGTGACCTACATAAAAAGCCTTGTTAGAGCTTTCATCTTCTTTTTTAATGCACAGTTCTACAGCCAGAGCTTTTTTAAGATATTGCTGTAATTCTTCTGCCGCAGTTTGCTCAACAGTAGAACTACCGGCGGGAATGACAATGGAATATTCTGTTTTCCCGTTTAAAATCATGCTTGTTTTCATTGGTGCCTCCCTATATTTGTTTATTAAATTCTTAAAATAAATTCTATGGTAAATTTGGTTACAGAATGCTGAATCATTTGGAAATAAAGCCCTGTAAACACAGAAAACTGTGTTTACAGGGCTGTTTTAATTTTTAGTTTGTTTTGCCCATAAGCATTCTGTCAAGCACGGTGGCAACCTGTGCTCTTGTTGCGGTTTGACGGGGTGCAAAATTGCCGCCGTCCATACCGTTCATCAGGCCTTTATAACTTGCATACTGAACGAAGGGTTTTGCCCATTCGCTGATCGCATCTGTATCCTGATAGGTTGCACTGAAATCTTCGGGTACCTTCATATCGGTACCTGTCATCAGGGCGCTTGCTGCGGAAAGAATCTTACTCATTTCTTCGCGGGTAATGGAGTCATTGGGGCGGAAATGGGTATCCGCTGAAATGATTCCCATATCAAGAACCGCTTTTACATATGGCGCATACCAACTTTCGGTTGAAACATCAGAAAAGTCTGTTTCTGTGTTTTTAATTTCAAGTTTCAACGCTCTGGCTACCATGGTAACGAGTTCAGCACGGCTGATGGAATCATCCGGACGGAAATTATCACCATCGCCCTTAATAATGCCTGCATTTGCCATACGGTTGATGCTTTCTTTTGCCCAGTGATTGTTCGTATCGTTGAAGGTGCCGGGGGCCGTAATGCCGCCGATGTCGCCACCGATGCCGCCACCGATGCCGCCACCGATGTCGCCACCGATGCCACCGCCGATGTCACCACCAGCGCCACCACCAGCGCCGCCATCACTGTTGTCGCCCTTAACACCGCCTTTGTCATTGCTGGCGTCGTTTTTTATCTCGTCAGAGGATTCCTTGCTTGGAGCCAGCATTCCGTCGGTGATTTCAAATTCTACCTTTTTGCCGTTGCAGAGAACGGTTTGAATGCTGTCACCGGTCTTAATAGAAACATCCTCAATGTTGGCGTTGGAGGTATAGATCTCTGCGCTGCTACCTACAATAGTGCAAGACAAAGCCTCTACCTGAGAACCGGCAGAAAGCAGGGTTTCGTCGCCGGTTGTATTGATATAACTGCCGTTATAGAGAATTGTTTCTAAAATTTCGCCATCTTCTGAAGTTCTCACCAAAGCCATCTCTGCATCAGAGGTGTAGTCAGCAAAGGTATGAACTTCGCCGGTTGTGTGACCGTAATCCAGCATATAGTAAATGTAGTTGACTTTGCCATCAATCGTGACGGTAATCTTCATTGCGGTTGCATCGTGATTTTCGATGCCATCGCCTAAACTGATGTGTTCAGCAACTACATCTCCCTGATTTTTGTAGGGGAGGAGTACGGTGTCAAAGGTTTCAGGACCTACAATGTTTTCCTTGCTGTAATACCCATAGGGAGCCTCAGAGCCAACGCCCCAGGCCTCGGTATCATAACCCATTGCTTTCATCATTTCAGCATCGGTATCCGCCGAAGCGATTTTAATCTGAGCGCCGGAGGTAAAGTCTGAGAAGAATTGGCGTTTTTCTGCATTACTGTTGATGCTGCCGTCTGCTGCCTGAGTAGCCTGTGCAGACATGTGCCAGAGCTGTTTATAACTATGCGGCTTTGCTGCTTCTGCGGGAATGGTCATATCCGGCGACATCCTGTCAGACACGATGATGATATTGGGTTTTAAGAAAGTAACTGTTCTTTTGTGGTCAACACAGTTATTTAAGTCATCAGCCGCCTGAGCTTTGTTAGAATGAGTTGTGATACTACAGAAGTCGTAATTCGCATTGCTGACCCAACTGTTTTTTTCGCTCAGAGGCGTCAGGATGCTGGTACCCATACCCGATACAAGGGCCTGTGAGGTGTTATCAATTTCAACGGTATTATGACCGCGGGTACTCTTTACAAAATCTCGTTCCGGGCCTCCGTCATAGTTATAATAACCGCCGTCAATGAGCAATGCTCTCTGATAAGCATTTAAAATCAGCTGGTTTGCATCTGAATGGCTATGAGTTTGGAAACTGCTGCTTGGCATAAAGAGATAGGTGCCGTCATCTGACCAGTCAGAACGCATAATAGCCAGCATATTGCCTTCATAGAACTGAGATGTCCAGTCGGGCATCGTGCCCTTTCTGCCATAGGTATTAATGAAATATGTAACCTCATCACGGGTCAAATCATAATAGTTCTGTCCTTTTTCGGTGATACGGGTTCTTGACTTACCGTTATCACCCCAGGCAATGCTGACGCCGCCGTTAGAGCCAAGGTTTGCCACATAGCGGGTTGCTTTAGAAAGCAGTTCTATGGCTTCAGGTTTGTAGTTATAGCCAAGTGTTAAAATCTTTTCCCAGAACTGATAGAACTGGTCGAGCGCCATTGTAGTATAGCCATCAGAACCTTCTATGTAAGAGCCGTCGGGGAAGAAACTTGCTTCCAGCAGATTTTCAATAATTGAAATGGAGTTACGGATGAGGTCTTTTGAGGCAGAAAATTCCGGCATATAGGCCGCGGCTGTTGAGTAACTTTCGGCCTCCAGAATCTTCTGGTTTGCGCCCTGACCGGCGTTAGCCGGGTCGCGTAAGAAAAGATCAAGTTCGTTGGCACCGTGCCACAGATTCTTTAAAATAGCCGTGCAGGCATCAGGCGTCATATAGCGGCTCTTTTTCAGAACCTCAAACATATCTACAATGCTCTCCAGTTTAAGACCTGTATCGAGTGCACGGGGATATGCCCCATAACGAACAACATTACCTAACACTTCCCAGTCTAAAGAACTGGGCACTCTGCCGGCTTTGACTTCTTCGCTATATACAAACCGCCCCTGTGTATCAATGATAAAGTCCATTAAATCCCAGATAACGGTGTAAGCATATTTTTCGTTGCCGGTGTAGGCATATTCTGCCGCCGCGTTTGCGTGGTTTCTGAAACGGGCGCTCTGCAGAATGTATTCGCTTTCTGCATTTGCCACCTGTCTCCAGGTATCTTTACCGGGAAGGCCGTTATAGTTAAAGGTGTATTCGGTAATGCTTCTCATGGTAACGGTTGAAGCATTCCAGTCTGAACCCTCGCGGCAAACAACCAGTTCTTTGGAGTTTGCATAGGGTTCGTCAATTTTTGCATATAAGTACAAATATACATCCGTTACATCGTCTGATTGACCGATGTCTGTAAAGTCAAACTGCAATAGCAGGTCAGATAAGCCTTCACTCTGGAGGTCTCCGAAATAGGTAACAGGCATCTCCGTCAGGTCAGAGAAGTTTGTATATTCATATTGACCGCCGCGGATAACGGTGTCACCGCAGGCATAATAGGTTCTCTTGATGCCGTTGACAATCACTTCTGCTCTGGGACGCATATGTTCCATATGGTATTCAGAAGAAAGCACAAAAGCGGTTGACTTTTCATTATACCGGGCAGCAACCTTATAGTTTGTAACTGCACCTTTTACAACGCTGTTTTTCAGGGAGAATATGTGTTCCTTATATTCGTGAGAGGTAACCGGACCGATTGTTGCAAAGTGATTATGGTTTTCACTATCACGAATACCGCTCATAATAAAGGCTTCGGTATATGCGGGGTTACGGGTGAGCGGCTTTGAGGCAAAACTTCCGGAGCGGTTTTTCATATAAGCCAGGAGTTCTTCTTTTGCAAGCGTATAGTCTCCTGCTTTGGCCGCTGATTCAACTCTGCCCAGGTTTCTGCCGTAGCTATAGTCAATTTTACCCTCTGTTGACCAGGCGCTTCCATCCCAAACACCAAAGAAATCTTCGTCACTCATATGTTTGGGGTCAAGGAGCATTTCATCAGGCAGAACGGTAAAGGTAAAGTCTTTTGTTCTGACCGCTGTACCGTAAACAATGACAGCTGTCATTGTAACAGTTTGGGGAGAACCATCCCAATAGGGACGAATTACGCGACCCGTTTCGGTAATCACCTTTGAATTGTTGGTTTTCCATAAGTAAGTGCTGCCGTAAGGGCCTTTATCCAAAAGATTCAGGCTGGTGGTCACGGCATCGAAACTGGTATCGTTAAAGGTTAAGAAATTCCAGTTTTCTTCGCAAAGGAACTCATCATCTTTTTCTGCAATGGTTTCGTCCTCTGTGTAGTAGGGCATAACATTAAAGGTAAATTTCTTGATTGCAGCGAAGCAACCATAAGAAATGGTTGCCGTCATGGTAACCTCTTCTTCGTTGGGCCAATCGGGAGGACGGGTCACAATACCTTCGTTTGTGATGTAATCTTCGTTAGAACTTTCCCAGGTAATGGTGCTGCCGTACTTACCTTCGGTTACAAGATTCAAATCGCTGGCAAGTTTGCCGGCTGCCGGAGCGGGAATGCCATCACGAATCATATCCTCGGTGAGCCAGATTTTATCTTGCTCCGGTCTTTTGTGAGGCGTGGGATAGGTGGTAAAGGTATCATATTCTGTTAACTTTAAAGTCAGGAAATTTTCGCCTTCAATATCTGTGGTGATTCTGCTGAGCGTTGCTGCAGCGGTTGCGCTATAAGGCTTTGCTTCGTATAAAACACAATCATCATTCAGCCACAGGGTTACGGTTCTTGATTTTTCATCGGTCATAAAGGTTACCTGAACCGTGCCGGTATAAGCCGCTGTATATGTTTCAGTCAAATTACCCTCATCATCTCTGTGACGGATTCTGAAGGTGTTATTCTTTTGCCAGTATATCTGGGTGCTACCGCCGTCAAACTGCTGTTTGATTTCGCCGGTGCCTTCTTTGGTGATGGAGTATTGCACAACCGCCAGGTCGCCAATAGCCTGAGCCGAGGGCTGCAGGGGATAGATAAATCTGGTAGCCTGACCCTCTGCGGGTTTTCGCTCTCTGGTCATTTCAACATAACCGTCATGCTCAACAATGCGGCCGCCCCAACCACGGCAGGTTGACCAATCGTCAACGAAGTAGCCGGAGATGGATGTTTCTTCTGAACTGGAGGACCAGCCGTCTGTATGGGTGGTATATTCTGCTTTATAAACGGTTTCGTACCGCTCCGGCAGAGGAATGTTATCAAAGGTATAGGTTTCAGGCAGAACGCCCAGGCGGAACTCTTTTTGCAGGCTGTAGTCGCCGTTTATTACCGTTGCGGTAATGGTTGCATAGATGTTACCCTCCTGGTTTTCCGGTCTTATAACCGTACCATTTGCTTTAATTAAAGTATCGTCGTTTGTTGCCCAGCTAACGGTGCTGCCATAGGGGGCTGTGGTGTATAAATCAAGGTCGTCGCTGATTAAGTCTGTGCCAACTAAAGAGCCGGTTAAAATGCTTTTTAAGGTCAGGGCATCGTAGTCCTTTTTCAAAATAACCAGGTCACCCTCGCCGTTGCGGAGAACGGTAACCTTAATGGGAACGGTGGCCTCCTCATCTCCTGCAATGACTGTTGCGGTCAAAGTTACCTCGGTGTCAACATCGGGTCTTGTTACAACACCGCCTTCTGAGAGAATCTCGGGATGTGAAGAATCCCATGTAATGGTAGTGCCACGCATACCTCTTCTGGGCAGGTCTACATCATAGGCGATAACACCGTCTAAAATTTCTTCTGACTTAAACAGTAAATCATAGGTTAAATCAGCCGCATCAAGACGAACTGCACGCATGTCATCTGTTGCGGTGTAATAGAAGCGGAAATGTTCAATCTGCGAAGAGAACACAGCGTTATCTTTAATGAACATCACATTGGAAATCGGTCCGGCAGCCATAAATTTATAATTTTCTGCAGCAACCTTGTTGTTTAAGAGCAAGGTCAGAAGGCCTGCTTCTGTATCAACCTTTATGGTAACCTTAACCTTATTGGTGATTCCAAAATCTGCAGCGGCAAAGTCTATCCAGTCTCTCACTCCATTTTCATTGGGGTAGAACAATCTGACCATACCGTTTGTGTACCAACGCAAATAACTCAGCCAGGCACCGCTTTCGTTTGTCAGGGTTACCTGAGGCCCCTCGCAGGAGGAGGGTTTTTCCATAACAAAGTCCATAGCAAATTCGCCGGCTATTTCTCGTTTTTCTTTGGTAAGATAAATGTTTGCTTTAGTAGCAGAAGAATCTGAAGCGCTGGTAGAAATGTTCAACTTGCCGTCTTTTATCTCAACAAGACCAACAGCACCGTTTGTAAATGCCATGGTATCGGCATCGTATACATCAAATTCTTCACGGCGGGCCATGGTTAAAAAGGCAGGGGTATCATTAGCAGAAGTACCCAACGCCGGAATTTTAAAGGTAAAGGGTTTGGTAACTGTGGTGCTTCCTGACTCAAGCGTTGCTGTCAGGGTTACATTTGCCTCTGTCTCACCCGGGCTCACATAGCCGGTAGAGAGATCAATGAACTGGTCAGCACCATCAGATAAGGACCAGGTGATGTCAACATCGTTAGCACCAGATTCAATCAGGTTTAAGTCGTCAACCAGATAGCCGTTTGCTGTCAGCGGTCCATAAAAAACAGTATCAGCAAGCCCATCGACAACTTTTTGAATTTTCTCTTCGTCGGTCATAGGTCTCGGCATTGGGCGATAGCAGTGAAAATCAGCCAGTTCGGCATTGCCCTGATACAGTGAAAGTTTTACACCGGAGAGTGAGGTATAGGTAATTGCATCGGCTGCAGGGTAGGTATGTTCCCAGGCTTCCCTGTCGTTGAGCCAGAGTTTGACCGTTCCTTCCTCTGTGTTGAATTTTGCAGTTACTTTCAGGGCGCTTCCCGTTGCACCAAAATCGTTAATGGTTTTGGGAGATAAAACATTCTGCTGTCTGCCGCCGGCATCCCAGTAATCAAGTCTGAGGCCGGAGAGAGCCGGATTCCAGGCAAGATACATGTTAGAGTCAAACCAAAGTCTGTGAGAGTTTTCCCCGCCGCCTGCGTTGTGCAGAAGCACCTCAATAACATATTCACCGGTGAGGGCAGAGCCGTCTTCTGTCAGGTTAAGGGTGAAGGCGGTTTTTCCGCCGGTTGCAGCAGTTGAGACTTTTAAAGCACCTTGTTCAGTTTTATAGGTAACCCCGGCGGTGCCGATGGTTACAATATCGGTTGATTCGGGGGTTTCATCATCGGTTTCAAAGTCTTCATGCACCAGGGTTCTCTGCACTTTAGGAAGACCTTCCGATTCTGCATAATACCATTTGAAACTTTCAAGCTCAATGGTCATTTCGGTAGTTGTTTTAAAAGAGACACATGCAGCGTTACCCTGCTTTACCTTGACATAATCAGAGCTATCATCAATCACCTTTTCATCCCCCACCCAAACAGAAAGGGTTTCGGTGACGGTGTTATACTGTGTTGTAATTGTCAGTTCAGAAGTATCGGTAGCAATAGGCAGAGACAATTGACCGCTGGTAGCACCGATTCTAAGGTCTGCGGTAGAACCAATATCACGCCAGCGAATGTCAGCAATGATGCTGCCGGCGGCAGATAAAAGGAACATCTGAATCTGTCCGTCAGAGGAGGACATCAGACCGGTCTGCTTAATAGTGTATTCGGTTACAATGTTACCCACAGCGGCGGCTTTGTTCCGGTTTAAGTGGATTTTGAACCAGCGGTCAGCTGCCGCAGAACCGTTTGCAGTTATTTTTCCGTCGCCATAAACCGCACTGGCTCCAAGTTCAATTCGCTCATCCGGGATGTCTGCAGTAAAATCATCTTCGTATTGGGCAAGATAAACCTCCGGCTTTGCGTTTTCTGCCGAGACGGGCAGAGCAAAAGCCATAGGCAATAAAATTGCCAGAACTAAAAATTCCAAACAAAGTTTGTAGATGGTTTTTTTCATAATGTACCTCCTGAAAAATATGAAAACTATAGAAAGCGATGATTTCTTTTGCTTTTCTGTTTGCCCCCTTTTTCGGGGGCAAACAGAAAAACCCAAGAAAGTTTTTTGCGTGTGGGTGCCTCTCTCACGCAGAAAGAGGCACCCTGATTTGTATGTATTTTTTCGCGCTATTTTGACCGGTTATACCGCGAAAAAAGGAGGACGAAACCTTATTCGGCAGTCAGTTCAAAGGGATCAATAATGGGTTTTTGGTCGTTATCCCAGTAGAATACCTTTGCGCCGTTCCAATCCGATTTATCAATGGTGTAAACCTTGCCGGGGGCCAGGTTCAATGCGGCTGTGCCCAGGTTGGCTAAAGATTTTGTTTCATCCGCGCCGGTGTAGGTTGCAAAGTACAGACGGCCTGCTTTTGCGCTGTCTGTTGCAAACTTAACGGCGTTGTCGGTTTCTGCTTTCATCAAGCCCTTAACAGGTCTGTAAACACGAATGTCATCAACACTGATGCTACCGGTAAAGGCAGACATCGCAATTTTGTTGATAGAAGCACCGGTTGTAACACCATCAAAGGTATATTCGTGTGCCAGAATATCATTCAGCCAGATTTTTACTGTTTTATTTGCTGTGTTAAAATATGCGGTTACCTTCAGTGTGTCAGCTGCATTAAAATTAGCGGGCGTACCTAAGGAAACTTGCGAATCAACACTGGGATTCCAGTGTCTTACATTGACTGCATTTATTTTAGAACTCCAGCCGATATACATGAGAGTAGTGTCACCATTTATAAAAGATAAACGATGGGTATTTGTTGTTCCGCTGGAACGGGATAACCGGGTTTCAACAATATATTCGCCGGTCAGCGCGCTGCCATCATCCTTTAATGTATATTCCCAGGCTTTTGCACCGCCACTGGCAGTTGAAGTTGTTGACAGCATACCATTGTTCCAGGTATGGCTTACATTGGTGCTTAAAAGAGTCATATTGCCGTGATTTGCAGCGGTTGTCATATCATTTTCGAATTCCTCGCGAGAAACTTCTTCCCACAACACAGGAATGTCTGCTGCCTGTTCGGTATAAATCTTAACATTATCGATTGTAATGTTTCGGATTTCGGTATTGGCCATGTTAATCTTAAGACCCTCCACAACGGTGAATGCAGTTTTAGCGTATTTTACACCGTCAGCTTCAGAAAGAAATTCATTGCCATTTACCCAAACAGCATAAGAGTCGTTAACAGGGTTCATTTTAACCTTAACGGAAATAGAGCTGAAATTGCAGGTCACATCCTTATGGTTAGCAACGCTTGTATTCGGGCTTACCATACGCATAAACGGAGAATTACCACCGTTCCAACGAAGGTCACCGACCAAAGAGCCATTGTTACCCAGGAAAAATAACTGAATAATAGCATTGCTGTAATCGGTTAAACCGGTGTTTGAAATGTCAAATTCAAAATAAACAGGTTCAGCAATACCTTCTTTTGCAGCGTAAATAGTTGCAAAGTGACCGATCGGTGCCGGTGCAGCGGTTAAGGTGCCATTGGACTGTACGGTTGTGCCGCCCGCAGGCAACACAATGTGCTCGGTGTCAACAGTTTGACCTGAAAAATCGTTTTCATAAACCATTTTTGCAGGCGCTTCTTCGACAACGAGAGTGCTGCTTGCTGCTGAAACTGAAATGCAACCCATAAGCATGAGCACACCAAGAATCAGAGCCAAAAGTTTTTTCGCCTTTTTCATCTTGTTTACCACCTTTTCTTTTTATTTTCAGATCATGAAAAAAATGTTGTTCAATCTCCCTGGTTCTGAGAGATGAAGGGGGGGGGATGCTGTGCATCCCGATATTGTTAATCTTCAATAATAACAATCGCAGTAACTTTGCCGGAATCTAATAAGATAAAGGCCTTTGAAGCGTCTGTTCCTGTATAGGCAGAGGCAGTAACATCTTCTAAAGAGCCGGGAGTAATCCAGCCGGATGAACGGTCATAGTGATAAATCGGCGGACCGTCAAGCTTCGGTGCACGCTGCATTGAAGGTGTTTCGCCGTCGCCAAAGCTCAGTAGAATCTTATCAATATAATCGTTCATTTCAGAATCATAAGAGTCTATAATGACATCGTAAATATAACCATACATACCGGGTTCACCGGTGTTTGTGTAGATATTATTGTTGAAATTGTCCTCAAGGCCCTGAACGGAGTAGATTTTCTTAATACCGGCAATTCTGCCAAAACCATCCTTAACATAACGAATCAGGTCACCCTTGTTGAGTGTTGCGGCCATGTTATAGGCCTCACCGCCGGAGGCGGTTGAAATTTTAACAACATTTGTGCCGTTTAACAGCTCAATTTCATAAACCATAGCCCCTGCATCATCATCAATGGTGCCGATGGCTTTGTTCACGCTGCCAACAATACAGATATCGTCAGAGGAGTTGGGAACCGGTGCAGAGGATGCGTTCATATTAGATTGAATCAAAAGAACATCAACAGGTTCTGTATCGGGGTCAGCATAATCAGGGTTAGGGATAAATACTGTTCCGTCAACCAGATTTTTAACACTCTTATCGGCTACACTCACCTGAACATAATAATCAGAAATGTTTGTACTGCTTCCTGAGGGAATGCAGATAAATTTGGTATTCTCATCAGTTGCATAACCACGGCGTAAGCCTTCGCCACCAAAGGTCATAGCTCTGGCATTGAAGGTATGTTCGCGCCTTAAAGAATCAGAACGGCTGATATCATAAGTATGTAATTCAATGATTTTTCCGTCATCGTTTGTGCGGAAAGCAATGATGCAGCGGGTAAGCAGTGTCAGGTCAAGGTCTGTTGACTTAACACGCTCACCATGGATTGTTATAGGGTTATCGGGGTCAAGCACCTCTTCTGATTTGTTGTAATAAATCAGGTTTTCAGCACACTCATAAACTTTTACGGTTTCGTTCTGGAAATAGTAGGTTACTTTTTCTTCCTCGCCGGAGATTGCTACTTCTTTCCGTGGCTCGGTGCCGGAAATTGTGCGGAGGGACAGGATTTTGTTTAAACCTTCGCTGCGATATGCATCAATCAAATAAGCATATTGGTAGTTCCCAACAACAACATCGGAGCCGCCAATCACCTTGCCAAAGCAGTCTAAAGCATAAGTGGCGTTTTCACCGATTTTGGCGGTAAAGTTATCAGAACCATCAGGTTTCTTTGCCACCTGATACTCAACACCATCAATCTGGATGCCCTTTGTTGAAGTGGCGGTTATTTTACCGGAAACAGATTCGTTACTGATAATAGCCTTAACATAATTGGAATCTGTTGATGCAAAAATGGTAATGCCATCTCCGGATTCAATATCGGAAGCTGCAATTGTGTTCCCTTCCTTGTCTAAAATAATAACCGTCTTTTCATCAATGGTGTCATCTAAAACAACAGCTCGTTTGCCGTTTAAGGTTGCATTATTTTTAAAGTAAACTGTTGATTTTTCGGTATTGACCTTGTCAACGATAAAGCTCTGGGCTTCATCAATCCGTAAAACATCTGCTACGCTATCGCCGTTATTATCAATAAAGGTATAAGAACCATAGAAAATATCCCGGCTGCCGGCAGCAACAGATTTCAGCCGACCATTATATAAAGTCGTAACACCGTCAATCACATCCACTTCATCTTCTTTGCCGTCAGCGTCCTCTATGGTTGCCGTATTGCCGGACCAGGTTACGCTTTCTGCATCAGCCTCTGTAATGGTTGTATTGGAAGTTACCATAAAATTGTTAATCTCAACAGGTCTTCCGTCTCCATCTACCTGTGCATACACAATCAGTTCACAACCCAGGTATGCATCCATTGCAGTTTTTGTTTTAAGTCTTGTGCCGCCAACAATTACATATCCGTCTTTTAAGGCCGGTTCAGTTGCCGTAAGGCTTGCGTTTGCGGTTTCGGTAAGAATACCGGTGAAACGGATAAGCTCTTTGTTTTCGGTCAGAACATCATACAAGGTGTAGGTAGCGGCAGAATAGTTCTGCATAAAATAACTACCCAGAGGCTTAATGCTCAGCGCGTTATATAAAATGGTTGCAACATCGCCGCGGGTGATGGTGCCTTCTTCAGCGCTAACGCCCTTTAACAGACCCATTTTTCCTGCCTGGATGGCATAACCTGAGGGATACCCGCCCAGTTCTTTTGCAAACTGTTCATAACCCAAAACGGTCACAATCATTTTCAGCGCTTCGAAGCAGTTTACATCTTTGTCCGGCATAAAGGTTCCGTCACCCATGCCGTTTAAAATGTCCATACCGCTTAAGGTGGTGATTACCCCATAAGCCCAATGGTCTTCAGAAACATCTGAAAAACCTTTTGGACCAACATTGAGGCCCTCAACCTGTAAAATTCTGGCTACAATGGCGGCCATTTGTGCACGGGTGAGCGCATCGTTTTCCCCGAATGTGCCGTCTTCGTAGCCCTGCATCAAACCGAGTCCCTCAAGCTGTGACCGGGTGCGATCAATGCCTTCTGCCCCGGCAATGGCGCCAAAGCTGAGAATCAGGCAAACGGTCAGAAGCAGCGATACTGCTTTTTTAAAATGTTTTAACATCATACCTCTCCCTCCGTTAATTTTGGGTATCTTTTTTATTTAAAGTTATTGAATTTTATCGAGGTCATTTAAAGTGAATGTGATATCAGCCGAGCAGTTTTTAAATTCAGAAATGCTCATACCCATTTTTTTCTTAAATAACCTGGAAAGATAACTGGTATCTGTGATGCCCACCTCTTTTGCTGCTTCCTTTAATGTCATGTTTCCGCTGCTGATGTAAGAAGCAACCTTTTTCATTTTTACAAGGTTAATATAAGAAATAATCGGCATATTGTTCTTTTTCTTAAAAACCTGGTTCAGGTAATTGGCGTTTTTGCCAATGGCTTCGGCAATATCGGCCAAAGTTATTCTCTGGCTGATATTTTTTTCAATATAAAGTTTGATGCGGCGGTCTAGAATATCCTGCATTTTGCTGCTTTTTGTTTCTTTTTCTGTTTTGGTCATTTTTGCAATATCGCACAGCAGTTCTGCAAAATAAATGCCGCACTTTTGTTTGCTGATCAGGTCTGCATTCTGATATTCCTGCACCGCTCTTTTTAAAAGAAAAACCATCTCTTCGGTCTGATCACAGCATTCTACAAAAAATGGAACACAGAGTTCATCGGGCTCCAGATTATCGGGCATTCCCTCAACGAGACGCGTGTCCGCATCCACCATAGCCGAAACAGTGTAGTGCACATAGGTTTCGTTTTTCTGAACTTCCATATACAGCGGATATTTATGAGGCAGAAGTAAGAAACTTTTTTCTTTTACCATATAGGTTTTGCCTAAAATGTTTACGGTCAGATTTCCGCTGATTACATACAGAATTTCTAAATTTGGCACTGCTTCTTTAAAGTGGCATTTGTATTCCGGGCAGGAGTAAACATGAGCAAACACCGGATCCGGAATGGATGTTAATTTCAGAATAAGATATAACATTGGCATCACCTGAATTCATTAAAATAATATAATAAAATTCAAAAATAATGTAAACTTAATCTTTTTCGCTTTCGGGTTTATATGGGTTTATAAAATAAAGTTTGCTTCTTTGAGTAAGCGCTTGGCGTTACCTGCCATAATGTTTTCAATGTCAGAATCCTTCAGTTTTAACTGACTTGCAACACGCTTTAATGCAAGAATCTGTTCGTAATACATCATGGTGATGTTTTCTTCATCAGATTCGCGCATATGTGGCTGACCGTCAACATCTCCGTAGAGGCCGCGCGGAACAACATTATAATAAACACCGTTTTCAACAATGCGGTACATACGCATGGTAGCAATCGGCAGGTCGGAGCCAAAAATTAAACGGTCGGGACCAACTGCCTCAATGCAGGCGCGAATAGCGTCATCGCAAACATTTGCGGTAAAGTCAAAATACATATTTTTCGTTTTGCCTAAAAGGTCAAAGGCATTTCCAATATCTTCTTTTGAATAAGCTCTGCCGATGTGTGCGACAACCAGTTTAACATTGGGAAATTGCTCTTCAATTTCCATTAACTGTCCCAGGTTCACAGGGTCTTTTAGGCGCAGATTGCGAGGAATGTGCAACATAATAATCCAACCGTTTTTGTTTGCCACCTCTAAATGTTCCTTTGGTAAATAGTCGTAAATGCGAATTTCATTTACCGGCAGATAAGGGGGGCATTTAGTGAAATATGGCTTTAAACCTAAAAAGCCACCGGCTTTTACTTGTTCTTCCAGCCAGTCTGCCGGCATATCGTAAGAGGTTCTGTAAAGAGTGGGAAAGCCGTATTTGTGGCCATCGTCACGCACATAATCATTGACAGCGTTAATGTCGCAGAGGCAACCACCGAAAATGAGAGGGGTTACCTTATGCTTCGGAAAAAGCAGGTCGTAGCACTTTATTAAATCTTCTGTGGGCAGTTCGTCATACACAAGTCCTGTCCAGGAGGAACCGCCATTATGCTGCCCCCAACTTTCAAAGGAAAGTTTGTTTATATGCGTGTGAAAATCAATAAATTCATCCGGCAAAAAGGGGATAATCTCTTTTTCGTAAACCTGGCGGTCGTAGTCATTCACAATAAATTTAAGCATCGTTATTATTCTCCTTTGCTACAAGCATTATAAGCCGATAACTCATCTTTAAATAATCCGGTGCCGATTCCTGCCAGCATAGCGGCGCCGACAGCACCGGCGTTTGCCCCGCGGGAAACGCGAACCGTGACACCGCAGATTTCTTCAATCAGCTTGTGCCACAGGGGGTCAACAGAAGGACCACCAACCATAACGGCTGAACTTAAGTCAATTCCTAAATTTTTCACGCGGCTTAGTTGTTTATGAAGCAGGTGAACTGTTCCCTCCATAATAGCGCGGGCAATATCTTCTTTTTTATAGGTTTTAATTTTAGCATCGTCAGGCTCATCGTTGAGACAAAGACTAAGACCGCCGGCGCCGGGGGCACTCTTTGCGGCAAGTTCAGATAAAATGCTGTATGCCTGGTCAGAATCGTCAATATAACGGTGCACATATAACTGAATGCGGCTTGAAACCGAAGAAACAGAAACCATTGTTCCCCAGCATCCGCCGTCGGCAGTTAAGAAGGGGTCAAGCAAAAGTTTGGCATCTGCGGCTTTGCTTCTATTTTTAATAGGAAAGAACCCAACCCAGGAGGTGCCGCAGGAAAGCAGAACCTCGCCCTCGTTTAAAACACCAACACCACGGGCTGCCGAGGGATGGTCAAAAGTGCCTAACACAACGGGAGTTTCAGCACTCAGGCCGCAAACCTCTGCCATTTCGGGGAGAACACCACCCAAAACGCTGCCGCAGGGCAGAACGGGTGGCAGTTGTTCTTCAGTAATTTGGAGCGCGTTTAACAGTTCGGGGACATATTGCCCTGTTTGCTGGTCAATCAGGTAAAACGGTGTGCCGGCTGAGGTGCTGATGCCCCATTTTCCGGTTAAGAGATAATAAAGGTATTCCGTACTCATACATACCATACCGCTGTTTTTTAGCGTTTCAGGCTGATGCTTTTTCACATAGCACAAAAGCGCCAGCGGGAGCCCGCGATAGTTAAAAGGCCAGCCGGTTTTCCGGTAGAGCGCATCCACATCTATTTCACCTAAAATTTCTTTTGCCTCTAGGGTTACGCGTTTGTCCTGCCAGTTATAAATCGGTGTGGCAGGGCGGTTTTCTTTATCAAGCACCACCAAATTTCCGCTGGCAGAAGCCGCACAGATGCCACAAATTTTTGCATCTGCATTCTCCGCCAGTTCACGAATGGTTGTCAGGCATACAGTGGCAAAAGTTTCGGCATCAATTTCAACGCCGCCGTTTTCGAGGATTGTGTAATTAAAAACACCCTTGGCGGTTTTTACAACCTTTCCCTCTGTTGTCATTAAAACACCTTTCACAGAAGAGGTGCCAATATCTAAACCGAGTAAATATTCCATGGCATTTTCTCCTTATTCACCGATAACCATAACCTGCACGGTTCTTTGTCTTGCACGGGTGTTATCAAAGTCAATAAAGTGAATAAAACCAAATTCGCCTAAATCCATTTCACCATCTTCGATGACGATGGTTTCGCTTCTGCCGATGATGGAAGAGCGCAGGTGCGCGTCTGTGTTATGGCAACCCCAAGCATCTTCATCGTGCTCTTCGGCAAATTTTAATGCTTTCGGACCGGGATGGAGATACATGCCTTCATATTTACATTCAGGCACCATTTTATCCATTACATTAACAAGGTCCTGCTGAAGGGTTTCAAGACCGGTCATAGACATATCGAAAGCACATTCCTGAGTGATAACACAACAGGTTGTGTGGTGGGAATATACCACACAGATGCCCTCTTTCACGCCGCTTTTTTTCACAACTTCTCTTGCCTGAGCGGTTACATCGTGGAATGAAATAGCTCTGTCTCTTGACTGTACTTTAAAAGATTCTCTGTAAACCATGTGATTTTCTCCTTATGCGTTCTTTTTCTTTAAATCATCGGCTGCCCGTCTTGTTGCGGCAATCATTTCGTCAATCATCGCAAGGGGGTCTTCGGCATTCATAATGCCGGAAGCCGCACCGGCTGCTTCGGAACCGGCCATAATGAAATCATACACTTGCTGGCCGTTTGTAATGCCGGCAGCCTGCTCGATTAAAATATTCGGGTCGATTTTTCTGATTTCGCGGATAACTTCCATAACATAACCCATATCAGAAACACCGCCACCGGTGCCGCCAATGAGTTCCGAGGGTTCGGGGTTAATAATGTCAGGGTGAAGTTCGGCAATCGCCTTGGTTTCAGCAACAGAGTCAGCACAGGCAAACACCAGCATATCCAGTTCGTTGGCACGGTCAATGGTTGCCTTGATCTGTGGCAGACTCATGGGCTTTTCGCAGTGGTTTACAACAACGCCTTCAGCTCCGGCTGCTTTTAAGGCTTCGGGCAGAATGTCTGCCATGCCGCGACCGGGGCGCAGGGTATCCATATAAGGTGCTAAAACAATCAGATGTTTGGTGTTTTCAACCACCCGTCTGATTTCAACAGCCGGGCAGATAAATAAAACATCAATGTCATATTTTTCTGCGGCTTTGTCAGCTGCAATAGCGTATTCCAAAACCGTATCGCCGTATATGTAATTTTTTGTCCCGATTTCAAAATAGGGAGTCCTGATTTTTCTTTTCATATGCTTTGCTCCTTGGTAATTTTTAATTATTAAAAATTGATATTCCTAAAAAAATTATAACAATTTAACACAATTATTGTAAATGTAGTAAACATATTTATATGGACGAAACATTGTTGAGGAAAAAATCTTTAATTATGGAAGAAAATAGGTGGTTTTTTCAGGTTTTAAGGAGAGAAATTCAGTAATATTATCACCTTGTGAAGAAGTATTTTTTCGTTTGCTGATAAAATGTTTTAAAAAATCAATAAAAGTGCGACTTTGCTACTTGTGAAATAAAAATGCTTTATAGTATAATAAAAGAGCATAAAAGCCTAGTTATAACAAAAGACAGCGGCAAGCCGTTTGGCTTGCCGCTGTCTTTTTATGTTTATTTATTTAATTTTTGGCGGTGAACCGTTTCCAGAACGGGGCGGCAATGAAGCAAAGCACGGTAGCAACAATGCAAAGCACAAGCCAGATAACGGCGGTTACCGTCCACCCGAAATTATCGGCCAAAAGACCGTAAGCGTAGTTTGCAATCATAACACCTATGCCGCCGAAGGAGTTGATAAAACTGCAAATAAAACCGGTTTTCTGATATTTTGCAAAAGCAGACGGCATAATGACATTAATCGCCTGACTGGCAGACATTGAAAAGGTCGTTGATAGCGCCAGCGAAAGCAGAATGAGGATAAGAGGAACTTTGCCGCTGTAAACAATTAAGAGCAACAGTGGCACCGACATTAAGAACAAACAGCCAAAGGTGCTGGCCACATTTTTAAGGCGTTTGTAGAGCCAATTCACCACAAAAAGCCCGCCTAAATTCACAATTACCAAAACCGTTGTTAACAGGTTTGCAAAACTTGGTGCAACGCCGTAAGTTTCCATAATCATTGTGGGCACCCAGTTTTTCAGACCAATGTCAAGCATGCAGCGGATGATGGCCGGTGCCGTTAAAAAAATCAAACCACTTGTGAACAGAATTTTAAAGAATGAAAAGTTCGGCACAGACTCTTCTTGTGTCGTTTTGGTTTCGTCGGCTCCTTCCGGTGCGGCGGAGCTCTCCGGCTCAAGGTTCCGGTTTACATAGCCGCTGAGCCATAAGATGGCAACGAGCGAAAGAAACAGCGTGGCGGCTGAAGACCAGAACAAACTGGGCCAACTGAAAGAGCGGAGCAGCGAGCCGGCAAGAATGTAACTGACGACAGAGCCGAACGGATAGGCAAAATAAAGATATGCCGACGCTTTCTGGCGGTGTTCGGGCCTGATGATGGAGGTTGTCAGTTTTAAAATGACGGGCCAGACACCGAACTGCAACAAACCGTTAATGCTCCAGGCAATCAACATTACCGTAAATGAGGTGGAAAGAGCCATGATAATGTTGGTGACTAAAGCGCCGCCAAAACCCACGGTCAGCATTTTAAAAGGAGACACCTTTTCAACCAGAATGCCGCCGAACATCTGAGCGATGCTGTAGAGCAGGTAAAAGCCTGCGTTAATCACGCCGGCATCAGCCTTGGTAAAAAGACCATCCTGCACAATGGTGGCAATGGCGGTGGAATAGGTATTTTTTGTCATAGAAATAATGGTGTAAATAATTAAAATAATGATAAAAGTCAGCCGGCTGCTTTTTTCACTTTCTAAATGTCTGTTCATAAAAACACTCCAATATCTTGTAACGCGATGTAAACCGTTCTGCCGGGAGTTTTGCAAAGCAAAATTACGAATATGCCAATTATATCACATGATTTACCTTTTTTCAATGATTTTTGCAATCTCGGCGCAGAGGATTTGCAAAGCACTCCTTTCAGATGTGTCAGAAGTTGTTAAATCCCTTGACAATGTTTGCTAAAAATGATATGATTAAAAAAGTGTGAAGAATTTTCTTCCATCGGTTTTATTACTCTGTTAATTTAAAAATAAGATAAAAGGAGACAAGAAAATGGAAATCAGAAACGCTACAAATCCGAAAGATTTTAAACACTACACCACCGAAACACTCCGTGATGAGTTCTTAATTACCGGTCTGTTTACTGCTGATAATGTTAAAATGGTTTACAGCCACATTGACAGAATCATCACCGGTGGCGCAATGCCCGTTAACAAAAAACTGACCGTTGAGGCAGGTAAAGAACTGGCTGCTGATTATTTCTTAGAGCGCCGCGAAATGGGTATCATCAATGTTGGTGGCCCCGGTAAAATCACTGTTGATGGCACCGAATATGAAATGAAAGAGCGTGACGGTCTCTACATTGGTATGGGCAACCGTGACATTGTTATGGAAAGCACAGATAGCAAGAACCCCGCTAAGTTCTACATCAGTTCCTGCCCGGCTCACAAGAGCTATCCCAATGTTAAAATTGATATTGCCAAGGCTAAAAAAGTGCCCTGCGGCAGCGAGGCTGATGCAAATAAGCGCGTAATCAATCAGTACATTCACCCCGAAGTGCTCGATACCTGCCAGCTTTCTATGGGTCTGACCAATCTGGAAGAGGGCTCTGTTTGGAACACTATGCCCTGCCACACGCATGACCGCCGTATGGAAGTGTATCTCTACATTGATTTGGGCGAGAATGACGCTGTTTTCCACATGATGGGCGAACCCACAGAAACCCGCCACATCATTATGCACAATGAAGAAGCCGTTATCAGCCCCAGCTGGTCTATCCACTCCGGTGTTGGCACCAGAAATTATTCCTTCATCTGGGCTATGTGCGGTGAAAACCAGGAATTCACCGATATGGACGGCGTAGCAACCAAAGACTTAAGATAATCAGGAGGAAATGAAAATGACAATGAATGATTTTCGTTTAGACGGTAAGATTGCTCTGGTTACCGGCGCATCTTACGGCATTGGCTTTGCCATTGCATCCGGCTTTGCAGCAGCAGGCGCAACCATCGTGTTCAATGACATCAATCAGGAACTCGTTGATAAAGGTCTGGCGGCTTATAAAGAAGCCGGCATCACCGCACACGGTTATGTTTGCGATGTAACTGACGAAGCACAGGTGAACAACCTTGTTGCAACCGTTGAAAAAGAAGTTGGCGTGATTGATATTTTGGTTAACAACGCCGGCATCATCAAGCGCATCCCCATGCACGAAATGACCGCTGATGATTTCAGAAAGGTTATTGATGTTGACTTAAATGCACCCTTTATTGTTGCTAAGGCGGTTATCCCCTCAATGATTAAAAAGGGTCACGGCAAAATTATTAACATCTGCTCTATGATGAGCGAACTCGGTCGTGAGACCGTTTCTGCTTATGCAGCAGCCAAGGGCGGCCTGAAGATGCTGACCCGTAACATTTGCTCTGAATATGGCGAACATAACATTCAGTGTAACGGCATTGGCCCCGGTTACATTGCAACACCGCAGACAGCACCTCTGCGTGAGAGACAGGCTGACGGTTCCCGTCATCCCTTTGACCAGTTCATCATTGCCAAAACACCGGCCGCTCGTTGGGGTAACCCCGAAGACCTGCAGGGCCCTGCTGTGTTCCTGGCTTCTGATGCGTCAAACTTTGTGAATGGTCATGTTCTCTATGTTGATGGTGGTATTCTGGCATACATCGGCAAACAGCCTTGATGGATGGTTAAAATTGCTTAGAACGCACAAGGTATAATTAAAAATTGTTAATAAAACACCGCAGAGGGGTTCCTTTGCGGTGTTCTTTGTTATTAGTAGAAATTCATCCGGGATGAATTTCAAAATAAATACCTTGTGCTTTAAACAAACCGCACCTCTCGCTGTATATGCATACAGCTTCGGATTTGGTTTGTTTAATCTAAGCGAATTTTTCCTCATCCATCTTAACGGATGGTTAAAATTGCCTAGAAAGCACCTAGAAAGCACAAGGTATAATAAAAAATGTTAATAAGCCACCGCAGAGGGGTTCCTTTGCGGTGTTCTTTATTATTTAGTAGAAATTCATCCGGGATGAATTTCAAAATAAATACCTTGTGCTTTAAACAAACTGCACCTCTCGCTGTATCTGCATACAGCTTCGGGTTCGGTTCGTTCATTCTGCATCCTGCATCCTTTTTCGCTCGGTCAAAGATATAACAGAACTAAAACCACCGCAGAGGGGTTTGAACAGCACCAGTTTGTGCAGACAATACAAAAATACCCCTGTGGTAGATAATATTAAATTTTAAGCAGCATACTGACATCGCATTTCTTGTGGTGTCAGTTTTGTTTTGAGTTGTATTCTTTCATTGTTGTAGAAATGAA
>JAZRUU010000157.1:0-20836 GCA_045652725.1 Clostridia bacterium | reverse complement strand
GGCAAAGATGTGCTCACCTTTGGCCCTTTAAAACCGGTGGGGCTTGAACACCCCGAAACGGGCAAACGCTACCACGCCGTGGTACAACTGCGGCAGGATAACGCCGCCGGCACGCTTTATAACCTTGTCGGTTTTCAGACACACCTGAAATTTGGCGAGCAAAAGCGCGTTTTTTCTATGATTCCCGGTCTTGAAAATTTAGAGATTGTCCGCTATGGCGTTATGCACCGAAATACATATTTAAATGCTGGTCTTTTAGATGCCGGCTATGGTTTCAAAGATAGAAAAGGTCTCTTTTTTGCCGGGCAGATGACCGGTGTTGAGGGCTATGTAGAGTCGGCCTCATCGGGCATTGTGGCAGGCATTAACGCCGCACACTACCTTATGGGCAAACCGGCTGTTGACTTCCCTACCGCCACAGCAACAGGCGCTCTGGCGCACTATGTTGCAGATTTTTGCGGCAAAAACTTTCAGCCGATGAACATCAACTTCGGCATCATTGATTCATTAGAACAAAGAGTGAAAAGCAAGCGTGACCGCTACGGGCTCATTTCCGAACGGGCCCTTAACATTATGAAAGGAATTGCAAAAGCATTATGATAGATCTGTCGCGATTCAACAAACAACAACAAGAAGCCATTCTGACCACCGAAGGGCCGCTCCTGATTCTTGCAGGGGCAGGTAGCGGCAAAACCACGGTGGTTGTGAATAAAATTGCACATATTTTAGATAAAAACCTTGCACAGCCGTGGCAGATTCTTGCCATTACCTTTACCAACAAGGCGGCAAATGAGATGAAAGAGCGTATTGAAGCCATGATTGGCGAAAACGCCGGCAGTATGTGGATGGGCACCTTTCACTCTCTTTGTATGCGTATTCTCCGCCGCGACATTGATAAACTCGGCACCTACTCAAGTGACTTTGTTATTTACGACGCTGCCGACCAGAAAACGCTGGTCAAACGCGTTTTAAAAACGATGAATATTGACGAAAAAATGCTATCGGCAAACAGCGTTCTTTTTGAAATTTCAGCCGCCAAAGACCAACTGCTTGACCCGGACGACTATGAATATGCAGGCGACGGCAATTATCGTCAAAAACTGATTGCCGAGGCCTACCGGCAATATCAGAAACAGCTCAAAGAGTCAAACGCGCTTGATTTTGACGACATTATTGTGCACACCGTGCGTCTGCTCTCGCAGGAGCCGGATATTTTAGCGCGTTACCAGAGGCAGTTCCGCTATGTGTTTGTGGATGAGTATCAAGACACCAACAACTCACAGTCAATGCTTGTCAATATGCTGGCACAGGGCTACGAGAACATTTGCGTGGTGGGTGATGATGATCAGAGCATTTACAAATTCCGTGGCGCCAACATTCAGAACATTTTAAATTTTGAAAAAGAGTTCCCCGGTGCCAAGGTGATTAAACTTGAGCAGAACTACCGTTCAACCCAAACCATTTTAAATGCGGCAAACGCCGTCATTGCCAACAACCGTGGCCGCAAAGGCAAAAATTTGTGGACCCAGAACGGCGAGGGCAACCTCATTGACCTCTACCGCGGTGATAACGAATATGACGAAGCCGAGTTTATTGCAAACCGAATTAAAGAGGTGGCGCAAAAAGGCGGCAGTTATGCCGATTTTGCAATTTTATACCGCACCAACATCCAGTCCCGCGTGATTGAAACCACCCTTTCGGGCCACGGCATTCCCTATCGCGTTTTAGCCGGTCTGCGCTTTTATGACCGCAAAGAAATTAAAGATGCGCTTGCCTATCTTCGTCTGGTGCAAAATCCGAACGACAACATCAGCCTCATTCGTGTTGTCAACGAACCGAGCCGCAAAATTGGCGCTACAAGTTTAGAAAAAATTGCCGCCTGCGCCAACAGAAAAGGTGTGAGTATGTTCACCATGATGGCAGAAGCCACCGGCGAGCCTGACCTTGTTCGTGTTGCTGAAAGAGCCGGCGAGTTTGTTTCTATCATCAAAAAAATTCAAGCGCTCTCTGAGGGCAAAACCCCTGCCGAGATTATTGAAATCACCTTAAACGAAAGCGGCTACCGCGCTATGTATGAAATGGATGACACCGTAGAAAACCAAACCCGCCTCGAAAACCTTGGCGAGTTAATTTCGGCCGCCGCAGAATATGAACGGAATGAAGAAGAGCCTACCCTCTCCGGCTTTCTTGAACTTTCAGCACTCGTTTCTGATGTTGATAATTATGATGCCGATGCTGAGAGTGTTGTTTTAATGACACTCCACAGCGCCAAAGGTCTTGAGTTCCCGCAGGTGTTTCTTTGTGGAATGGAAGAAGGGCTCTTCCCCAGCAGCCGCTCTATGAGTGATGAAGACATTGAAGAAGAACGCCGTCTTTGCTATGTGGGCATCACCCGCGCCAAGCGCCATTTAACGCTGTCACACGCGGCTTACCGCAACCGCTACGGCAGCGGCAGTTACACAATGCCCTCGCGCTTTTTAGAAGAGATTCCTATGGAATATGTAAACGCCATTGTAAAAGAAGTAGTAAAAAAGACAGAAATAACCGGCAGAAAGCAACGCGATTATCATTTTTATGATGACACGCAGTCTCTTCTGGCCGCACTTTCTAAAGATAAAGAGCAGAAAAAACAGGTTTCTTCTGCCTACAAACCCGGCGATGTAGTCAGCCACAAAAAGTTCGGCAAGGGCATGATTCTCTCTGTTACACCCACGGGTGACGATGTGCAACTTGAAATCGCCTTCGATACCTGCGGCACAAAAACCCTGCTCGGCTCTTTTACAAAACTCACAAAAGAAAATTAAGAATACAGGCTATAATTTTGCGCCTTCTGTTTATACTATCTGTAAAAGGAGTTTTTCTGTCACAAACTCCGCAGATAAAACAGGAGGCGCATTGTTTGTTTAACACGGTTTTAATTCTGACACAACTTTTTTTAACCATTGTTATGGGTATTTATTTTGTTAACATACTCCGCGGGCAGCATCAAAGCAAATCAGGGATTGAAAATGACTCCATTCACGAACTTGAAAAACTGCGCCGCCAGAAACAAATCAGCCTGACACAGCCGCTTTCTGAAAAAACAAGACCGAAAACACTTTCAGATGTCATTGGTCAAGA
Organism: Clostridia bacterium; assembly: GCA_045652725.1. GTDB lineage: Bacteria > Bacillota > Clostridia > UBA1381 > UBA9506 > UMGS755. The sequence continues at coordinate 17,716 of JAZRUU010000157.1, read as the reverse complement.
AGACGGCATCAAGGCGTTAAAGGCCGCACTCTGCGGCCCCAATCCGCAACATGTGTTAATTTACGGTCCGCCGGGTGTTGGCAAAACAGCCGCCGCCCGCGCACTTTTAAAAGAGGCAATTAACTCTGAGGCCTCGCCCTTTCGTCAGGGGGCTAAATTCATTGAAATGGATGCCACCGTGCTCCGCTTTGATGAACGCGGCATCGCCGACCCACTCATCGGTTCCGTCCACGACCCCATTTATCAGGGTGCGGGTGCTTATGGCCCTGCCGGCGTGCCCCAGCCTAAACCCGGTGCTGTAACCAAGGCACACGGCGGTGTGCTCTTTTTAGACGAAATCGGCGAACTGCACCCCGTTCAGATGAACAAACTGCTAAAGGTGTTAGAAGACAGAAAGGTTTTTTTAGAAAGTGCCTACTACGCCTCCGGAAACAAAGACATTCCCCCGCACATTCACGAAATTTTTCAAAAAGGTCTGCCTGCCGACTTTCGACTGATTGGGGCAACCACAAGAAGCCCTGAAGATATTCCGCCTGCCATCCGCTCGCGCTGTATTGAAATTTTCTTTTCACCACTTTCTTCTGCACAACTTAAAACAATTGCTGAAAATGCCGCCCAAAAAAGCGGATTTTCTATTGAAGACGAGGCGCTTAATCTTGTTTGCACTTACGCGCAAAACGGCAGAGATGCGGTGAACATTGTTCAGATGGCCATCAGCGTTGCGCAACTTGAAAAACGCATCAGCATTCTCCCTGCCGATATTTTGTGGGTGGCCGAATCGGGCCATTTTACACCCCGCTATGAAAAGCAGGTAACAGATGAAAGCACCGTTGGGCTCGTGAACGGTCTGGCTGTTTTCGGCACCTCTTGTGGCACGGTAATGGATGTAGAGGTAACCGCCGCGCCCTGCCGGACAGGATGCGGCACCCTGACCGTTACCGGCATTGTGGAAAATCAGGAACTGGAAAGCCGCGGCGGAAGGCTGGTTCGAAGAAGTTCAGCGCGGGCTTCGGTAGAAAATATGCTGACGGTTCTCTCGCGTCTTTGCGGGGTTGACACAACGGCTTACCACCTGCACATTAACTTCCCCGGCGGCATTCCCATTGACGGCCCTTCAGCCGGCACAGCCATCATAACCGCTGTATATTCAGCCATTTTTAATCTGCCCGTTTCAAACCAAGTTGCAATGACGGGTGAAATTTCTATCCACGGCAAAGTAATGCCCGTTGGCGGTGTAGCCGCAAAAGTCAGCGCGGCCAAAGAGGCAGGCGTGCAGAAGGTATTCATCCCCAAAGGCAACGAGCGAGATGTGTTCAGCGCAGAGGGCATAACGGTGATTGCCGTTTCACACATAGATGAAATTTTTACCTCGCTGTTTGGCGAAAGTGCCTCTGCCCCGGCGCAAAGCACGCCATTGGTTGCCGCACCGCAACACTATTACAGCGCTCAAAGCACACAGGCAGCCGAAAAATAAATGTAAAAAATTCTCCTTCCGATTGTGTCATAAACACCGCCATTTTGCAATATAAATGGTAGTAACATGTACGATTTGTGATGCAATAAAGGAGGAACGGTTATGGAAAGCTATAGTATATATCAGGATATAGCAACACGAACAAACGGCGACATTTATGTGGGTGTTGTCGGACCCGTCAGAACGGGAAAATCTACTTTTATTAAAAATTTTATGGATATTATGGTGATTCCGGGCATTGAAAACGCGTTCAGCAAAGAGCGTGCCAAAGATGAACTGCCCCAATCGGCCGCCGGCAAAACCATTATGACCACAGAACCGAAATTCATCCCCAACGAAGCGGTAGAAATTAACTTAAGCAATCACTCAAAAATGAAAGTGCGCATGATTGACTGCGTCGGCTACATTGTAGAGAGTGCCCAGGGGCATTTGGAAGAAGATGCCCCGCGCATGGTTTCAACCCCCTGGTCAAAAGAGCCCATTCCTTTTGGCGAGGCGGCAGAACTCGGAACAAAAAAGGTCATCACCGAACACTCAACCATCGGCCTTTTAGTCACAACTGACGGCAGTGTTACCGACATCCCCCGTGAAGACTATGTGGCCGCCGAACAGCGGGTTGTGGCTGAACTCAAAGCCATTAACAAGCCGTTTGTCGTGATTTTAAACACGCGCTACCCTGAAAAGGAAGAAACCGAAAATCTGCGAAAATTTCTTGAAGAACAATATGGTGTACCCGTTTTGGCGGTGAATTGTGCCGAACTTACCGAAAACGAAATTCATCGCATTATGCACCATGTTCTTTTCCGTTTTCCCATCAGTGAGGTGAAAATTCACATTCCCGGGTGGATTGACGGTTTAAAAGACGACCATTGGCTCAAAAAAGGGCTCTATGACTATCTGCTGGCCCAAATAGAAGATTTAGAACTGATTGACAGTTTAGAAGTTTTAAAAACGCGTTTATCTGACTATGAATTTGTAAGCCGGGCAGAGATCACCGAAATCAACCTAGGCAACGGAAACGCCACGCTCACGCTCACCGTTCCCGAAGGATTGTTCTACCGCATTTTGAAAGAAACCTCAGGCTTTGACATTGATGGTGAAGATGCGTTAATGACGCTGCTTTCTGATATGGCTGTGATAAAAAAAGAATATGACAAAATCTCCTCGGCTCTGCGAGAGGTTTATCAAAAAGGTTACGGCATCGTCACCCCCACCATTGACGAACTGACGCTTGAAGAACCCGAAATTGTTAAACAGGGCAACCGTTTTGGTGTGAGGCTCAAGGCCTCTGCCCCCTCCATACATATGATTGCCGCCAACATCGAAACCGAGGTCAGCCCCATTGTGGGAACCGAGAAACAGTCTGAAGAGCTAGTACATTATCTTTTAGAAGAATTTGAAACAGACCCCAAAAAAATATGGGAATCAAACATTTTTGGCAAATCGCTTCATGAACTTGTCAACGAGGGGCTAAACAACAAACTCTACCGTATGCCCGATGAAGCGCAAATGAAACTGCAGGAAACACTTTCAAAAATCATTAACGAAGGCTCCGGCGGGCTGATTTGCATCATTCTTTAAAAACAAAAACCACCACAGCACAAACGGTTTGTGCCGTGGTGGTTTTTTATTGTTTATCTTATTCTTCTTTCGGTTTGTCACTTTTTTTGCCGACAGTAACACTTAAATTCAGCTTGCCGTCATCAAAATAATCTTGACAAAGCATTCTGATAGCCGCAATGAGAGGCACGCCAAAAATCATACCCCAGATGCCAAACATGCCGCCAAAAATCAAAATGGCGAAAATAACCCAGAACGGGCTCACACCAACAGAATCACCCAAAATTTTGGGGCCGAGCCAGATGCCGTCAAACTGCTGAAGGGCAAAAATGAATATTGCCGTCCACAAGGCAGGATACAGCCCTTTGGCCAAAAGCATCACCAACACCGCAGGCACCGCACCGATAAAAGGACCGAAATAAGGAATCATATTAAAGACGCCCACGACAACGCCCATCAGCACTGCATAGGGCACATTGAGCAGTGAAAAACCAACAATGGCAATAATGCCGATAATCAGCGAGTCAATGGCTTTTCCAAAAAAGAATTTATAAAAAATATCACAAATTCTGCTGATATAACCACCAACATTTTTTGTGGTTTCCGGCTTCATAATTAGCAGCGAAATCGAGCGAACAATGCGAAGCAAACTCTCTTTTTCAAGCAAGGCATAAGCACAGATAACAATGCCCATCAGCCAGTTCATCAAAACACCGGTAACGCCTTTTACGCCCTCAACATAACTCCAAACATCCTGCATAAGCATGCTCTGAAACAAGCCGGTTACATTGACAGAGCGAACCCATTCATCAAGATGGAGTCTTTCAAGCAATCCGCCACGGCGGGTAAGGTGATTGATGTAGTTCTCAATCTCAACAATATATTCAGGTATTTTATTAAAAAAGTCACCCACGCTTGATGACAGTTTCGGCAAAATAACGCTGATAGCCAGAACCAAAAGGGCCACAAACGAGAAATAAACCACCGAAATTGAAACGCCTTTTTTATGCTTTGCGAAAAACGGCTTTTTTGATTTTGCAAGGCTTTTTTCTAATTTTCTGGTTGCAGGATAGAGAAAAAATGCCAACACAAACCCAATAATAAACGGCGTGAACAACGAAACAAATTTGCCAATTGCTCCAAAAACGGCACTTAAGTTATCAAAGGTTTTGTAAACAGTTATCAGAGCCACACCAAAGAGAAAGGCCAGAAGCCATCTTTTCCAGTATGAATTTTTATTTTCCATTTCTCTCCTCCTACTTTGTATATCGGTTTACAATAAAATTGTGCGCTTCTTCTTCTGCCGTGTCACAAAGCGGTGTAAGCGCCACCGGTTCACCGTATTTTTTCTCCAGGGCACGGGCTAAAATCACATCTGTAAGGCGCGGATTTTTCGGAAGCAATGGCCCGTGCAGATAGGTGCCGAACAGATTTTTGTAAAGAATGCCGCAAGTTTGGTCACTGCCGTTGTTGCCGAAGCCATGTTCTACCTTTCCCAGCGGCGCGAGCGAGCCAATGTTTGTTTTGCCGCTGTGATTTTCAAAACCGACAACCGAAAAGGTTTCACCATCTACGGTCGCGCTCAAAATCACATCGCCAATGTGACGCTTTTCATACGGCTCTGTATCAATTTCTAAAACCGAAAGCCCCGCCTCTTGCTCTTTGCCTGCTACATAATGCTTGCCCAGCATGGGATAAGAGCCGCAAAGAGCCAAAAATACACCACCGTTTTCAATATAACCGCAAAGGTCACCTTTCGCCGCGCGAAGTCGCTCACAAACAAGTTTTTGCTCACGGTCAGAACCGCCGCCTAAAAGCACAATGTCAAGAGATGCAAAATCAATGGCATTATCTATGCCAAACTCAATCACTTCAGCATCCATGTCACGCTTTTTCAGTCGATGTGACAGTGAAAGAATGTTACCCCGGTCACCATACATATTTAAAATCTCGGGAAACAAATGCCCTATGGTTATTGTTTTACGCTCCATGTTCTGCCTCCCCTTCCATACTCTTTAACACTTCCTGCATAACAAACACAACCGTGTAGTTCACAAGGGCATAGCAAACATCACCCTCACCGGAAAGAAGAGACAAAACCGCTTCTTTTATGTTTTGTGTTTTAATTTGCTCACTTTCAGAAAAACCTGCATATTTCAAACGAAGCATCAGTTCATCGGCCCGCATACCCGTTACGGTAAGGTGTTTCACATTGGCCTGCGTGAGTTTTTCAAAATCAACGCTAAAGAGCCACGAAACATCCTGCCCGTCTGATGGGTTATCATTCACACCGATTAAAACATTTTTCGTTCTGCCATCTTCTAAAACCGTCTCAAGTGCCTGATTGAAGCCGGCAGGATTTTTGGCCAGATTCAAAACCACTGTTTTGCCGCCAATGTTAAAACTCTCCATACGGCCAATCTGAGGCTGATAGGCGGCTAAAACAGCCTGATGGTCAGGCGCTTTGCCCATTAAAAGAACGGCAGCACTAAACGAAAGTGCAATGTTATAAACATTATAAAAACCACGGTAATTCACACAAAAATCAGCCGTTTCATTTTCATAAGTCACGCTGAAAGAAAGGCCGTTTTCAAGGCTGACATTGTGCACCCGAAAATCAGGCTCACGCCGACTAAAACCGCAGTTTTCACAAGCAAATTTACCAAGTTGGCTGTAATGATGAAATTCGTAAGTAAGCGCGGCAGAACAAAACGGGCAAAAACGACCTTCACCTTTGCCGCCATCATCGTGCTTCACTGCTTCATCAACAGAAACAAAAAAACATTCGCGCTCTGTTTTTTCTCCCAGTTGCGCCACCACGGGGTCATCGGCATTTAAAATGAGTTTCGTTTCAGGTGAATTTTTAAGCGCGCGTTTTAAAAACCCAACCGTCAAATCAACCGCACCGTAGCGGTCAAGTTGGTCTTGAAACAAATTAGTCACAACCATATAGGTCGGCTTAATGTGCGCAAACACTTTAACGGTAGAAGCCTCATCAACCTCAAGGCAGGCATAATCGGCACGAAGATTGCCGAACAAATCAGCCTGTTCACAAAAGGCACAACACACACCCCATATCATATTGGCACCCAGACTGTTGCAAACAACGCGGTAACCCGCTGATTCAATCATAGAAGCAAGCAGGGTGTTGGTGGTGGTTTTACCGTTTGTGCCGCAAACCGCAATCACCCCGTGTTTTACCTGACGGGATAAGATTGCAAGAATATCCGGGCAGATTTTCATAGCCACCTGCCCCGGCATAGAAGTACCTTTTTTGCCTAACAAACGGCTTGCAAAAATAGCAAACCGGCAGGCCCATATTGCTAATATCAAACGAATTCTCATTCTGTCACCTCTCAAAATTTGCGTTTCTTATTTAATTATACACCTTTTTTGTTGTAAATCAAGGGTTGCAACAAGAATGTAATATGTTTTTTCACTTTTTAATCTAAAACCTTTCACCCTTTTTTTGAAAATTCATACTATGTAGTATAACGATGAAAAGGAGGTAAACGGTTATGGGATGCAATAACGGCTTATTTGGTGGTTCCGGCAACAACTGCTGTCTGTGGATTGTTCTGATTATCATCCTCTTCACTTGCTGCTGTAACGACTAATAGCAAGGGTAAACATGGGAGGGCAAATGCCCTCCCGTGTTTTTTATTTTTTAGTTCTAAATTGCGCTTTGCCGTAATATGATAGGGTAAGAGGTGAAACTATGAAAAACACCAAAGAAACTGTTCTGCGTCACCTGACAGAACATTACCGCTCGGCACTTTCTCTTGTTTCATTTAACGGTTTGGAGGAAATACGCTTTCGAACAGAGAGGCCGGTTTTGCTCTATTATAATAACGGCACTCTGTTTTTGGGTAAAAACGGCATCGCGCAAGCGCCTATGGCGGCGCTCTGCCCCACAGCCCGGGATATTGAAAACCTCGCCGCCTGCCTTTGCAACCATTCGGTTTACGCCTGCCTTAAAGATGTATCCTGCGGATTTGTCACCATAGAGGGTGGTCACCGAGTCGGATTTTCGGGCAGGGGCATCAGCAAAGCAAATCACATTGAGGCTCTGACGGAAATTTCAGGCATTAACCTGCGCCTCGCAAGTGAACATCGTGGCTGCGCCGAGGATTTGGCGCCAAAACTCTGTAGCGGAACAGCGGTAAAAAATACCCTGCTCATTTCACCGCCGCAATGCGGAAAAACAACATATTTAAGAGATTTGGCACGCATTTTTTCTGCTAAAAATAAAATAACCATAGTGGACGAGCGCTCTGAAATTGCCGGTATGCAAAACGGCACACCCGCTTTTGACATTGGCCCGCAAACCGATGTGCTCGACCACTTCCCCAAAACTGAAGGAATGCTTCTAGCGCTCCGCTCACTCTCCCCGCAAATTCTCATGACCGATGAACTGGGTGACCCGCGTGACAACGAGGCAATTTTTAAACTCTCAGGCGCCGGTTGCAAAATAATTGCCACACTCCACGGCGAGAGCCTTTCAGAACTGCAAAAAACAAAAAAAGAACTGCTCTCTTTTTTTGAAGTTGCGGTAATGCTCGGGCGAAAAAACGGAATCCCGTCGGTTCTATCTATCAAAACATTGGAGTGATGATATGTTAAAACTCACAGGTGCATTGCTTGTTATATTAGCCTGCTCAGCGCTTGCATTAAAGCATATCAACAAAAAACGATATATGCTTTTGGCTCTTGGAGAGATGGCAGAGACATTAAAAAGCATTGCCCAAGCCATTGGTTTTCAACTCGAGCCCCTGCCACACATTGTAGAAACTCTCTCGCGCGAGCAAGAGGACAAGCCGGGCGCATTCATACAACACCTGAAGCGTTACATTCAAAACAACAACCTGCCCTTTAGCGCTGTCTGGCAACGGGCGCTTTGTGATTTTTATAATGAAAATACGCTGCCACAACAGGCAAAAACCATTTTAGAAGATGTGGGAATGCACCTGGGTAAAGCAGATGCAACAACTGAAGAATCGCGCCTGTTATCTGCTGCTGAGCACATAACCACCCTTTGTAAAACAATTGAAAAAGAACACCAAAAAACAGAGAAAATGACACAGAGTCTGGGCGTGATTTTGGGCATTTTTATTGTCATTTTATTGCTGTAACAAGGAGAAAGGATGAAAAAAAATGGGTGTGGAACTTATTTTTAAAATCGCCGCCATCGGCATTGTTGTCAGCGTGCTCAATCAGGTTCTGATTCGCTCGGGCAGAGAGGAACAGGCAATGATGACAACGCTTGCAGGCTTGATTGTGGTGCTTCTTATGATGCTGGGCGAGATTGACTATCTCTTCAAAACCATCAAGAGCATCTTTAATTTGTGATATGGATATGATAAAACTCATCGGCATCGGCATCACAGGGGCCATGCTTTCGGTTTTGCTGAAAGAATATAAACCCGTCTTTTCTGTTTGCATCGGCATTGTGACATCGGTTCTCATCTTTCTCTCTGTTTTGCCGAAAATCGGCTATGTTTTAAATGTAATCGACACCATCTCTGCTCAGTTATCGTTTCATTCTGAATATATCGGCATCATCATCCGCATCATCGGCATTGCTTACCTTTCGCATTTCGGTGCCGAAATTTGCCGTGACGCGGGACAAGTTGCAATTTCGCAAAAACTTGAACTGGCCGGCAAAATTATCATCATCGCCGCAAGCGTTCCCATTTTTACCGCCGTTTTAAATTTGTTAATCGGCATTTTGCCGGCATAAGGAGTTACCAATGAAGAAATTACTGCTTTTTCTGCTTCTTGTTCTTTGTTTTGCCCGTTTTGCACCTGTTTATGCAACCGATGATGTTGCACCTGATCTGCTTGATGCAGTGTTTGACGAAACAAAAACATTAAACACGCCCCATTTTAATTTTGGCGAAACGGGAAAAAAACTGATTTCGGGCGAGTTTTCGCTGAACTTTCAGGATGTTCTGCAAAGTGTTTTTTCACTTTTATTCAAAGAAATCAAGGAGAATCTTTCGCTGTTAATCAAAATGCTCGGGCTCTCTGTTTTAGCCGGTGTTTTGTGCAACCTTCAGCAATCCACCACGGAAAACGGCATTGGCGAGGTCTCGTTTTTAGCCTGTTTTGCGCTGATTGCCGGACTCTCTGTTTCCATTGTGTCAAGTCTTTCGGCATTGGTCTCCGGTACAATTGACAGCCTGATGCTTTTCATCGCCTCGTTGATGCCGGTCATCGGCGGTGCTGTTGCAGCCGCAAATCCTGTTGTTCTTTCAGGCTTTTACCCCACTCTGTTTTTGGCAATGCAGGCCTTTGTGGCACTCTGCAGGCAATGTTTTTTGCCGCTGATTTCCGTTATGACCGCGCTTTCGGTAACCAACGCCATGAGCGGGCGGTTTCACATTTCGCGGCTCATTGAAGTTTGCGGTCAGATTGTTAAATGGGGATTGGGGCTTTTGCTCACGGTGTTTGTCGGCATTTTAGGGCTACACCGCTTTTCTGTTTTCGCCGCCGGCAGCATTACGGGGCGAACGGTTAAGTATGCACTCTGCAATTTCATCCCCATTGTCGGCGGTGTTCTCTCTGAATCTGTCGAGGCTGTCATCGGCAGCATGCGGCTCATTCGCGGTGCTTTGGGCATCACCGGCACACTGGGGATTATTTCACTCTGCGGTCTGCCGCTTATAAAACTGCTTTCGGTTTCTCTGCTCTACCGCTTTTCTGCAGGCATTGCAGAGCCCGCCACAGATAAGCGCATTGTGGGGCTTTTAATGAATCTGGCGGGAAACATCACCCTGTTATTTTCTATTTTGCTGATGGTTTGTGTGATGTTTATCATCAGCATTGCCCTGCTTTGCGGCATCTTTTTTCAGTAAAGGAGGATGTGTGATGGATTTTTTAAACGAATATGCCGCAAGTATTGTGATAGCCTCGCTTGTGGCAATTCTTTTAGATACCCTTTTACCCCCGGGCAGCAGCAAAAAATATATGGGTATTCTCATCGGTCTGTTTGTGATGCTCATCATTTTAAACCCTTTGACAAAGTTGCCGCACTATAACCCCGTTTTTCTCATTAACGAAACGGCGCACCTGGAGGAAAACATCCCCGAGCCCTCGCCCTATGTGGCGGAACTGTTTGAAGAAAAACTGGCTCAGACAATGCACGAAGATCTGCAAAACACACTGGGCATTTACGCCGACTGCAGGGTGCTTTGCCACAAAAACGAGTCCGGGCAAATTGTGAACATACGCCGTGTAACCCTCTCGCCCTATTCAGAAGAGGCTGCGACATATCTTGCACAAAAATATGGTATTGAGGAGGCCTTAATTGCATCATGAAACTAAACATTGAAAAATTTTTAAAAGAAATGATGCATACCAAACGGCTTGTCATCATATTATTGATAGGGGTCGCTCTTCTTCTCCTGCCATCACTCTTGCCCCGCGAGAAAGCACAGACAGGAGCAGATGATTCTGCCGCCGTCTTTTATGACCGGAGTGAATATGAAAAAGAACTGGAAAAGCGTTTGTCGAGCATTCTTTCCACTGTGCGCGGTGTCAGCCGTGTCAGCGTTATGATTACGCTAGAGGATACCGGGGAGATTCACTACGCACGCAACACCACCGAAAGCAAAACGCAAACGCAAGATGGCGCATTTGACGAAAGCACAAACCAGGCCGAAGAGTCCACCGCGCTGCGCGGCGAGGCTGCAGGAAAGCAGTCGCCCATTCATTTAAAAACCGCCGCACCTTCCATTGCCGGTGTGCTTGTCACGGCAAAAGGGGTTGAAAGTTCTGCGGCGCAAAGCGAAATTGCCGGCGCTGTCCGGGCGGTTTTAAATGTGCCGCCTCATAGAATACAGATTCTTTGTAAACCATAATAATAAAGGAGCAAAAATATGAAAATCTTTGAAAAATTACATTCTACATCTTTTAAAAATTCAGACCGCAAAAAAGGGCGGATGGTGGTGCTACACAGAAGGCAGATTGTCGCTGTTTGCCTTCTGATTCTGGTAGGGGTTGCAGGCTATCTCAACTGGAGTTTTCAGCAAGATGCCATCGACCCTGAGGTGGTGCAGGTCTACAGCGAGGTCAGCAAAAAACTAGGCGAAGCCAAAATGGTCAGCACAAACCCTGCCCAAACGCCTGACACCAAAACAGAAGATGACTATTTTTCACGCTCACGGCTTGAGCGCGACATCAAGCGCAGCGAGTCAATGGATATGCTGACAAAAATTTTAGATGCAAGCGCAACCGACAAAGCTGCAAGAACCCGTGCCGAAGATGAAATTCATCTTCTTGCTGATTTCACAGAGAAAGAAGTTATGATGGAGAACTTAATCCGCGCTAAAGGTTACAGCGATGTGGTGGTGTTTATGGGCGAGAATTTAATTAGCATCGCAGTAAAAAGCGATGGGTTAAACGAGGTTGATGTGGCCGTTTTGCAAGACATTGCCACCGGCACAACCGCCTACTCTGTTGATAAAATTAAGATTGTAGAAATCAAACAGACCCCTGCAGCATAAAAATTTGTAAAAAAAGAAAAAAAGTTCTTGACAAGCGTTCTGCATTGTGCTATCATAAATATGTTGTCGAGAAGGACGGCATATAAGCGGATATGGCGGAATTGGCAGACGCGCTAGCTTCAGGTGCTAGTGGGAGCAATCTCGTGGAGGTTCAAGTCCTCTTATCCGCACCAAAAAAGCGTTGATTTTAAAATCAACGCTTTTTTATTTTTGTATTGTATTTATCAAAGCCCTCTTCCTGTTCTTACATTACAAATTCCGGCATCCGAAACAACGGGGTTTGGTTTTTCTACCGCTTTTCTTTTTTAAATAAGATATTCCCTTTCAGGTTGAACCGTTCACGGAGTTTTTCCTGCTTTAAAAAATATCGCAGTTGTTTTTTATGATGGCAGAGTTTCTCCTGACACTTCCCGCAGGAGAGGGAGTCATTTTGGCTTTCGCAGAACCGTTCAGGATGCCTTAAAACCGCAATTTCCCAGCACAGTAACAAAAGTAGCGCCACGCCGAGCAGCGACCATGCGTAACCGTTTTTTACGAACAGAAACGGTGTGAACATCATAGCGTAATCCCAGTTATAAATCCGGCAGGTGCCGCAGCATTTGTTTTTCATAATCAGCGTTTGAAACGGGCAGAAAAACAAAATGCAAACCACATCACACACCGAATAGAAAAGGGCAATTAACAACATAATACCACGGTCTAAAACGCCAACAAGATATAACGCACCGATGGTGCCGTTTAAAATCACCCACGAAACCAGAACCATAAAGGTGGTTTTTCCGGTTTTCAGTTTAAATTTTTCTGTTGCGGTTTCTACAGGCAAAAACTGACTTGCAAACTGCTTGCGGCACCCCATACTTTCAAGAGAAGAAGGGAAAAACCGCAAAAACATTTCAACAATAAAAATCAACCATATCACACCGAGCAGCACATTGTTGTTTTCAAAACCGCCAAATGATTCACCCGTGGCGTGAATCCGGTTGAAAATATACACAAGGGTTGCCGACAAAAACAAACAGGTGCGAAAAACGAGTTTCACATAATGCATAACGACAATTTTCGACATTTTCGGTTTCTTTTCTCGCTGTTTTTTAATCGGAATCAACACCTTTCTGTTAAAATATATCACAAAAGCCATCACGGTTGTGACGGCTTTTTTTGCATATTATGAGATTGATATGTTCAGTCAAGCGCCTGCTCGTCACAAATTTCTGACAGGGTTTTTGAGACTGAATGCTTTATCGGTTCCCAAGTGACATTTTTGAACAACGCTACAATAGAAATGGGAACATAGGTCAGCATAAACAGGGGGAAAGTGAACACATAGAAAAGTTTCTTAACTCTTGTTGAATGCATCTGTTTCCACTCGGTGATCGTTGTGATGGCGCCCAGTAAAAAGAAAATGAGATAAAAACTCAGAACCGTTTGACCCAGAGTTTTAATGAGCATGGGCCAATCCTCTGCCTGCCCCAAAATACCCACAGGGATGGCAATGATGTTCACCACAATACTAAGCAGGGTCAAAAGCATGGCAGGCATCAGTGTCATAAGCATATCATAGCAGGCAAAACGGCCTTTAAACACACCACAAATCAGCCGCTGTCCATACTTTTTAAACACCTGATAAAACCCTCTTGACCAACGCAGACGCTGAATGTAAGACTGGTAAAAAGAGGTTGGCTGTTCATCATAAAGCACAGCCTTATCACAGTAACCAATGGTTTCACCGTTTACAATGCAATCGGTAGTAAACTCAATATCTTCTGTTAAAAGATGATGAATCCATCCGCCGTTTTGTTCAATAATCTCGCGGCTCACCAAAAAACCGGTGCCCGAAATGGCGCTGCTGGTATGCAGACACATACGGGAATTATTCAAAAACTTTGCTTCTCTTAAAAAACAGAGCGAATAGCCGGCAGAAATTCAGTTTCCGCCATAGTTTTTAGAATTGCGATAACTGGTAATCACGCGGTAGCCGTTGTCAAACACTTTGTTCATTTCTTCAACAAAAGTGGGAGCAACCACATTATCGGCATCAAAAACAATATATGCCTCATATTGTTTTTCGGCATAATCTTCTCCAATTGCGGTAAAAAGCCAGTCAAGAGCATAACCCTTGCCGACGAGTTCATCATTTGTTCTCTCATACACAATGGCACCGGCATCGCGGGCCACCTGAGCGGTGTTGTCGTCACAGTTATCTGCAACTACAAAAATGTCAACAAATTCAGCAGGATAGGTTTGCTTTTTCAGGCTCTCAATCAGATAGCCAACTACATTACCTTCATTTCTCGCCGAAATCACCACGGCATACCGATGGTTTTTTGCGGCGGTATAGGTTCGGGGTTTTTTAAACAACCCAATGAACACATATACAAACTGATAGAAATAACACAAGGTAAATATGAGCGAAATTGCAAAATTTAAAAAAACAATTACTTTCATAAATGTCCCTCATTTTTTTTGTACATTAAAATAATGCCCCGGGTATCATTTTATAAAAAAACAATCACTTACATAACTATTGCAGAAAAAAAACCGAACACCCTTCGGGGTGGTCGGTTTTGGTGCCGCTGACCGGTCTTGAACCGGCACGGCATTGCTCCCACGGGATTTTAAGTCCCGGGTGTCTGCCAATTCCACCACAGCGGCATAACCGTAAAACAAAACATTTTCTGCTTACGACCTTAACAAGTATAACACGATTCTGTGTCTTTGTCAAGCATTTTTTCAAGATTTTATTTTTCGTGTTAAAAAGCCGCAAAAATGTCGCCAATGCGCCACTTTGCGGCTATTTTTATCTTGCATAACTAAGGAGCCAGTCAAACTCTTCTCGCGAACTAATGGGATAACTCCCTATTTCAACTCCGTCACAGGAGCCGGTTGCCCACATGGTTATTTTGCCGGCATCGGTTTTTTCATAAAGAGTAACCGAAATTGGCTTATCTAAATACTGTGTCACCCCGAACCGTTCTGCATAAGGTTTAACGGCTACCATATAGCCGGTTCTCGGGTGCTTCACCCATTTTGAACTCGGCACGGTCACGATGGTGGTATAGACAGCGCGTGTACCATCAACACCGTTACCCGAGTTATTTTTTGTGGGCGGTGCCATTTTCGGCACATCTTCAGCAAAGGTTTCAAACGCCTTCTCATCGGCGGCAAATTCACTTAAATCTTTGCTCTCAAACTGCGTTTCTGCAACTTTTCGCTCATAACGAACATCAAACACATTGTCGCCCGTGCGAATTTCCATAGCAATCCATTCTGCATCGGGAACCAGGCTGAAAAGCACAAGCGCATTCTGATAAAACGCCTTTTCTTCCAATTTGCCGTCAACAACATAGCGTTCAGGCTGGTTTAGCACATAGCGCACCGTCATACCATAAGGCTCGGTTATAGTTTCTAAACTGATGCCCTCCATTGCCACTTCGGCAGGCATAGCCTTTTGCACCAGGGCAGAAACATTGCTGTTGTCACCAATCAAAGTATCTTTATACGCCAAAAGCGCATCTTTATTTTCGGCATAAGGGTTATAAGGTGCTTCTAAAATCAGTTCCCCATCGGCAAAATAGCGCGTATAATTTTCTTCGGCAGAAACCTCACGGGTAATCTCACGAATCAACTTGGGATTGTTGCGGTAGAAGAACAAACCATCTTCTCCCTGTTCATAAGTATAAAGCCGTTTTTCACCGCCACCAACCGAAAGATAATACCACGATTTTACACTGCGCTCCTCCTCCCCTGCTTCGTAGGAGAGAATGTGCAGAACCGAGGCGTTATCAATGGGTTGTTCGGTTCCGGCCTGAATCAATCTGTCAAGACGGCTCAGGCGATAGGCATACACCGAAGTGCCGCGGCTCACAGTATAAACTGCATTTTGTAAAAATTCATCAGTCGGGGCTTCCATCGGTTTCGGGGGCGTTTTGCCGCTGAGTGTAGGCAGAGAAAAACTGTCAAGCATACGGCCGGTTGCAATTGCGCCCACATTTTTAAGTGTCAGAACCGCTTTGTAAGGCGGGGTGTTCGGCAGGTCAGTAAAAATATACTGGTTAATTTCATCTTCACCCTGCATGAAAGTGATGGCAAAGACCTTGGTCACATATTTATCCGATTCCTTCACCTCGGGGTTTTCGGGTGCATAGCCCATTGCCGAGGGAATGGTTGCCACTTCGCATTCGGTATAAAGAAGTTCCAGCGAGCCGATTTCGGTTTCGTTTTCCGTAAAAATCAGTTTTCCTTCTTCGGCGGTTACGGCATAATCGTTCGGAACCATCATAGAATAACCGTCTAAATGCACAGCCTGATATTTGCCGCCGTTAATCAAAAACACGCAGGCAATTGCAACCAAAATAATTAAGAGCAAAATTGCAATCACCAATTTTTTTCTATTTTTAAACATAGGTGCCTCCAAAATTCAGTAAAAATACAAATACAATCAATTGTTTTTATTGTAGCACAAAATTCCCCTCTTTTCAATTCTTTTTTGAAGAATTTCCATTTTCTTAACAAAGTATATTTTCTCTGCTTTGTTCGATAAAATTCTTTGACATTTTTTAATAAATGGGGTACAATATATAAAGGTATGTATGCAAACAAAGGAGAAGACACTTATGGCACTGGAACAGATTCATATTAAAGGCGCAAAAGAACACAATTTAAAAAATATTGATGTGACCATCCCCCGCGATAAACTGGTTGTTTTCACCGGTCTTTCCGGCTCGGGTAAGTCTTCTCTTGCCTTTGACACGATTTATGCCGAAGGTCAACGGCGCTATATGGAATCACTTTCTTCTTACGCGCGCCAGTTTCTGGGATTGATGGAAAAACCCGATGTCGAAATGATTGAGGGGCTCTCGCCCGCTATCAGCATTGACCAGAAAACCACCAGCAAAAACCCCCGTTCAACAGTGGGAACGGTAACAGAAATTTATGACTATCTCCGTCTGTTATATGCCCGCATTGGTGTGCCCCATTGCCCCAAATGCGGCAAAGAAATAAAAAAACAAACGGTTGACCAGATTGTTGATCAGGTAATGTCATTGCCTGAAAAAACAAAATTTCAGGTTTTAGCACCTGTTATCCGCGGCAAAAAGGGCGAACATCAAAAACTGTTTGACGATGCCAAGCGCGGCGGTTTTGTGCGCGTTCGGGTTGACGGCATTTTATATGACCTTTCTGAAAAAATTACGCTTGAAAAAAATGTGAAACACAGCATCGAAATTGTGGTTGACCGTCTGGTAGCAGGCGGTGACATAAAAAAACGCCTTGCAGACTCTATTGAAACGGCTCTTTCTCTCACCGAGGGGCTTGTTTTAATTGATGTGATCGACGGTGAAGAAATGCTGTTTTCAGAAAACTATGCCTGCGACGATTGCGGCATCAGTATGGAAGAACTTGCACCCCGCATGTTTTCTTTTAACAGCCCCTTTGGTGCCTGCCCCGAGTGTGCAGGTTTGGGGAATTTGATGAAGATTGACCCGAAACTTGTCATTGACTATGATAAATCTTTAAACGAAGGCGCCGTTTCTGCCATTGGTTGGGGCAATGCCGATAACACCGAAAGTGTATCTTATATGTATTTTACCGCCCTTTCCAAGCATTACGGTTTCTCGCTTGATACAAAATTTGGCGAACTGCCACCCGAGATTCAAGATATTTTGCTCTACGGCACACGGGGAGAAAAGTTAGACCTTTTCTATGAGCGTTCTTACGGCTCAGCCAATTACCGTGCGGCTTTTGAGGGCATTATTTGCAATTTAGAGCGGCGCTATAACGATACAAACAGCGATTTTATGAAAGCCGAATATGAAAAAATGATGACGGCAACCCCATGCCCCACCTGTCACGGCAAGCGTTTAAAACCCGAGCCGCTGGCGGTGACCGTGGGCGGCCTTAACATTTGGGAACTCACCGGACTTTCTATTCGCGACACGCTTCACTTTTTCAAACAACTCACACTTTCAGAGCGCGATGCCACCATCGCCCGCCTGATTTTAAAAGAAATTAACGAACGCCTCGGTTTTTTGGTGGATGTGGGGCTTGACTACCTGACCCTTTCACGCGCGGCCGGCACCCTTTCGGGCGGCGAGGCGCAGCGCATTCGTCTGGCCACACAGATTGGCTCCAGTTTAATGGGCGTTCTCTACATTTTAGATGAGCCCTCCATCGGCCT
>JAZRUU010000156.1:0-3287 GCA_045652725.1 Clostridia bacterium | reverse complement strand
TTTTTGGGTGCAAACTTATCTCCGCAGATGCCGCTTATAATCTGCCCCGAACCATAGGTGATAAAACTGCCGGTGATGGAAAGAGAAAGCAACGACTTTGCAATGCCCATCTCCGTTGCCATTTCAAGAATCACCGCGCCGAAGTTGATGCGCGTTAAGTAACTGACCATATAACAGCAGGCAAACAGCAGAACTGTTTTGCTGATTTGTTTTCTGTCTGTTAAAAATTCCATCTGTCTTCTTCCTTCGCTTCATATTTCAGGGGCACTTCCCCGCAAAAGTTTTCATTTCAAACAGGCGATACATTTTATCATATCACACGCACTTTGCAAAATCAACAGACAGGGATGCTTTTTTAATTTTTTCTCATTTTTTTCCTCTGCGGTGCATAAAGTATACCATCAAAAGAAAGGGGACAAGATGATGGAACAGATTTACAGAAGGCGCAGTTCACACTCTGCACCGCCCACTCACACAAAAAAGGCGGGAACATACAAAAAAACGAGGCTTTGGCAATCTATTTTCTGCCTTGCGGTCTTCATTTTCTGTCTTTGTGTCAAGGTGATGCCCAACCCGTCTCTTTTGCCGGTCAAACGGAGCATTGGGCTCATTGTGGAACATTCAACCGATTTTCGCGCCCTGCCGCAGAAATTCGTTGACCTGCTTCGCTCGCTCTCTGCCGAAGATGCACCCCCCTCAGGCACCGCCGACATTTTAACAACGATGTTAAATCCCGTAACGGCACCCGTCACCTCGCCCTTTGGCCTGCGTGATGACCCGGTTGACGGCGAAGAGGCCTTTCACTACGGCATTGACCTGGGTGCACCGGCCGGCGAAAAAATTAAGTGTGCCGCCGCCGGTGTGGCAGAAGAAGTTGGAACGAGCCCCGAATATGGCAACTATGCACTCATCCGCCATTCTGACACGGTTTACACGCTCTATGCTCACTGCGAGCGCGTTTTGCCCGTTGCAGGTGACACCGTTACCGCCGGGCAGGTAATTGCCACGGTGGGTGACACCGGCCGCGTCACGGCCCCGCACCTGCACTTTGAAATTCGCGATGGTGAAACCTGGCTCGACCCGGCGCGCTTTTTAGACTTTGGGCAGGAGGCCGCCAAACATGATTAAAATCACCCGTTTTTTTTATGTGCATTGGCTGGTGTTGCCGCTTTTGCTGCTGGCACAGGCAAGCGGCACTCTTCACACAATGCTCACCGCCTATGCCGTAGTGTTTGTGCACGAGATTTTTCACCTGTTTGCCACGCTTTTGGTTAAAGAGCGCGTCGGTTCAATCATTATTATGCCGTTCGGGATGACGCTTCGGCTTTCGGCACGCATCATCCGCCACACAGAAAAAGAGATTTTCATTGCGCTGGCCGGCCCTTTTGCAAATGTGCTGATGCTCGCTCTCTCGTTTTGGCTTGCGCCTTTTTTCCCCATAACCCCCATCAGCCTGCAGGTCTTTCGGTTTTTAAATCTTTCGGTTTTCTGTTTAAATCTCCTGCCCTGCCTGCCGCTTGACGGCGGGCGGGTGGTTAAGGCCGTTTTAATCCGCCGGCTCGGGTATCTTTCTGCCGTTTCAGTTATGAAACGGCTTGGCCGCATTCTAACCGTAACGCTTTTGCTGCTCGGCGTTTTTCTTCTGCTCTTAACCCGTTTAAATGGCAGCCTGTTGATGGCAGCCTCGTTTCTGGCGCTGCATATGGTTGAAGAAAAACGGCGCAACGAATTTATTTTAATGCAGGAACTGGTTTACGCCAAAGATAAACTGCGCAAAAAAGGCGTAATGCGCTCGCGCTCCATTTCTGCAATAGATGCCCTGCCCGCGCGTGATATTTTTAAAATGCTCAGTTATGACAGTTATTTTATCATTCACATTGTTGACCACGAACAACACCACCTGCGTGCCGTTACAGAGGCGCAGGTGGTTGATGCTTTGGCACAAAAGGGGTGGCACATCACCCTGGGTGATGTTTAGGCGTTTTGCCGCTTAAAAACTCCCACTATGGCAAAATAAGGCGCCAGCACAAGGGCTATGAGAAGAAACAGCGGCACGCCGCCCGCCGGCATAGCACCAAAGCACAGCGTTACAAAATGCCGCAAGCCATAAGATAAAAGCATAATGACAAGAAACGGCAGAGCAATGTGACGAAGCGGCGAAACAGAAAAATCTGTCACCTTCATCAGGCGGTTAATGCTTAAAAAGGCATTGAGGAGTTCGGTCACAAACAAAACAGCAATGTAACCGTTAATGCCGGCACGGGGCAAAACGCTGTAAATCAGCGCCACGCTCACCGCCGAATCAATGAGGTTATAACACATGGAATAACTCTGCTGATTCAGCCCCTTGAGCATAGCATCGGTCACGCTGTCGGTATACATCACCGCCACAAGCGGCGCTAAAAAGCGGATGAATAGCCCCGCATCGGCACTGTGATAAACGGCCATGCCGAGTTCTTCGGCAAAGGCAAAGAAAACACCGGCCGCACCAATGGCAAACACAAGAGTTAAACGAAAGGCCCGCCCCGACACCCGATTGATGCCTGATTGTTTGCCCTGTTTTTGCAGTTCGGTGAGTTCAGGCACAAGAAGGCCTGCATAGGCAGAAATAACCGCAGAGGGAAAGAGCAAAACCGGCATTACCATACCGTGCACAACGCCATATTGCGCCAAAGAGGCAGAAGACGAAGCCCCGAATTTTTTTAATCCGCGCGGCACAAGAAGATGTTCAAGGGTTACAAGCCCCGAACGAAGATAGGCGCTGACTGCCACAGGCAGAGAAATGGCAAGCAACCTGCGCCAGTAGCGTTTTTCTTTTTCGCGCTTGTTATCATAGCGCACAACATCGGTTTTATAAAGCAAAAACATCAGGCAAAACGAGGCAACTTCGGCAAAACTGCCGCCGCCAACCACCGCCATGCAGGCGGCTTCAATGCCGCGTTCTGCCAGAAGGTGCAAGGCAAAAACCGTTACAACAATTTTAACAAATACCTCAAAAATCTGTGCCGCCGCACTTTTTGCCACCCGTCTCACGGCGGTGAAATATCCGCCGGCTGCCGAAGACAGTGAAATGCAGGGCAAACTGACAGCAAGCAGGCGCAGCGATGAAACCGTTCTTTTATCACCCAGCCAGAGATTGCCGATTGGCCCGGCAAAAGTGAACAGCAAAACAGCCGAGAGCAACCCGAAAAACAAGGTATAACAAAGGCAGACGGCCATGCTTTTATGAACGCCCCGCCCACAGGAGAGCGAAACTTCTTCGGTCACAAGGCGCGTGGCAGCAAGCG
>JAZRUU010000155.1:0-9364 GCA_045652725.1 Clostridia bacterium | reverse complement strand
GTTGACGGCAAAGAAGAACCTTGGCTGATTATGTTTAAAAACGAAACCCATAACCACCCCACCGAGATTGAGCCTTTTGGCGGCGCGGCAACCTGCCTTGGCGGTGCAATTCGCGATCCCCTTTCGGGCCGTTCTTATGTCTACCAGGCTATGCGTGTAACCGGTTCGGGCGACCCGAGAAAAACGCTTTCTGAAACCCTGCCCGGCAAACTGATGCAGAGAAAAATTACCACCGGCGCAGCAGCAGGCTACAGTTCTTACGGTAACCAGATTGGTCTGGCAACCGGTCAGGTAACCGAAATTTATGACGAAGGCTATGTGGCAAAGAGAATGGATATCGGCGCGGTAATTGCGGCCGCCCCGAAGAAAAATGTTGTTCGTGAGCGTCCGGCTGCCGGCGATTTGGTCATTCTTTTAGGTGGCAGAACCGGCCGTGATGGTTGCGGCGGTGCTACCGGTTCTTCAAAAGCGCACGATGATCACTCGCTTGAATCTTGCGGGGCTGAAGTGCAAAAGGGTAATGCACCCGTTGAAAGAAAACTGCAGCGCCTGTTCCGCAAAGAAGAAGCGGCAAAACTCATTAAGCGTTGTAACGACTTTGGCGCCGGCGGCGTTTCGGTTGCTGTGGGCGAACTGGCAGACGGTCTTTTCATTGACCTTGACAAAGTGCCCAAAAAATATGACGGATTAGACGGCACAGAACTTGCCATCAGCGAATCGCAGGAGCGTATGGCAGTTGTCATTGCCAAAGAAAACGAAGAAAAGTTCTTTGCTCTTGCCAAAGAAGAAAACTTAGAAGCAACCCGCGTTGCCGTTGTAACGGAAGAGGCTCGCCTCCGCATGCAATGGCGCGGCAAGTTGATTTGCGATATTTCAAGAGAATTTTTAAATACAAACGGTGCAACAAAACAAACAACCGTGAAACTTTCAGCACCCGAAACACCTGCCTATTTTGCAGAAAAAGAAGTGGAAGACATTAAGGCAGAGTGGCTCAAAACCCTGTCAAGCCTGAATGTTTGCTCACAAAAAGGCCTGGCAGAGCGGTTTGATGCCTCCATCGGTGCCGGCACAGTGCTGATGCCCTTTGGCGGCAAACATCAGTTAACGCCTGAAGATTGCATGGCGGCCAAAGTGCCCACCGGCACAAAAACCGACACGGCAACCTTAATGTCGTTTGGCTATCAGCCCCGCCTCGCAAAAGAAAGCCCGTTTGACAGCGCCGTTTATGCCGTTGTTGAATCGCTGGCAAAAATCGTTGCCGCCGGCGGTGACAGAAAAGAAGTGTATTTAACCTTCCAGGAATATTTCTGCCGTCCCGGTGCTGACCCTGCCCGTTGGGGCCTGCCCTTTGCGGCTCTGCTTGGTGCTTACCGTGCACAAAGAGCGCTCGCCATTGGTGCAATTGGCGGTAAAGACTCTATGTCAGGCTCATTTAACGATTTAGATGTTCCGCCGACGCTCGTTTCGTTTGCGGTTGTTCCCACCTCGGCAAAAACCGTGGTTTCGGGCGAATTTAAGAACAAAAACAGCGCCATCTGGCTCATCGCACCCGAGCGCGGGGCAGATGGATTGCCTGATTTTAACGATATGAAAGCAAAATATGATGCGCTCTTTAGCCTGATTCAGTCTGGCAAGGTGTTTGCATCTTACACCGTGAAAGAAGGCGGTATTGCGGCCGCTGTTTCTAAAATGGCATTTGGTAACAAAATTGGCGCAACACTTTGTGAGTGTGTGAAGAGCCGCCTGTTTGTTCCCGATTTAGGCGCCATTATCATTGAAACCGCCGCCGATACTGAGGTTTCTTTCGGTAAAAAGATTGGTTCAACCAACAATAGCGGCAAAGTTACCATTGGTGATGTGTCACTTTCAATTGACGAAATGCTTGCAGTTTGGCAAGAGCCGCTTGAGAGCATTTTCCCCACTCACGCCAAAGGCGGCGAGGGCGAAATTCCGGCCTTTGTTGGCGATGCAAGTTGCCCCATTGTTGCAAAAAATAAAGTTGCGCGTCCGCGTGTGTTTATTCCCGTCTTCCCCGGGACAAACTGTGAATATGACACCGAAAAAGCCTTCCGCGAGGCCGGTGCCGAGGGTGACATTTTTGTTCTGAAAAACTTAACCCCGTCTGACATTACCGAGTCGGTAAACGAGATGGTGAAGCGGATTAAAAACAGCCAGATTATTATGATTCCCGGCGGTTTTTCAGCCGGCGATGAGCCTGAAGGCTCGGGCAAATTCATTGCTACCGTGTTCCGCAACCCCGCCATTTGCGAGGCTGTGACAGAACTCTTAAAACAGCGTGACGGTTTGATGCTGGGTATTTGTAACGGTTTCCAGGCACTTGTTAAACTGGGTCTTGTGCCTTACGGTGAGATTTGCGAACTGAAAGATGATTCGCCCACGCTGACCTATAACGCCATCGGCCGCCATGTTTCACAAATGGTTTACACCCGTGTGGCATCGTGCAAGTCGCCGTGGCTGTCACTTTCAAATGTTGGTGATATTCACGCCGTGCCCGTATCTCACGGTGAGGGCCGCTTTGTGGCAAGCGAAGCGTGGATTAAGAAACTTGCTGAAAACGGCCAGATTGCCACCCAGTATGTTGACTTATCCGGCACGCCGACCTATGAAACACCCTATAACCCCAACGGTTCTGTTTGTGCAATTGAGGGCATTACAAGCCCCGACGGCAGAATTTTGGGTAAAATGGCTCACTCCGAGCGCCGCGGAGACCAGATTTCAAAGAACATTTACGGCGAGCTGGATCAGAAGATTTTCGCATCCGGCGTTCAGTATTTTAAATAAAAACTCTGCTTCGCCGGTCGGGCATGCCCGACCGGCGGGCTTGACTTTCGGCGGAGGCGTTCCGCTATTTGAAAAAGGTATCGGAGGCATCTATGATCAATCAGGACCATATCAGAAATTTTTCGATTATTGCACATATTGACCACGGCAAATCCACGCTGGCAGACCGTCTTTTAGAAAAGACCGGTCTACTCACTGAGCGTGAAATGGAGGCGCAGGTTTTAGATAATATGGACCTTGAGCGCGAGCGCGGCATTACCATTAAGGCGCGCGCCGTTCGTCTTTTATATCAGGCAAAAAACGGTGAAGAATATGTGTTGAATTTAATTGACACCCCGGGGCATGTTGACTTTAACTATGAGGTTTCGCGAAGTCTTGCAGCCTGCGAGGGTGCGCTTTTGATTGTAGATGCGGCACAGGGCATTGAGGCACAAACGCTGGCAAACACCTACCTTGCGCTTGACCACGATTTAGAGATTATGCCCGTTGTGAACAAAATTGACCTGCCTGCGGCAAGGCCTGATGAAGTGATTGAAGAAATTGAGAACATCATCGGCATTCCGGCTGAAGATGCTCCGCGCATTTCGGCAAAAAACGGCATTGGTATTGAAGATGTGTTAGAGCAGATTGTTGCGCTGATTCCGCCGCCGACGGGGGATGCTTCAAAACCCCTTTCTGCCCTGATTTTTGATAGTTTTTATGACCCTTATAAGGGCGTTATTATCTATTTCCGCGTGATGGACGGTGCTCTTTCTGCCGGTGATACCATTCGCCTGATGGCAACCGGAAAAGAGTTTGAAGTGATAGAGGTTGGTTACCTGCATCCCAACGGCTTTTTAAAGTGTGACCGTCTTTCGGCCGGTGAGGTTGGCTATTTGACGGCCTCGATTAAAAATGTATCAGACACCCGTGTGGGTGATACCATCACGCTGGCAAACCGCCCGACGGCGGAGCCGCTTGCAGGTTACAAGCAGGTGAACCCGATGGTCTTCTGCGGTATCTATCCTGCTGATGGTGCGCGTTATGATGATTTGCGTGACGCGCTGTTTAAACTGCAACTTAACGATGCTTCTCTTTCGTTTGAGCCTGAAACTTCGGTGGCGCTTGGTTTTGGCTTCCGTTGCGGATTTTTAGGGCTTTTGCATATGGAAATTATTCAGGAGCGACTGGAAAGAGAGTATAATTTAGATTTGGTAACCACCGCCCCCAGCGTTGTCTATCGCATTAAAAAGACGAACGGCGAGGAGATGTGGATTTCAAACCCCACCAACATGCCCTCCGGCAGCGAAATTCTCTATATGGAGGAGCCAATGGTAAAGGCAGACATAATGACGCCTACCGAGTTTGTGGGCAGCGTTATGGAACTTTGTCAGGAGCGCCGCGGCATTTATCACAATATGACCTATATTGATTCGGGGCGTGCTCAACTGCACTATGATTTGCCGCTCAATGAAATTATTTATGACTTTTTTGATGCTTTAAAATCCCGCACGCGCGGCTACGCAAGTTTTGACTATGAACTTTCGGGTTACGAAAAGTCTGACCTTGTGAAACTTGATATTCTTTTAAACGGTGATATGGTTGATGCGCTTTCGTTCATTGTCCACGCGACCAAGTCATATGCCCGCGGCAGAAAAATTGCCGAAAAACTCAAGGCCGCCATTCCGCGCCAGTTGTTTGAAATTCCCATTCAGGCGGCTATCGGCAACAAAATCATTGCGCGCGAAACGGTTAAGGCCATGCGTAAAGATGTGCTTGCCAAGTGCTACGGCGGTGACATTACGCGAAAGAAAAAATTGTTGGAAAAACAGAAAGAGGGTAAAAAGCGGATGCGCCAGGTCGGCAGCGTAGAAGTGCCGCAAGAGGCGTTTATGTCCGTTTTGAAGTTGGATGAATAACATGACAGGACTCTACATTCATTTTCCCTTTTGCAAACAAAAATGCCGATACTGCGACTTCGTTTCCTATCCCGATAAATTATCAGAGGGGGAGCGTTATGTTGATGCGCTCATTCGGGAGATGGAAGCATATCGCGGTGCGGCTGTGGATACAATCTATTTAGGGGGAGGAACACCAACGGCATTGGCACCGGCCTGTTTAGAGCGGGTGCTTTCAGGCGTGGCGTGTTCCTTTTCTTTAGCAAAAAATTGCGAAATAACGGTTGAGGCAAACCCCGGCACCGTGACCAAAGAAACGGTCTCCGCCCTTGCCGCCTGCGGAGTGAACCGCGTGAGCCTTGGGGTGCAGTCGTTTTCTGACCGCGAACTTTCACTTTTGGGGCGCATCCACTCGCGTGAAGATGCGCTTTACGCGGCAGAGGCCATTTATGCCGCAGGCATTTCAGATATTAACCTTGACTTGATGTTTTCCATCCCCGGGCAAACGAGAGAAAGCCTGCTAGAGAGCCTTTCGCAGGCGGTGTCACTTGCACCCGGTCACATTTCGTGCTATTCGTTAATTCTCTGTGAAGGCACGCCGATGTTTGAAGACCACCGGCAGGGCAAACTCTCGCTCCCCGATGAGGATGAAGACCGCGAGCGCTATGCAATGCTCGTTTCATTTTTAAAAGAAAGCGGTTATGAGCGTTATGAAATCTCAAATTTTGCAAAGGATGGCAAAATTTCGCGTCATAACACAAAATATTGGGTTCGTGCGCCTTACATCGGTCTGGGTGCGGCGGCCCATTCGTTTTATGAAAACCGCCGTTATGAAAATCCGCCGTCGCTTGCCGAGTATTACCGGCAGGTTGAAAGCGGCGCGGTTCCACAGGGGGAGGCGGTTTCGACCGAAGATGCAATGGCCGAGTTTATGTTTTTGGGCCTTCGCCTGACGAAAAACGGGGTATCGCGCAAGGCCTTTTTGCAAACCTTTGGCAAGGATTTAGATGCCATTTACGGCCAAACCATTAAAAAACTCACGGTTTCAGGCCTTTTGTGTGATGAGGGGGATGTCATCCGGTTGACAGACAGGGGTATTGATGTGTCAAACGCCGTGTTCTGTGAGTTTTTGTGAAAACCAAAGCGGAATTAAACGGAGGAAAATATGCAGAAAAAATGGTTTCGCCTTTTGTTCAGGCGCCGCGTTTTTGTGATTCTGTTGCTGCTTTTACAGATAGCGCTGATGGTTGCCACCGTCTACAATTCGAGCCTGACCTTTCAATGGATTTACAACTTTTTGTGCATCATCAGTTTCGGCGTGGTGCTTTATGTTATTTCAACCACAAGGCGCGGGCCTTATAAACTCATTTGGGCGGTGATGATTCTGTCGTTTCCGCTCTTTGGCGGGCTTTTGTATCTTCTTGTGCGCTTTCAGGGTATGACAATGACCTTTAAAAAGCGTTTAACAAGTGCCGAAGCGAGAATGAAACTCCGCAACGGCGAAAACAGAGATGCAGAGCAGGCATTTGAGCAGGCTTTTCCCGCTTATGTGAATCAGGCGAAGTATTTAACAAAAACCTGCGGATTCAGGCTTTTTCACAATGAATCTGCCACCCACCTCACCCCGGGCGAAGCAAAATTTGAAAAGTTGCTTGAAGTGCTTGAAAGGGCAGAGAAATACATCTTTTTAGAATATTTTATTATTCAGGAAGGCAAAATGTGGAACTCAATTTTAGACATTCTCTGCCGCAAAGCAAAGGCCGGCGTGGATGTCCGTTTGATTTATGACGATTTGGGGTGCTTTTTGCTTTTGCCGCACGATTATGAAAGCCGCCTTTTAAAAATGGGCATCCGCTGTGTGGTGTTTAACCGGTTCCGCCCTGCGCTTTCAACCCTGCAGAACCACCGCGACCACAGAAAAATAGCGGTTATTGACGGCAAGTGGGCCTTCACGGGCGGCGTGAACCTTGCCGATGAATATATAAACGAGCGAAACAAACACGGGCATTGGAAAGATGCCGCCGTTTTTCTCTCGGGTGCGGCGGCCGAGAGCTTTGCCTTAATGTTTTTGTCGCTCTGGCAGGCGCTCACGGGGGAGAAGGCCGAGCCCGAAGCATTTTTGCCTGCGCAGCAAACCCTGACCCGCGGTGACGGTTTTGTCATTCCTTATTGTGATAACCCGACCGACGATGAATATGTGGGTGAAAAGGTTTATATGAACCTTGTCAACGGTGCAAGAGAATATCTCTACATTCAAACGCCTTATGTAATTTTAGACGACGGGTTGATTGCAGCGCTGACGCTTGCGGCAAAAAACGGTGTAGATGTTAAAATGCTGACGCCCGGCGTCCCCGATAAGTGGTATGTGCATATGACCACGCGCTCTTATTATAAAGAACTTTTAGACGGCGGCGTGCAGATTTATGAATATACCCCCGGTTTCATCCATTCAAAAGTGATGGTGACCGATGACTGCGTGGCAACCGTGGGCACAACAAACCTTGACTGCCGAAGCCTTTACCTGCATTTTGAATGCGGCGCGTGGCTCTGTGGCAGCACCGTGGCGCAGACCATTAGAAAAGACTTTTTAAAAACGCTGGAGAAATGCCGCCGCATCAAGGCTGCAGATTGTCGGGTCGGTTTCTGGAAACGGCTTTTGCAGAACCTTTTGCGGTTGTTTGCTCCTTTGATGTAAAGTGAAGTGAAACAATGAAAATTATCCGAATCAATGAAAACGACAGCGGCCAGCGCGTAGACAAGTTTTTGTCAAAACTGCTTTCGGGCATGCCGCGGAGCCTTTTGTATAAGCAACTCCGCAACAAACGCGTGAAACGGAATAAAAAAGCACTTTCGGCGAAAGATGTTCTTTCTTGCGGGGATGAGTTATATCTTTATATAAACGATGAGTTTTTCGGCGAGGCAAAAGAGATAAGCGCAACGAGTCGGGGCCTTAAGATTGTGTATGAAGATGAAAACATTTTGGTTTGCGACAAGCCTGCGGGGCAGGTCTCTCACGGCGGCGATGATTCGCTCCTTTCACAGGCTCAGGCCTATTTGTTTGAGCAGGGCGTTTACAACCCGCGTGAAGAAAACAGTTTTGCGCCTGCGCTCTCAAACCGTTTAGACAGAAACACCCGCGGACTTTGTCTTGTGGCAAAAACTGCCGCCGCACAAAAACTGCTGAACGAAAAAATCAAGAATCACGAGGTAACAAAGTGTTACCGCTGTGTTGTTTGCGGCACGCTGAAAAAGAAAGCGGGCACACTTCGTAACTTTTTAATCTCAAGCGATAAAGAAAACCGCGTGACTGTTGCCGCAGAGGGAGCAAAAGATGCAAAAGAAGCGGTTTTATATTATGATGTGCTTGCCGAAAAGAATGGGAAAAGCCTTGTCGATGTTACTTTGCTGACGGGCAGAAAGCATCAGATTCGCGTGCAGTTTGCGCATCTGGGTCACCCGCTTTTGGGCGATGCTAAATACGGCGCACCTAAAGACAGTCGCTTTCGCTATCAGGCGCTGTGTGCCTATAGCCTCACCTTTGATTTTAAAGATGACGGCGGCGTTTTGCAAAGCTTAAAAGGCAAAACCATTTCTATAGCGGAGAATGTATTTGAAGATGTGTTATAAAAAAAGGGCGAGCCGAAAGGCCTGCCCTTTAATAATTTTTCTCTCTTAATTCAAAATAACTTTGCGGATGGCTGCAAACCGGGCAAACGCCGGGGGCATCTTTGCCTGTGTGAATGTGTCCGCAGTTGCGGCAAATCCATGTTTGTTCGGTGAGCCGCGAGAACACCTGCTTTTGCTCTAGGTTTGTAATCAGCGCGCGAAAGCGTTCTTCGTGCTCTTTTTCAATGTCTGCCACCGAAGAAAAAAGTTGTGCAATGGAATCAAGCCCCTCTTCTTTTGCTGTGCGGGCAAATTCGGCATACATCTCTGTCCACTCGCTGTTTTCACCTGCAGCAGCATCGGCAAGGTTTTTTGCCGTGTCAGAGATGCCGCCCAAAAGCTTAAACCAAATTTTAGCGTGAGCCTTTTCGTTATCGGCAGTTTCTCTGAAAATGGCGGCAATCTGTTCATAGCCCTCTTTTTCTGCGGCAGCGGCAAAATAGGTATATTTATTTCGTGCCTGCGATTCACCGGCAAAGGCGGTGCGAAGGTTCTGCTCGGTTTTTGTTCCGGCTAAATTCATAATATCCTTCCTTTCTTGTTTTTTTAAGGGATTTTTCTCTAGTTTTTCCGGGCGGTAAAAACTTTATACTATCTTAAAAAAGAAAAAACCGCATCAGGAAATGTATAATTTTTTCTGGGTGGGAAAGAATAGAAAAAAATTCAAAAAACTTTAAAAAAACTGTTGACAAATGAAAAATGAGGTGCTATAATATAATTCCGTGCTGAGCGTAAAAGCCCGGCACCCCGAACCTTGAAAATTAAACAGAGCAGGCTCTAAATATTCATTTGAGTAATTTTGGAACAATATCCAAACAATAAGTCAGTATTGACTGGCTGGGAGATTATATTTCTCGCAAGAGAATTATGATACAAACTTATAGAGAGTTTGATCCTGGCTCAGGACGAACGCTGGCGGCGTGCCTAACACATGCAAGTCGAGCGGGAAGTCACCGAATGAAGCTTCGGCAGATTTTGGTGATGGAGAGCGGCGGACGGGTGAGTAACGCGTGAGTAAC
>JAZRUU010000154.1:0-27564 GCA_045652725.1 Clostridia bacterium | reverse complement strand
TAAAAATCTGAGGTATTGAATTGCAACCAATGCAATTTGACCCTCTTTTAAACTCTCAGGAACACTGGAAGCATATTTGCACTGCCAGGCATAGGTTATTTCACGAATAATCAATTCAGAAACGCTGATAGCCGGAACAGAATTTTCAATATGAATTACCCGCCCCACATCAACATATGAAGTAAGCGGAATGTCAAAACTTCTTCTGGCAACACGACTGTTCTGTTTGAGCGAATTGACAATTTTTACGGTAGATTCAAAACAGAATTCATATTCATCGTTCGTTGTAACGCCATAGGTGCTTTCAAAAAACATGGTTGCCTGACTCATAAGTTCGGCAAGAAGTTTTTTGTTATCACCCACAATGTTTGCTGAACAGTTTTTGCAGATTTTTCTGCCATCTGAAAGTTCTGTAATATCATCGGTTTTCTTAAATTTCTGCCCGCAGAAATCACATTCAACATATTCTACAACCGATTCAATTTCAGCAAAACGAATGTTTAAAGCAGAATCGCCCAAAAGTTTTGAAACGCTGGCAAGACCCAAAAAATCAAAGCAATCCGGCTCGTGGTCAAGCCCGCCATATAATTCATCGCTTTTCTTCTCTGCAGAAAGATACCACGAAAGATAAGCGCTGACAGGTGAAAACAGCGTTCTGATTACATCATCACCGGATGAAATTAAAGCAGAAACAACACCTAAATCTGTGTCAGAATCTTCTATAATTAAAAATTCAAGGTCACCCGCCGGCAACAGATTGCTTTCTCCGTCAATTCTTAAAGTAGATTGCATTTTAAGCGCCGTTTGTGCATCGGCGGAAGAAACAGCACCGGAAACAACGGGGAAAACCACAATTTCATCTGCAACCGAGGGGAACATATCGTGCAGCACTTCGTTCAAAAGCAGGCCGCCCAGCGTGGCAATTTGATTGATAGTCTCTCCAAAAGCCCCGGTTATGCGAATTGCCATCATAGAAGCGCCCTTGCGACCAACAACAATGCCCGTTTCTTTCATCAGAGCATCTGAAGAAAAAGCAGGATTACTTAAAACACCATATTTGCGGTATGTCTGCTTGGCAAGAACATCATCTTCCTTGTCGTCAATAATGGTATATTCACAACTCGCAGCATTTTTGATCGGTGTTTGCGGGTCAATACTGTAATATCCCTTTGTCAGAACCTCCATCGGCGCACGAAGAAGCGAAACATAAATATCATTCACCGAGATGCCGTTTTCATTCTTGTTTAACACAACATGTTTTGATGAAGAAACACAAGATTCAGAATCAGGCGGGAACTCAATATGATATTCACGCTTCTGAACATATTGATACACTTCTTCATTCTTGCCGCCGACGGCCAGTTTAACAAAGATTTTACCTGCTTCTGTATCAATTTTTTGAATCACATAAACAACACCCTCGTGAACAAGGTTTTGCCCTGCAATGTAGTGTTGGCTGATTCTGCGACGCGGCAGATTCAAAGGAATTTCAACATCGTTATAAACCAAAACGGCATTATCAAAACCGCCCAGCAAGTCATACAGTTTGCCCTGCTGACGAAGCAGAACCTTGTCTTCGTGCAAATATGCACCGTTTTCATCAAAATCACGGAAAGATGCATATTCAAAATATTTATAAATATTGATTCTGTCTTCCTGCGGCAAGCCATAAAACTCTAAAACAGCGCGTAAAATGGCATTGATATCCCGTTTATTTACATATTTTTCAAGTTGCGGCACAGATGATGCCAGCCGAAGAATTTCAACTTCTGAAATGCCGCCGGCATTCGCTTTCACGGCAATGCGCTGCAATATATCCTTCTTTGTTCCCTCTTCAACCGGCGTTCTGACGAGTTGGTGGCTGCGCCAAATTGAAGAAATGTTTGCAGAATAATAATCCCGCATTACATAAGGTTTTGAAAAAACAATCAAAAGTGCCGGTTTGCGGGATACCATAGAAAGGTATCTGCGAAGCGTAACAGGGAGATTATCTTCTGTATCAATTACAATAATCACCTGATAGCCGTTTGCATTATAACTGTGTTTATTCACACGGATGTTGCCCGTGTTGGTGTTGATGGTAAATTGTGCGCGGTTAGAGTCAATCGACTCAGAAACATTGGCAAACGGAAAGTCGCCTTCTGCAAAAACATCTACTGTATTGGCGCCGTTTGCAAGGCATAATAAAGCCATGTTCATTGCAACATCAATTTTTTCTTCGGTATTTAAAAACTGAGCGCAATTCCGCAGCCCTTCTTCATTCTTGCTACACTCATAATTATAGCAGCGAACAAGCGTTTCGGGGTTATAATGCATAGCATCAACCGAGTCAAAATTGACAGAAAGCATATTTTTAAGCACCTTATCAAGGCCCGGCGAACGCGTATCATCAAAACAGATATAACGAACATTTTTAGACATATACCGAATAGCAAAATTGGGGTTAACCTTGCTGTTTTTAGACAGAACAGCATTGGTTTTTGTAATATGCTTGAGTCTTGTGTTCAGCATAGAAAGCTGGTGGTTATAAAGATTCACCGTTTCAGATGCCTTAACAAACACAACCGTGTCTAAAAGATGGATAAAGCGCGCGTGCTCTGTTTCAAATTCTTTTGAACACAAATAATCGAGCGAGGTAACCAGAACACTGGCATCATCAATTGCCGCGGCATCAAGAGAATGTTTACCGTCAAGAATTTTAACAATTTTCCAGATGGGGTTATCAAAGTTAATGGTTTCACCCGAAAAATCGTGACAATATAAACTTGAAAGTTGTGATAAGCCTTCGTGCAGATAGTTATAAACATCGCCAATCTGCAAGTCAGAATTACACACGAAAACAACATTATCGCCACGGGCAATAACAATTGATAAAT
This sequence comes from Clostridia bacterium, assembly GCA_045652725.1. Taxonomy (GTDB): domain Bacteria; phylum Bacillota; class Clostridia; order UBA1381; family UBA9506; genus UMGS755. The sequence continues at coordinate 24,688 of JAZRUU010000154.1, read as the reverse complement.
AACGAAGAAAATAGGGTGAAAAATCTGAGAAAAAGTTACCGTTAATCAACACACTTCCATTTTCAGCTAACTTATCAATACAATTTAAGTATATTTCTTTAACTTCGCCACAGTTACGGCTGTCAGATAAAACGGCGCGGCTAATGTTTTCAGCAATGGGGCTGTGTGACGAAACGGCCTGTTCTTCAATCAGCGTTTTTGAAAGTTCAACATCGCAAACATAAAAATCTTTAAACTGCTTTTTGAGTTCTTCATCTATTGCCTCAAGAGAAACCTCAATTTCATCGCTTATCACATCAGTTGTTTTTGTTTCGGCACAACGAGATGCATAAATTCTGATGCCTTCAATGAATAAATAAGCTTCCCACAAAACAAGCAAGGTTAAAGAAGGATAGAGATAGCCCGCGTTAAACATTGAATAAATAAACGAATACGGAATCCATTCTGCCGAAAAAAGCGCAGGAAGTAAATACAGCAAGAAAGACAAAAGATATAAAGAAGAAAGCGTAATGTTAAAAATCTTCAAAATCTTTCCGACAAAAAACCAGGTTTCGGTATTGAAATATATAAGTGCTCTGTTTTCAAAGTTAAAAAAGCGATTCCACAGTGTTTTCTTATCTGTATCGTTTTTTGCAGCAGATTTCTTTTTCAACACAATTTTAAGAATCGCGCAAAAAAGAAGTGAATAAACCCCAATTGCGAAATTTGTATAAATCGTAGCAAACACATTGCCAGTATACCCTATTTTTGAAGGGAGTGAAACGGCCTTAATAATCCACGATAACAGCACATGGTTTTTGGCGGTAAAAAGTGAATTTTTAAAGATGCACAAAATTATTGTAAGAACGAGAAAATAGATAACCGTAAAAGCAAAAACACTCAAGCGTTTATGGCAGGTGTTGTTCTTTTTGTCCAGAAAAAAACCATAAAATTTAACCGCAAAAGGAAACGCCAAAAAAGCAAGAGACAAAAGAATAACACATATTTTTGCCAAAAGAACTAATAACCACATAAACTTTTGCCCTCCTTTTATTTTTGAATAGATTCAATAAAATTTCTGTTAATCAAAGAGTAAAACTCCTGATTTTTCTTGTCTGTACAATAAGAGACATGATAATCAATCGCTTTTAATAAGTCATTTTGTTGTTTCGTATCACCGCATTGAGCAATCACTTTTTCATCAATTTCAAGGTCATCAATAATGTTTTTCATCGTGGTGATTCTGTTTTGAAGTTTTTGAATATGATGATTGATTTTTGCTTTTGCAAGTTTGCAACAATCTGCATAAAACTCAACTTCAAGCTTATATTCATAAACCCACCGAAGCGCAGGGATGAACGAAGATAAAAGTTGGCTGTATTTTTTGGCCGCCAAACAATTTTCGCGTTTTGCCTGATCAGATTTTTCTTTAAAAACTTCCCATGCAATTACATATTTTTTTCTCTGAACGCGTGAAAGAATCGCAAAAACAAGCGATAAAATCAGTGCAGGAACAACAACAGATGAAACTGCAATAAAGCCGTTAAGCAAGCCCGATGTAATTGTTTCCCATTGAATTGCAACAAAGGGTAAATATAAAACCAACAAAAGTGCAAGCAACCCACGAAAAACTATCTTCAACTTTTTAAGGCTTTCGCTTATCTGATATACCTGCGTGATAAATTGATTACACTGTTCTTCAATATCTGTAACAGAAACCGAGCGGCCGGCACAAAATTCAAGATAATCAAGAACAACTGATTCATAAGCAGTATCAGAAATTTCAGAAACCGCATCAATCTTTTTAGATTCTTTGGTTTCTGACGCAGCAACACAACGCGGAATCACACCCATATCATCCGGCTGCCCTTCTGCCAGGCTCACCTTTCTTTTAGCAAGAAGAGCGGGTTCGTTTTCAAGCGAGCGACCAGCATAATTTGAAAGAACATCCATAATATGTATCTTCAGATTTTTCAGATGTTGAATGTGGCTCTCGCGTTCTTTTTTCGCTTCAGAAATAAATGTTTCTGCAGAGGCCCGTTCGGGATAAAAATCACTTTTATACGATACTTCTGTTAATGAAGAGGGAATCAGTTCAGTTTCAGAAAGTAAACATTCAACAACCTTTTCTGAAATTTCCAGTTTCTTTTCTTCGGTTGAGCCTATGCTTTCCCCGTTTATTTCATCCGAAATCGGTTTTGGCATAGCATCAACAACCGCCATTGCTTTGGCTCGTTTGCCAAAACAATCCAAAGAAAACCGCTTAAAATCAAGTGCATACAATTCGGGTGCCAGCCCCATTGCAGAAAAACTTTCACTAAGGCTGACCGTTTCGTTGTATTGCTTTTTATAAAGGCAATTTCTTTTCAGAATTTCTTTTGTTACCTTTTCCCAGTCAAGTTCGGGAAAAGGTTTAATATGCAGCGTTTTTTCTTCAGTTTCGGGATGTATTGTAACATTAAAAATGCTTTCGCTGTCAACACAGTCAAAAATATAAAAACTCAACCTTAAATCGCGTCTGATTCGTTCCTGCTTGTTTGCAACGCCGGCTCTGCGGTTTGTTATAAAATAAACAGATTTAATTTCATCATTGCTATCTGATATTTTCTTGGCGTGGTCAAACAAATTCAGCATTGGTGTTTCATACCCATTGTTTTCCTGAATTTCGCGCAGAAAAATGTCAATCCTGTCAGCATAACTTTCAGCCAACCCCGGGAAAACCGCCGCAGTAAGCAGATTTTGCAATTCGGAAAGCAAGGCAGAAAAGTCAGCATCCTGCCCTTTTTTTATAACCATATCCGCAAAAGAAGACAGCGCTTCGGCGTCGGTAAATCCCATAAATTTTTGCATATATAAATGGAATAATCCCTTGCCGTCGTCAGTAGTTGTATCACCGTCGGCCGGTTTCTGGTTTTCTTCAAAAATAATCAAAACTTCGTGCGGGCTTCGTCCGCAATCCTGCAGTTCTGCAACAATTGTTGTATAGATATATTGCTTGAATAAGGCATAAAGCGCCTCTAAACAGGCAAAGCGCACTCTGTGATCGCGCATTGAAATTTCGGCATATTCTTTAACCGAAATCAAATCAACATAAACGATTAAATTAAAGTCATTATTGATATCCTTATAACTGTCTATCTGCTCACCCATATGGCTGACGCAGGCTTTATAGCCCTCTTCTTCCTGCTGCCATTTCTCTAATGGGCAATTTAAAGAAACCAGTTTTCTTGTCTCGTGCTGGATCTCTAAAATATCAGAATAATTTTCAATTTCATTTCCTGATGTGTTTATAAAAAAAGTATGCATAATACCCTCCCGGCAACAAAACCGGACTGCAAAGAGACTCCCGCCTCTTTGCAGTTCCGGCTGTAACCATTATTCTTCAACAGGGGATGTTGTCCAGGCATCTTTCCAATGAGCAAAAAAGTTCGAATCTTTGTTCTTCATTGCTGATGCAGTAAAAATTCTCTTGCAGATTTCAAATGATTTTGCACGAATTTTTTCATGCTCATTTTTTTCATATTTGTTCTGCACCAGTTCATAACAAAGTGAATCAAGATAATAAACCAAATTGGCTACAACATCTTTGTTATGTTTGGTAGAATTTAAATAACGAATGATTAAGGTAACGGCATTGGTGTCACCTTTGGCAGCAAGACCGCCAAATTGTGTTTTAATAACCTCGCCGTCTTCTTTTTTCTTCAAAACATCTTTAACTGTCTTACCGCGCAGGAACATGGTGTCTTCATAGTTAACAAGTTCTTCGCATTCTTTCTCAAATCGCTTTTCTACGCCGGCTGCATCTTGCATAAATGCACCGTCAATACGCAGGGCGGCCAAAAGTTCATACACATCAACCTTACCAAGAGCCTTGCCGTTATAAACAATTGACTCTGCATCTTCATAACCCACGCCGGTGTTTGATGTTTTGCTGCGCTTAATTTTAAATTTGCCGTCATTTGCAACATAAATCATACCGTAGGCAACAGCAAGCCAGAAACGACGATAGAATTGCATGTCATCATTCTTCTGCATTTCAGGCGTGATGTAAGGCAGAATATTATGCCAGGTTTTATCCAGGTGCGGTGTTTGCACCAGCACTTCATCTCTTCCCTCGGCAACGCCTTTAATCATGTCATCAATAACATTGCGGTAACTTGTATAATAAGCACCGCCACCGAGTTCGTTAAACTTATCCACCGCACCGGCGCGGATACCATAAGATGCGCGGTAACATTCAATTTCATTCTTTGAATAGTCACTGCTGCTTTGCGTGTTGGTGTTAATGTGAAATTTTTTGCCGAGTTCACGATATTGATTAACAAGATTAGGATGAAAACCCCAGTAACATGCGTGTTTGGGAGTGAGTTCATCGGGGTTTTTCTTTGCATCAACTTCATCAAACTGATTCTGCTGGCTGACATCGCTTATAATTTCATTACACTGTAAAAACGGTGCACTTGCATCAAAAATGCGTGTAAGCATTGCTTCAACAGCCTGTGTATGACGAACATATACCTCATCTGAGTCAGCGCATTCACCCGTTGCCTCGTCAATATCAATAAATTCAGGTAGTTCTTCGGCAAAATCATCTTTTTTATTCTTCTGCTCTTCTTCATAAACAAAATCATCTGCCTTACAAATTGCAGAATAAATATCCAGATTGATTTCGTTGCTATATTTCTTCAACAGGTGCTTTTTGAAACTGCTCATTGCCTCGTTATAAAAACTTTTAACAATGTCAGCATTGATATATTTCTTATTTGCCTCTGCATCAGGATTCTCCGCGGCACAGAACTGACCATAGAGCGCGTTGACGATCATTGAATTGATATTTTTATCATCATTATCGCCCGCATTAAAACGAAGAGAATCATATAAAGCCCGTTTTTCTTTGGCAGAAGCGCAAACATAAATAACTTTTTCTTCTTCAAGTTCATTCTTCTTTGCATTTTTTGTAATTTCAGCCTGCAATGTGTTGATAACTTTAGGCAGACTACGGAAGAATGTTTCAACGAGATCAATCATTGCCTCAAGACGCTTTGACAACGAAACAGCAAGTTTGCTGTAAATCAACTCAATGGCATAGGCTCTGGAAAGCTGATACTGTGCACTGTTAAATTCAGCATATTTCTTTTTGAAATAATTGATAAATGCCGTTTCATTACGAAAAACCTGCCAGCAGGCACGGCTGTTTAAGTAATCTCTCGGTGTTTCTTCGGTCTTTCCGGTTTTCGGATTATCAAAGTCAACCTTTTTTCTAACTTCGTTTCCGATCTTGCCGTGACCTTCTATTGCACTTTGTCTGAGTCCGGGTAAAACAGCGCCTGTTTTGGCTGTTTCAAGCGCTTCTGAAAGTTTATAAAGCAAATATCTTACTGCAAGGGGATGCACAAAATAAGTTTCGTTATCGGTGTTGCTCTTTGTTAAAAGACCTAAAACAGAGACAAGATTACCACGGTTAACATCTGCCATATCCGTTGGGAAAACAACTTCTAAAATCTCTTCTGCCATAATTTCGGCATCATTATCAACGGCGTTTAAAAGGCTCACTACTGCTTTTTCTTTCGCATCAACCATTTTCAGCAGTGTTTCTTTTGTATCTGTGCTTATGCTGTTGCCGTTTGCATTTTTTGCAAAAGAATCAGGAAGCTTAAAGTTCGATAAATCACCGGGGCTATCTGTATCAACCCTGATAGCAATCTGTTCCATAAGGAGTTGAATAAAACTATCAATTTTGCTGATGTATCGAGGAACTGCCTTTCCATCTTCACCAATATCATATTCAACATTGTTAATATCATTGGCAATTTTCAAAAACAGTTTTTCGCGACCAATCTGGTCACCTTCTCTTGCTGTTTTGTTTTCAAAAAGGCGCATAAATTCATTACGGGGAATAATGCGCTGTTTTAAAAATTCACCGTTTGCTTCTGCATCATCTTCTTTTTTCTGCTTGGCCTTGATTTCATCGTCAATTTTATACCAGCCGCTTGAAATGGCATCTTTAACTGAATTTAAAACACAATATCTTAAAACATCCTCTGTGGGATAAACGGCTTTTGCCGTTCCGCAGGAACCAAATGACGGTTCTGTGGTTTGGATAAAGCGTTTAAAGAGATTATCTTCCTGCGAGTTCATATCTTCAGAAAGAGGGGCATAAAGTTGCATATAAACGAGTCTTGCCGCCACTTGCTCATAATGCACGATGTTACTCAACACTGCACCGTTTTCTGTGATATTATCCATAAAAAAGGCATAGTTAAGCACCGAGTCACCGCATTCGCAATCTCTTTCACTGTCAAACAGATCACCGATTTTAAACGGCACCTGCGGCTCAAAACCCTTGAGTTTAACTTTGGTAATGGTGTTTAATTCTCTGATGGCAGCATAGGCATTGGCATAAATGGATTTAATCTGCTCGTCATCCTCAGCAATGTCCTGAATGGTGTCAATAAAAATATCAGGCAGAAGAAAAATACCTCTGATTGTTACTTCACACTTCTTTACTTTTCTAAAGTAATCTCTTACCCAGAGAGCCGTTTGAATGAACATGCCCGAACCGGTTCCGCCGGCAAGTGAAGACACAATCATAACTCTGATTTTCGATGTCTTACGGTTGGTAAACATAGAGTTAATCTGGTCAATAAGGGGTTGCAACACTTTTTTATCATGAATGGTGTCTAAAAATGCAAGTCTTGACTTGGGGCGCATCTGCGAAGCACCGTCGCCAAAACCTTCACGGTAGAAAGCAGCAGAATAAGGAAGCCACGACTCAGGATCTTTATCCTGATGCACTTTAACATAGTCAGCAATGATTCTTTCTTTACTGGTAGAGATAACAGGGATTCCCACTCCAGTTTTTTTTATTTTCTTTCTGTCGTTATCGTTTGTGTCAAAGACAGCGCAGCAAACATCGCCATCATTTATATTTATTTTTTTCTTTTTCAGTTCCGCCGCAACGCGGTTCACAATACGGCTACCCGTGCCGCCGAGGCCAAGCAATAAGGTTTGTGACTTTTCTTCTGACATTATAAATTACCTCCAATATTTTAATTTGATGAATAACAAAATATGGTCGCGTTTTGAATTACTTCAAGTCTATCCCTGCCAACGCTGATGGATTCAATATAGGCATCTACAAGATAGTAGGCTGTGTTATCCATCAACAACAAGCATTCAGGGTCATAAATAACCGAAGTTGCCGGGATCTCGCGAATCAACAAATGATTGTTCGTTTCACAATAGTTTACAATATTTTCAGGAGAAAAAATATTGTTATTATGTATTGATACAGGATTGATTACACCCATAAACCACGGCTGTGCAGCGTGGCAGATAACTTTTCCACCCTTTGCCGCAGTAAAATTAACGCCATAAATACAAACAGTTAAATCTTTAAACGGATTGCAAAAATATTTAAATTTATTAAATTGATTCAGATAAACAGCACTCATATTTAAAAGGTGACCGCGGCTGTATCTGCTTCTGCTGCGTTCAACCGAGCCAATGTATAGAACGGCGTTTGATGCAAAACGCGGTATAGTTATGTAGCGATATATACACCAGAGAATGAAACACAATATCGAAAGTTCAATCAAAAGCGGAAGAGCAACGCAAAAAATCAAATACAGAAGCCCTGCCTCTGTAACAGGCACACTGACATTGCCCGATGCAAGCGTGTGCATAAGTGTTACCGTCATATTTCTGCCGGGCAAATTAAAGTAATACCACCAATTTGACCACCAGTTCCAGAATGTCAGTTTTTTCTCTGTTTCAGAATAAGGAACAACGGTTACTTTGCCATCATCTGCAATTGTAATGCTCGCTTGCAGATGCTCAAACGCTTCATCAAAAACGGCACTGATGCGGTCTTCAACCTCTGATTTCGGCATTGGGTTTCCGTTTTTTGTGACATAGAAAGAAACACCCTTTTGATTTCCAAAAAACTCTGTTTTACGAATGTTAGGCATCTCTCCGACCGGAACCACGGCATAATCGGCAACCACAACCGTGTAGGTCCCCGTTGCTTTGATGCCTCGGTCAAGCGTGCAAGTCACGCTGACTTCAAGATTATCATCATCCGGGTTAAGATGACTTGACGCTTTAGGGGTAAAAAGAATTTTTCCGTCTTTTGCAATTGACATTTCACCATCATTGCCTTGAGGAGAAACAGAAATTTGCGGATTAAAACTTTTAATAACTTCAGGATTGGTAATCGTCTTGCCGTCAACCGATAAGGTGAAACCGAGAATCATATTTTTATTCTCTGAAATTTTATCATATTTCACATTCTTTGCAGTTCCTGCATATCCGGGCACGAGTTCATAGGCAACATGTTTGCCGGGGTGCAGTTTTACCGACTGCCCAATAGGGTTAAAGCCCTGAATGTGAACATATGACGAAAGTTCGGTTTCGGCATCCTTTAACTGATAGGCCGGGATTTTTTTATCATTCCCCGTGCTGTCTTTTACCGTCTGCCCTTCTTCAGAAACAGAAAGTTGGAATTTTGTACCGGCAGGTAGTTTTTCATTGGGAATTTCATTATCTGTACCAAGTTCATAAACCTTGAAAGAAACCGAAACCGTTTCACCTGCCGGAATGTTTTCAAGTTCACGATAATCGGTAATCTCCTTATCCCCTGCAGTTATAAACAGTTTCGTCTCCAATGCCGGTTCAAGCAAAACAACCACATCTTCTAGCGCAACAGCCCGGTCAAAGGAGATGTTATAAGTTCCGTTACTGATGGATTTGCCCGACTCGCCAAGAAGATAGGCACCACCGCTTAACTCTTCATAATTGGGATAATGCATTAAAACACTGCGCGTCAGCGGAATGTTTTTGTTCCCATTTGTTGCACTCACAACTTTTGCAGGCGTATCCTGCGCCAATACAGCAATGTTTGAAAGCGGAATGGTTGACGACACCTGAACGGTTTTTTCGTCAAGCAGTTTCAGTTCACCGGATTGCAAGCGGGTGCGGCTTGAAATTTTGTCTGCCATTTTCGCCATCACATCATTGATTTCATCTGCAGTTTCTGCAGGATAGGTATAAATACCGTTAAATGTGTCTTCATCCGGCAGAATCACATCGCCGCCAATACCCATAAAGGTAACCTGCGGATGAGAACCGTTAGCCATTGTCTGGCTTGTGAAACTGTGCAAATTATCTTCAATGAATTTCTTTTTCACATCATAGGGTTTGTAATTACACTCGTCAAAATCACCGTCGGTAATAACCACCAGCCAATATTGTGTATTCTTGTCGGTATTATTCACGGCAAGAAGTTTATCAAACGCTTTTTGAACCGAAACAAACGGCGTGGTGGCATCTTCAGAATGGCCTCTGATTGCATCAACCGAACTCTGAATGCCGCCCGCTGTTAAATCAACCTGTTGCGGCGTGTAACCAGCGCGTGTAGAGCGGCTCATATAAGTGAGATACAATTCATCTTCACTGTTTAACATACCACAAAAAGTCTGCATTGCATAGTTGGCATAAGCCCACTTCTCTCCCAGCATACTGCCCGAATCATCATAGACGACAGAAATGATTTTACGAACCGAAAAAGACTCGGCAGAAACCGGAGAAACATTCGTTATAAGTGCAGAAAAAAGCATCATAAACGAGAGAAAAAGCAAACAGAATCGTTTCATTTTCATATCACCTGCAAAAAAATTCTATATTTATATATTTTATCATAAAATATCATTTTTTGTCAACCAAAAGACAACAAGACAAACCAAAAGAAAGTTGAATTTTCCTTCGGTTTGTCTTGTTTTGTTTTTAGTCTTCAATGTTTGTTAAAATTTCTTGAATTTCATTAGCTGTTAAGCGGTTTTTATCGAGCAAAGCCGTAACGAGCGCATCAACAGATTTTTGATTGTTACGAATGACTTCTATTGTTTTTTGAAGTTCGCAAGATAAAATTCTGTTGATTTCATTATAAATTTTTTCAGATAAGGCAGAAGATAAGAAACTATTGGGGTTTATAACCGCAAGACCCATTTCATCACACATACCAAAGTTACAAACCATGCTCTGGGCGATGTTTGTGGCGTTTGCAAGGTCGGCAGAAGCGCCGGTTGAATAACCGGTTTCATCACCGTAATAAACCATTTCAGCCGCGCGACCACCAAGGCAGACGCGAATCCTTGCTAAAAGTTCCTGTCGGGTATAGGTTCCCTTTTTCTCCTGGTCACCGTGCTGCATATAACCGCCGTGGTCACCTCTTGCTACAATTGTCAAATAAGAAGGCGTTTCGCCGTTCTTCCAGCAAACAAAAGCGTGACCTGCTTCGTGTCTGGCTGTTTTTTCAAGGCTTGATTCATCCCACTCTCTTTTTTCTCCGCCAGAAAAACTTTCAAACGCTTCTTCTAAAATTGCATCTGTAACTTTGGTTGAATCCTGCCGGATGGCGTCACGAAGTGACAAGTCAAAAACAGATTCAAGCTGAGCAAGACTCATACCCGTTGAGCGAATTGCCAGATTCTCAATTAAAACGGTTGAAATTTCAAATGCATCATTTTTCGAAATGAGCAGTTCCATATAGCGAATTCTTTCGTCTTTTGTCGGCAAATCAACATAAATCCGTCTGTCAAAACGGCGAAGAATTGCAGGGTCTAAATCACAATAGCCTGTCTGCTCAACACCGTAGTTTGTTGCTCCCAGAACAAATACCGGTTTTGATGGGTCAACATTAAACCCATCCATCTCCGTCAAAAAGGCAGTTATGGCTTCAGAATGGCTTTCGCCTCCCGTGCCGCGCTTTTTGGCAACCGTTTCAATTTCGTCAATAAAAAGAATGCTCGGGGCATATTTGCGCGCAAGGGCAAAAACTCTGTGCACCTCATCACTCCCCAACCCGGAAGCAGATTGAATAAACTTATTCCCCTCTGTTGCAATAAAGATAACACCTGCCTCAGATGCCATCGCTTTTGCAAGGGTTGTTTTACCGGTTCCCGGAGGGCCATAAAGCAGAATGCCTTTTGGCGTTTTAACGCCGGTGCCAAGATATTTTTTGGGATTCTTTAAATATTTGCAATAATAGCGCAGTTCTTCTTTGGCATCTTCAGAACCAATAACTTCTTTAAACGAAATGTCAGGTTTTGAAATATCGCTTAAAATTTCCTTTGAATCTTCACCGTCAATAGCAGGCGCTAATTTAAAGTCAAACAAAGTGATGCGGGCCGTTTTGGTTTGTGCATCAAGACTTTGCCCTGTTTCATAAGATATAACTTTGTTAGATCTGGCAAGATACTTCATCGACCGCTGATGGTTAATGTTTGTGCAAATCTTTTCAATTGCATCTTCGAACTGTTCTGATGAAGCAGAAGCATCCACAAAACCTTTAACGCCCTGATTCAGATAAGAAAGCGTTTCCTGCTTATCAAGTTTTTCATTTTCGGTTTGCAGAATAAAAACAGGAACATCGGGGCAATTAGCCTTTAAATATTTGAATAGTTCACGCGATGGTGAGTCAATGTCTTCAAAGTTAATGTATGTCTGATTTCCATCAATGCCATATGTAATGTCAAGCAAAACAAAACCGATGTTTTCTTTTTTCAGAATTTCTTTTGCATCATCAAGTTCACCACTGCGGAAGAATTTCACAACATTCTTAATGTCTTTTATGCCTTTTGATGTTTTGCTGCCGGTAAAAATAAGGCCCTTTTCTTCTTCGGTCTTGGCAAAGAGTGTGCGCACTTCCTTATCCTCGGGGAGGTCTATTGTTACAGCAATGTTGTCAAGGTCATTTAGCGTTACCGCAGAAGACTCCATGCCAAGCAAACGAAGTAACTCATACAATTCTGAATAGAAGAAATTCTCCGCACGGCTCGTCACAATGCGCGCATCAGCCTTGCCGCCTTCAGCCAGCAAAATGGCTGTATAAATCTGCTCATCTACAGTAATATTAACGCCGTATTTATCTGTAAACTTTTCAGCGTTCTCTTTAAATTTATTTTTTGCAATTTCAATCATTGTTGAGGGGTGAATGTGGTTAAACATAACAACATTACCCGTTGCAAAACGAGAACAAATTGCCTCGGGGAAATACGGCTCTTTCGTTTCGGGATTAATATCTTTGCGCAGAGCGTTAATAATAACCTTTCTTGAAAGATTAGAAAAGTCACCGAACTCCACATCCTGATAGAGTTGTTTGCTCGCATTGGTGGTAAAGATTAAAATGGTATCTTTAAGCGAAATATCCTGATCGGTGTTACTGTCACGAATAACACCTCTGTCAAGAGCCTGAAGAAAAAGCAGAACAATGCTGATGTGTGATTTTTCAAACTCATCAAGCAAAATAACCGCATTGGGATTTTTTTCTACAAATTCGGTAAAATTACCTTTTTTTGAATGGCTGTAGACATTATCACTGCCGCTGAATTCTAGCGCTGCTTCGCGGAAATTATAGCCACTCATATCAAACTGAGCAAAAGGACGACCTAAAATTTTTGCAACAGATGAGGCAAGCAGCGTTTTGCCGGCTCCCGGCGGTCCCGCAAAGAGAAAAACAGACCCCGGGCCTCTTTGAGGCACACCAATCATTTTGCGGAATTCTGAACGAAAATAACCGTTTATAAAGGTATCAATTGCATGCTCCTGCCCTTTTACGGTTTCAGATATTTTTTCTCTGATGTCGTTTGCAGATTTAACCAGTTCATCAACAGCAGCGGTCATATCATCATTTGAAACATGAAAAATCGGTTTTTCGGGCACAGTGCTTTTGGTTTCGTTCTGTTTCGGTTTTTTCAAATGTTTTTGCATAACCGAAACAGGAAACATCAGAAGCGAACGCATAAACATTTCAGCCGTTATCTCTTGTAAATCTTCACCTTCTGCAATTTGCTTTGCACCTGTCATAATGATATCATAATGCAGTTTATCGCTCAAAGTTTTTTCGTCTTTTTCTATATATTCCTTTAACTCCAGCATCAGTTGCGGCAGATTATATCCGCGCGCTTCTAACAAAGAAACAAGTTTGTTAAGCGTTTCAGAATCAGCCGATGTAAAGTTGTTATCCTTTGCCGCTGTAATCAAGGCAACAAGAACACGCTCTGCAGAGCAAATATTCTTATTATTCCCTAGAGATGTAGTGGCATAATCAATTAATTCCTGCAGTAATTTTGAATATTTCATTTTATTATCTCCCTATATTATTTCTTGTTATCCTGCCGCCGAAAAACAACATAATTTTCTCTCGACAAATATTCTTGTGCAACTTTCAATAAAAGCCCGTCATTTTGATAAAAATTAAAATCGCTTTCATTAAAAATCTTGTCCTGCTCCGGCCAGATTACCTTCGCAATTTTCGATTGATTTAATATTTCTGCACCGTAAGACGAAAGTTCTCTAAGACCCAAAAACGAAGCAATGCAGGCATGTTTTTTATGTTTCGGGTCTTTTCTGCCAATTTCTTTATCTAAATCTTTTTTTACCGACGCAAATGGTTCAGGGTTAGACGCCGGTGAATATTTCACCGTAACGGTTCCATCACATTTTATCTCATAAGTTGTCGTACCGGCCACAAGATCAGTTGCACCGTCAACGATTACTTTAGACAGAATAGAAGAAATAGATTTTTTCTCACGCGGCAAAAACTCGTTCATCAAATGATAAGCATTCCACCTGAAATGTTCTTGTGCCAACATGGCATTTTTCGTGTTTTGCATAAAATATTCAGATAGATTTTTCTCTGTATCTTCAGATAGATTCTTCTCTGTTTCGCCACAATTTCCAAGTCTTTCAGCAATCAGTTCGACACCGTTTGGTTCATCTTCTGATGTCCTCTTTTTATAGTCAAGGCCCAAAAGATGCAGTTTTAAGCGTAAATTGTTTGCAAGATACACATTACTGTATAAATTAAAATATGTTTGTCCTGCCCATAAATCATTAAGTTCCTCATCCTCAAACTGCTTTTTGGGGTTATAAAGACGGACATAATGATTATTGATTTCTTTTGCAAGATTAACCAGGCTTTCGTGAACAATGATGTCGTGCGTTAAAATGCCTTCTGTGTCACCATATAAGGTAATTGAAGCATCATCATTAACCACAGCAGATTCATTAAATGTAAACAGATGGTATTTAATAGCAGAATTTGTATAACGCTTAATCCGGTTTGCAATCTCAATGTTTCGATACTGATCGCCGGTATCAACAATGACATATGAAAGACTGTTTTCTTCACTCATAGTGTGGCACAGTTCTTTTATAAAGTCAATGCCAAAATCATCGGTTGCAAAGCAGCTGGGTTCACAAGGAACATCCGGCAAAGTAACATAGGTTTCCCCATTGTACCGGAGTTCTGAAATCGCCTTAGAAATGCCTTTTAAAACCCAGTCATCAGGATTGACATTTTTATCATATATGTAGTATTGCAGAGGAAAAACATGATAGGTGTCATGCTTATAAACCGCAAGTTGATTATTGATCACAAACTGTTTATAAACTTCGCGGCTAAGATCGCCAAAACCAAGCATAAACACCTTAAGTTTAACGCCTAACTTGACAGAAGAATCACTTTCTAAAAAACTATCCGGCATAAAGCGCGTAATAGGATTTTTTTCAACAAAAGTACGGGCAATCAATTCATTTTTACTGAAAAATCTGATGCGCACCTTGAAATTTTTCAAATTCCCTGTGCATCGGTTATCTATTTGCGTCTGAACCGTTTCGGTTACTTTTTCATTAACTTCAAAATAAAAATAGATTTTTTTGGGTTTGCCGGATTCTAAAAACGATAACACAACATCAATATTGTTATAATAGTCCTTATCGGCGCCAAAAAACAAAAAGTTATACTTTGTTTTATTATTAAAATAACGGCTCGACAGCAGTTTTGCTGAAAACCTTTTCTTAATAATAGGATACCCGTCTTCAATCAGGGCTTGCACATAATCTTTATCAACAGCCTCATCAATCAACAGCACGGCATTTGCATTATTCTTTACATAATTCAGATTCGTTTCACCAAGACCAACCACAATATCGCAATTGCGTTTTTTGGTTAGTCTGCTGACTTTTCTGGCATTTGTAAATCTGTGGCCAAACACCATAATTGCCGCTGAAGATGTTGTAAACACAGCAAGAATAGCACCAACAAAATAGGCAATGGCATACTGCGGATTTGTATTGATGTATCCCTCAACAAGTTTGGTATTCATCTCGCCCAGAAAATGCAAAATGGCACTTGTTATGCAATCAAACAGCGAAAGGCCGGCTCTGTCAAGCAAACCGTTGCACACCCAAACAGGCACAACATAAAGAAGCAGATTGAGCGCAAAAACACAAATGGCAAAATAACATTTTTTCAGCACACTTTTGCTTTTTGAGGCTGTCATCGCAACGGCCCAGACAATTAAAATGGTTTCAACGATAAAAAACGCAATATTTATCAACCATGCAGGATTTATAAACAGATTCATTTTTTCACACATAAAAACATCTCCAAACCATGCCAGAGTAGAAAATTAAAACGGAATTACCTCGCTGTTTTCAGAACCCGTGTCATCATTTTCAACAATTAACACCTTAGCACCGTCTTTCATAGTAATGGTGTGCCACACACCAAGTTTAACATTATAAACCTTGCCGATTTCAAGTTCATAAGGCACGCGGTTTTCGCCGATATAGAGAATGGATTCACCGGTAATCGGCACGAACACCTCATCGGTTTTAAGGTGGCGTTCTACGGTAGATTTATTTTCATCATAAAGGGCTTCGCAACCGTTAATAATCGCCACGCGCCACTTTTCAAAACGGTCAACCGGCGAATAGCCGTTGCCATTGTATTCTGTAATTACCAATTCCTGCTTATTCACAAAAAGCACTCTCTTTCTTTTAATGAAATAATTAACTTATATTATATAAAATTTGACGATTTTTGTCAACTTAAAAAAAGAGAGATTGCCGCAAAAACAAAGTTTACGGCAGTCTCTTTTATGCCTTGGTTTCTTAAATTTTAAAAGAAGGAATTATTCGCTTATATTCTCGTTTTCTGATTTTCTTTCGCGCTTAACGGCATACATGGATTTATCTGCGCGTTTCATCAGATCAGCAATGGTTGATGTGCCGTCAAACAAAGCAACGCCCATACTCATTTCAATCTCAAAATCATCGCGGAAATGAAGATTATCAAGCGCATCTTCAATCTCGGTGCAAATGGCATCAACCACTTTTTCGTCTGCCTGATCTGTGATGATAACAAATTCATCGCCGCCATTTCTGAAGGCATCGGCATTGTTTTTATCGGCAACACGGGTTAAAATGTCTGCCACAAGACAAAGGGCGCGGTCGCCTTCGTCATGCCCCCATCTGTCGTTTATGGTTTTAAAGTTATCCATATCACAGGCAATCACATAAAACGAGTCGGTTTTATCTTTTCTGTATTGTTCAAGTTGTTCGTCAATTTCTTCATCAAGGCCATAGCGGTTCGGCAGTTGCGTCAGGTTATCAATGATAATTTTTTTATATTGTGCATTAACCAGAAGCGTCAAAAGCGAAACCGAAATAGCAAGCGTCATCGGGGTTAACCCCTCGGGCATCAGCATCTGCGGAGCCGCACCGAGTAAAAGCGTGGGGACAGATGCCCAGAGATATTGTGTTCTCTCCTCTTTCTCGCGGGTTAAAAGCCCTTTTCTGCCCATAAACGAGAGCACGGCAACCGCCACAATGTAAGCACAGTAAATGAGCAGAATAAAATAACCCACACCGCGATGATAGCGTCCCGATTCATCAAGATAATACACCCATCCGCTTCTGTTTGAAAGCAGAGACGGAACCAAAACCAAAACTAAAGGTAAAGCGCAGAACAATGACGGAAAGTATCTTTTAATTTTTTCAAAACCAAACCGCGCGCTGCAATAAAGCAGCCAAATAAGACCAATAGCACCAATACAGGTAAAATAGGCAACACTTGTAAAGTGAAGCACGGGAGCAAAAGCGCCTGCACCGTCAAAAAACAGACGGACAATGTTTAAAACAGATGCAACAAAGGTCAAAAAATAAATGGATGCCAGCGCACGGAAGCCTGCCTGATTTTTCATTCTCGTGTGATAATGAAACAGAACAAACAACAAGATAAGCGCCAAAATTTCAAGTTCAATGTTAAGCCAGTTACGATTCATATGTATCTCCTTACAATTTTAAAGTTTACTCACACAAGGCTTCAACAATGGCCGCGGTGGTTTTTGCCGCATAGTCAAGCGAGGCCTTGTAATCGTGGTTTGAATTTTCATCACCGTTATCAGACACGCTGCGAAGAATGCCAAAAGGAATATGATTGATATAACAAACATGGCCAATGGCACCGCTTTCCATATCGCCTGCTATGGCGTTAAAGTTTTCAACAAGCCACGCCACAAGTTTTGAATCGTTAATGAATTTATCACCCGTGGCCACAACGCCTTTCTGATATGTAATGTTTTCTCTTGCCATAATCGCCTCAAACTTCTCATTCATCGCACCAGAGCAATCAAAATATATTTGATTGATGCCCGAAATCAGCCCGATGGGGTCACCAACGGCAGAGGTATCCATATCATATTGCAACACGGCTTCACCAAGAATAACCTCACCGGTTGAGTGTGTTTTCAAAAGCCCGCCGCAAACACCGATGTTCATAATATAATCAGGCGCAAAATGCAGAATCATTGCCTGTGTGCAGGCAGCGGCATACACTTTGCCAATGCCACATTTTGCTAAAATAACGGTCGTTTTTCCGAGCGTTCCTTTATAAAAAGGCATTCCTGCAATTGTTTTGGTTTCTAAAACCGTCATTTTTTCACGCAGTTCTTCAATTTCAATTTCCATTGCACCAATAATGCCAATCACTTTATCCATCGTTTTCACTCCTTATATTGCATATCTTCGGGTTTCCAGTTTTTAATGGTTTCACACATTGTGGCGGCTTCTTTTTTAGCGACCGGCAGGTCGTGTTCTAGATAGTTTCCGCATTCAATGCGGCTGTTACCCGGAATTTCACCCGTAAAATCACGCGCAAAAGCATACGCCGCACGGATTAAGTCAAGCACCTCATCATAACTGACAGAATCTCTTAAAAGCAAGTAAAATCCGGTTCTGCAACCCATTGGGCCGAAGTAAATCACCGAGTCAGAATGCCGGCTGTTTCTCACAAAGGTTGCAACAATATGTTCAATGGTGTGCATAGCCGGGCTACTTAAATAATCCCCGCCGTTGGGCTGTTTCATTCTCACATCATAGGTAACAACATCACCGTCAATGCGCGAAACATAAACGCCCGGTGTTAACACATCGTGATTGATTGTAAAACTCGTTATTTTTTTCATATGGCACCTCATTTTAAAATAGTTCGATTAAATACATCAGGGCTCTGGGTAAATGGAACGGGTCTTTCACCGGCAGCGCCGCGCTTTCAGCAATGCGCAAATCTTCATCAAGCCAGTTATACCAGTCACCAAACCCGTTCGGATAGTGTTTAAAGGCAAATTCTCTTACCTTATGTTTTTATAAAAAGAGGCGTACTCATTTTTTGTCAACATAAAAATCTAGCTCCGTTCGCTTGATAATTCCACATAAAATGATACCACAAAAGCTGATTTTAGTCAAATTTTTATTTGTCTGATTTTGTATTTTAAAACAGATTACATTCTTGACAAAATTTTCATAATGTTGTATGATTATATCAGTTATGACATTTTAAAATATTTCCACTCATCGCGAGTGAAAAAGGAGAGTAAAATAATGGAAAAATTAAGAGTTGCAGTTGTCGGTTGCGGCAGCATTAGTGACATTTATATGTCTAACATCAAAAACGGCAAATTTCAGATTTTAGAGCTTGCCGCCTGCAGTGACCTGATGGCTGACAGAATGAAGCAGTCTGCCGAAAAATACGGCTGCAAGGCTATGACGCTTGATGAAATTTGTGCCGATGCTTCAATTGATATGGTTATTAACCTGACCATTCCCGCTGCTCACTACCCCGTTATTAAACAATGTCTTGAAGCGGGCAAACATGTTTTCTCTGAAAAAATGATTGCCGTTGAACTCTGGCAGGGCAAAGAACTCGTTGAACTGGCAGACAAAAAAGGCCTTTACCTCGGCGTTGCACCTGACACTTTCTTAGGCGCCAGCGTGCAGACTGCAAAATATATTGTTGAATCCGGTTTAATCGGCAAACCCGTTTCCTGCCGTGCATCTATCAGCCGTAACTACGGTATCTACGGCGAATTCCTGACTCACCTCTGCAAACGCGGCGGCGGTATTGGTTTTGATATGGGTGGTTACTACCTCACCGCTTTGGCTTCCATTTTAGGTCCGGTTGAATCTGTTTCTGCTTTCACTGCAATCAGCGAACCCAACCGCGTTAACACCCGCGTTGGTGCTGCAAATTACGGCGAGGCTTATCAGCTCGAAGATGCAAATGTTATCACCGCTACAATGAAATATGCAAACGGTGTTTTAGGTACACTTCACATGAATTCTGACTGTATTTTAGACGAAACCTACGGTCTTGAAATCTACGGTACCGAAGGCATTCTCTACATGGGTAACCCCAACGAATTTGGTAACCCCGTTTATATTAAGAAAACCTTAAGCGATAAGGTTGAGTTCCCCTTAACACACGGTTATGCAGAAAACTCACGCGGTGTGGGTGCTGCTGAAATGGCTTGGTCCATTGTTAAGGGCAGAAAGAACCGTGCTTGCAAAGAGATGGCTTTCCATGTGTTTGAATTGATGCACGGCATCATCGGCAGCGCTGAAAAAGGTGAAACTTATCATATGGAATCTACCTTTGAAACACCTGCAGGTCTCCCCGCCGGCTACATCAGCGACGGTGACTGGTCACGCAAAGAAGAAAGCGCTTTAACCTTATAATCCAATAAAAATGAATGCTGCAACAGAGTGAATGCACTTTGTTGCAGCATTTTTTTACTATGTTATCTCAAACAAAAAGAGCCACCCCGAAAGGTGGCTCTTAACTTTTTATGATTATTTAATCATGTTTGCAACTTCGCTTGCGAAATCGTCTTCACGCTTTTCAAGACCTTCGCCCTTTTCAAATCTAACGAAGTTAACAAGTTTAACGCCTTTAGATGCAAGGTATGCTTCAACGGTGAAACTATCATCCTTAACAAAAGCCTGCTGCAGTAAGCAGTTCTGTTCAAAGAACTTGTTAATTTTACCGCCAACCATCTTTTCAATGATTGCATCGGGTTTATTAGCGTTTTTCGGATCTTCTTTAATCTGAGCAATGATAATGCCCTTTTCTTTCTCAACATCTTCAGCAGGAACAGTATCTTTAGAAAGATATAAGGGGTTAATTGCAGCAATCTGCATTGCAGCATCTCTTGCTGCTTCATAAGCAGCATCATCAAGGCTTGCTTCAGCTTCAACTAAAACGCCGATTCTGCCGCCGCCGTGAATGTAAGAGCAAACATTGCCTTCAATTCTTGCGAATCTTCTGATGTTCATATTTTCGCCGATTTTAGCGATTAAAGCGGTTAAAGCGTCGCCAACATTCTGAGCGCCGTCAAAATCCATAGCCTTTAATGCATCAACATCAGCAGGGTTCTTTGCAGCAACGATTTCAGCAACTGTAGAAACAAAAGCCTGGAACTCGTCATTTTTAGCAACAAAGTCGGTTTCAGAGTTAACTTCAACCAAAACACCAATCTTTTTGTCATCGGTCAGGTAAGCCTTAACAATACCTTCAGATGCGATTCTGCCAGACTTCTTAGCAGCAGTAGCCAGGCCCTTTTCTCTTAAGAAATCAACAGCTTTATCCATATCACCGCCAACTTCTGTCAGCGCTTTTTTACAATCCATCATACCGCAACCGGTACGCTCTCTCAGTGTTTTAACATCAGCAGCTGTAAATGCCATGTCAATCTCCTCCTGTTAAAATTATTCAGCGATTTCTTCGCTTGCTACTTCAGCAGTTTCAGCACCAGCTTCAGCATCAATGCCCTGACGACCTTCAATGATAGCGTTTGAAATTGTAGAAGCAATCAGTTTTACGGCACGGATAGCATCATCGTTACCGGGGATTACATAATCCACTTCTTCGGGGTCGCAGTTGGTATCAACGATAGCAACAACGGGGATACCCAGTTTTTTAGCTTCAGCAATGGCAATCTTTTCTTTTCTGGGGTCAACAACGAACAGAGCGCCGGGGAGCTTCTTCATGTCTTTAATACCGCCTAAGAACTTCTCCAGCTTTTCTCTTTCGAGTTTTAATTTTAAAACTTCTTTCTTCGGCAGAAGATCAAATGTGCCATCTTCTTCCATACGGGTTAACTGTTCTAAACGGTCAATACGCTTTTTGATGGTTTTGAAGTTGGTGAGCATACCGCCCAGCCATCTTGCATTTACCCAGTACATACCAACACGCTCTGCTTCTTCTTTAATAGAATCCTGAGCCTGTTTTTTAGTACCAACAAAAAGGATTTCGCCGCCATCCTGAGCGATGTCACGAATGAAGTTGTATGCTTCTTCGATTTTCTTAACGGTTTTCTGCAGGTCAATGATGTAGATACCGTTACGCTCTGTGAAGATGTACTCAGCCATTTTCGGGTTCCATCTTCTTGTCTGATGTCCAAAATGGACGCCTGCTTCCAGCAGTTGTTTCATTGAAATTACTGACATTTCTGTCACCTCCGGTTTTATTTGCATAACCTCCGCGCCGGTCATTTTTCACAGGAACCGATAGTCGCGGCACCGCCTGTGAAATCGCAACGCGTGTGTAATTGCCAAAATAGTATATCACAAAAAAACGGGAAATGCAAGGCTTTCCTTCCATTTCCCGCAAAATACATCTTTTTGGTTGTAAATCAAACTTTCAGGTGCTTTCTCACAGCAAGAAAACTGCCCACGGCACCAAGAACAATGCCCATAAACAAAAAGGCAAGAATCATCCATGGCATCATTTCACCCAGCGGAATAAACTGCACAAAGGCAATGCTCAGCGAAACAAAGAGCGTCGTTAAACCTTCATACCCCAAGCTCACCAAAAGCAGTGAAAGCGCCGCGCCGATAATGCCGATAATCATACCTTCAATAATAAACGGCCAGCGGATAAACCAGTCGGTTGCGCCCACAAATTTCATAATGTTGATTTCTTTACGCCGCGAAAAAACAGCAAGTTTAATGGTGTTTGAAATAATGAATACCGAAATAACGCCGAGCGCTATCATAATCCAAACACTCATCTGGCTTATGTAACCCGAAGCTGCGGTTAATTTTCGAATGGTTTCGCCATTGCTGATAACGCGCACCACTCCGTTTATCTCTTTAATGTCAGAAACCGTCTGAGCGGATTGAGATAAATCGTGGCAAGTGACTTTATACCAATGACGCAGGGGATTTTCTTCATTGCGGTAACGGTCAAGAAGCGAACCGTTTTCACCAAACTGCTGACGAAGCAGTTCTAAACGCTCGTCTTTAGATTCAAAAGTAACCTCGGCAATGTTGGGCAGTTTTTTAAGCGATTCACCCAGAGCCGCCGTCTCCTCCTCCGTCAGATTTTCATCCACGGTTAAGGTGATTTCGTAATCACTCTCAATTTGGGTTACCATAAAATTTAAGTTAAGCGCTAAAACAAAGAACACACCAAAAACCAAAAGACTTGCTAAAACGGTGAAAACCGAGGCAAGACTCATCCAGCCGTTTGAGAACACATTCTGTGTGGCTTCTTTGGCAAAATATTTAATGCTGTTAATTTTCATATCCGTATTCCCCTCTGGCTTCGTCACGAACAATCACGCCGTCTTCAATGGCAATAACGCGTTTTTTCATCTGGTCAACAATATCTTTGGCGTGTGTTGCCATAACAATGGTAGTGCCTCTTTTATTGATTTCGTTTAAAAGTTCAACAATTTCCATCGCCGTTTTAGGGTTTAAGTTACCCGTCGGCTCGTCGGCAATCAAAAAGGCCGGATTGTTAACCAAGGCACGCGCCAGCGCCACACGCTGCTGTTCGCCGCCTGAAAGTTGTGACGGATAGGCTTTGGCCTTGTGCGAAAGGCCGACCATGCTCAGAATGCTGGGCACCTGTCTGCGAATTTCGCGCTTGCTTGCACCGATAATCTCCATCGCAAACGAAACATTTTCATACACAGTTTTTTTGGGGAGCAGTCTGAAATCCTGAAAAACAACGCCCATATTACGGCGCAGATACGGAATGTCTTTATGCCCCAAATCGCTTACTTTTATGTTGTTAATAATCACATCACCCGATGTTGCCGTTTCTTCGTGCATCAACAATTTAATGAGTGTTGATTTACCTGCACCCGAAGGCCCAACAATGAAAACAAATTCGCCGCGTTCAATAAAGAAACTGATGTTGTTGAGCGCCGTTGAACCGTTATCATAGACCTTTGAAACATTACTGAAAATAATCATAGAGTTAATCTCCTAAAATTTTGCCGAATTGGCATTTAAGTATTTATTAACTAAAATGGCTACTTTAAAAATAACCGCATCATCAAAATTCCGCAGGTCAAGACCGGTCAAACGCTCAATTTTGTCAAGACGATACACCAAGGTGTTACGGTGCACAAAGAGTTGACGCGAAGTTTCACTGACATTTAAATTGTTTTCAAAGAACTTATAGATGGTTAAAAGTGTTTCATCGTCTAAAACATTGATGCTTTCTTTCTTGAAAATCTCATCTAAAAACAATTCACAGAGTTTGCTGGGCAACTGATAAATCAAGCGACCAATGCCCAAAGCATCGTAACTTAAAATATAGGTTTCGCCATCAAACACGCGGCCGATTTCAAGGGCGAGTTGCGCCTCTGAATAAGAACGGGCAATGTCGTTGATGGAATCGGTAGGCGTGCCCATACCAACATAGACCTGCAGCATCAGTTCGGCGTTTACCGTTTCAACAATGCTCTTGGCAATTTTAGAGAGCAGTTCCGGTGAATGTTCATTCGGCAGGGCTTTAATGAGCACAATGTTTAAATTATCGAGCCCAATAACAAAATCCTGCTCGGGGAACATATTCTGCAGAATGTGCTGAACCGAAATATCGGTTGCCTCCTGCAGTTGAATAATATAAACCACACGCGGTGTTTCAATATCAATCTGCAATTCGTTAGCGTGAAGAAAAATGTCACCCGGCAACACATTACCAAGCAAAACATTTTTCAAATAATTAACCTTATCATATTTATCACCGCAATGCACCTGCAGATTTGAAAGGCTAACGGCTAAAAGTTGACAAAACTTTTGTGTTTCAGCATCAACACCGCGGACATAAGCAATGTAATCGGTCATATTGCGCATACCAAAAGCAATAAAGGTATAGTCAGCATATATCATCGGTTTGCCGTTGTGCATATTGTTCATAACAACATCGCAGGCAAGATCCTCTGAAACCGGCTCACCGACAGATGCAACAACCGCACCGGAGTTATTCATAACACCCATTTCACGGTCTGATATAGTTCTCATTTGGTCTAACATAGGTTGAAAAACCTGACTGAGCATTCTAATTCCTCCATTCTCGGGACAAAAATTGAACTTCTCATTCAAATATACCCATTTAATATCATATACTCTTTTTTCATTTTTTGCAAGGTTTATTTGCAAAATTAAATATTTTTTCACAATTTTGACCATATCCGGAAGTTAAAATTTGTGAAAAAAGAAGAAAAAAGCTGCAACAAAAACGTTACAGCTTTAAAATATGCTATTTAATTCTCTTCAGAAGCCTCCACAG
>JAZRUU010000153.1:0-3996 GCA_045652725.1 Clostridia bacterium | reverse complement strand
AACTATGTTCATTACTTTAATAACGAAAGATTATCATACAAATTAAATTACAAAACCCCTGTCCAATACAGAATTGAACAAGGGTTTGTATAAGTGGTGGTTTTTATTGTCTACTTTTACTTGACAAGTTCAACCGGTGAGCGGTCTCGTGTTATGTCTTGTCTTTTAGTTTTGTTTTAAGCGAATGTTTAAAAGTCTCACAACCAGCGGGCTTAAAATGATGTTTGTGCCGAGTTCAAACAAAAAGTTTGCCCCCACAAGGCCAAAAATCATATAATGTGCCACGCCACCACCTAAATTGGCAGCCGCCGCCCATTGTTCAATTGTCTCCATAAAAAAGCAGAGACAACCGAGCAAAAACACGCCTGTGTTTGCCAGAGGGCAGACCACAGCGGCAACCACTGTAGCAACATAGCGGTTTATTTTGCCAAACGCTTTGTAAGCAAGCCCTGCTAAAAAACCGGCAAGTAACCCTTTTGCCAGCACCGTGATAACCGTGCCGGCCACATCAACAGCCAAAAAAGCCGCCGCGTCGCCGCTTGCTAAAACTGCAACGCCGAATACCAATCCCAGCCAGGTGCTAACTTTAACACCGCAGGTGGCCGCACCAATGACGATGGGTATCAGCACCAGCGAAATGGAAAAGATTCCAAAATGAATAAAGGAACCCATCATTTGCAGCACGAATACCAACGCCGTGAGAAGTGCACCCAGCACCAGAGTCCCGGTTGACATTCTTGTCTTTGTTGTTACCATAAAAATTCCTCCTTGCTGTCACCCGCCAAAGCGGTGCAACGCAAATTTAATTTATATCTCCCCGAAGGGCAGACAACAAAGTTATTTATTTTTCTTGTATAAAATGTAAAGACCTTTTAAAACCAAATCATTATCCATTGTAATCTCATGCACGCAATGGTTCAGTATTGTTGGCGCAAGACCACCTGTGGCATAAACTTTCAGCGTTTCGCCTGTGGCATCGTTAAAACGGTCAATCATACCGTCAATTAACGAGGCGTTGCCGAACACCACGCCCGAGCGCATGCAGTCCACCGTGTTTTTACCCAGAACAGAGGGCGGAGCCTCTAAACTGATTTGCGGCAGTTGCGCCGTGCCGCTTGCCAGCGCTTTTAAACCAATGCTGACACCGGGAATGATAGAGGCGCCGATGAATGCACCGGTTTTATCCATCATCATCATTTTTGTAGCGGTTCCCATATCAATAATCAAAGCAGGACTGCCGTAAATGTGGTGTGTTGCCACACAGGCACAAATTAAATCGGCACCCACCGAGGCGGGGTTGTCACAATGCAATTTGATGCCGGTTTTAATGCCGGGCCCCACCATAATAGGTGTGACGCCAAAGGCCATTTCAACAGCCCGTTTCATCACAAGGTTTAAGGGCGGCACAACCGAGGCAATAATGGCACCGTCAATTTCTGCCTTTTCAATACCGTGCAGCCGCAGAATACTGCCAATTTTTGTGGCATATTCATCTTCGGTTTTGTTGGCGTTTGTGGCAATGCGCGCAACAAAACTGAGCGCATCGTTCTGAAAGCCGCCAAGCACAATATTTGTATTGCCGATGTCAATTGCAAGTACCATAGAATACACCCTTTCAAAAAGCAGTTTCAATGAGAGCATTATAGCATTAAAATGGCAAATTGTCAATTGTTTGCTGCAAATGTAAAAAATAAGAAAAATTAAAAATTTTTTTCTTTTATTAAAATAAAAAATATGTTATACTATAATTGCAAAATAAAATGCAGTAACAGTTATAAAAGGAGTGATTATGTATGTTGAAAAAAATGGTGATGCTGCTTGTTGCTTTTTGTATGAGCGTCAGCCTTTTCTGCTGTACTTTTGCGGCAGATTCAGATGAGGTGAAGCCGGTTTCTTTCTCTGTGCTTAAAGTGCCGTATCCTGTTGGTTTTCCTGATAATCACTCGTGGCGTACCTATGCCCGCTATAGTGATACGGGTGAGCCGATTGCCCTTTCAACTTTTTATGATGGTTTTGTGTTTGCAACCGTTCCTGAAGAAAATAAAGACAGAAACATAGAACCCTTTGTGCCCGAATCAGTTACCTTTGCTGATTATGATGCTGCCCGCTATGAATTTCACGATATGGAGCGCCTGGCTCAACTCGGTGTTATTTATGGTAACGAAAAAGGTGAAGCCAAACCCTTTGACAATGTGACGCGGGCTGAGGCCGCCGCAATGGTTATGCGGTTTTTGGGGCTTTCTTCTGCCAATGGCCGCCCTGCGGTGTTTAGCGATGTGCAAGAGAAAGACTGGTTTTATGATGTTGTGATGTCTGCCCGCGCCTATGGTATTGTCATGGGCGATTCAGACACCACCTTTTCGCCCTATCGCAATGTAACGCGTGAAGAAGTTGTGGTTATGATTGCACGGGCTCTTTCGTGTGCCGGTCTGCGTTGCCCCGCCATTGGTGTAACGAATGAGCGCGACAGAGACACGGTTTCTGACTGGGCGAAAGAGGCTTACGAAGCAGTGCGCTATGTTGCCTCTGACTATGATGATTCAGACTCCGAGAATCCCGTTCGTGTTTTAAATCCGCAAAAGCCGGCCACGCGCTACGATGTGGCCTATGTTTTGAGCAACACGCAAAAAGCCTGCCAGCGTTATGCGTCTTCGCTTGCAGAGCAGTTTGGTTTTAATGAGAATATGCCCGTGATTGACGGCTCAACCTCAACCTATCCGTTTACCGAAGCGGTCTATACACAATTGTTTTTAAACGGCTGGACGCATCCGCTGTATCCCGCCGCCCATAGCAAGAGCCACGCCTCTTATCAGCGGCTGATTAACAAAGAGGTAGATATGCTTTTTGCCTCGGTTTATCCGGCAAGTGATGTTTTACAACTTGCAGAGGAAAAGGGCGTAGAGCTGGAACTCATACCCATTGCCTATGATGCTATGATTTTCTTCACCAATGCCGAAAATCCGGCAGAAGGGCTCACTAAGGCGCAAATCAGCGATATTTATGTGAACAATGCTTACAGCAATTGGTCTGAACTCGGTGGCAGCGATGCGCTGCTTTATCCCTATTGCCGTAACAACGACTCGGGGAGCCACGCCCAGATGGAAAAACACTTTTTAAACGGCAATGCGATTCATCCCGAGGTGCAGAAAGAAACCTCTATGACAATGTCAAATGTTCTGACAGATGTTATGGCATCGCAGACCGCTGAACCGGTGGGTTACGGTCTTGGTTACAGCATTTATTATTATTTTCACAATATGGATTTATTCTATAACACCCGCAGTGAGTTAAAGCTGTTGGCGATTGACGGGGTTCATCCGACTGATGAAACGATAGCAGATGGCAGCTATCCGCTTGCCAACAACACCTATATTGTTTTGAGAAAAGACACACCGCCTGATGCCCCTGCAAGAAAAATGGCAGAATTTATGCTGACAGAAGCAGGGCAGGCGTGTGTGGAACTTGCCGGTTACGGCAAATTAAAATAAAAGTGACAGGAGACAACAATGAAAAATATTTTTACTTTCTACACAAAATCCCCGTTGATTTTGCGGATTGCCATCGGCCTTTTAATCGGTGTTTTGCTTGGCCTTTTTCTGCCGCAGGCATCAGGCGTTACCGTTTTGGGTGATGTTTTTGTGGGCGCTTTAAAAGCCATTGCACCGGTTCTTGTGTTTGTTTTGGTTATCGCTTCACTTGCCGGCGCGGGAGAGGGCATTGGCAAACGGTTTAAAAATGTGGTTTTCTTTTATATTCTCAGCACTCTCTTGGCCGCTGTTGTGGCTGTTTTGGGCAGTTATTTGTTCCCGGTTTCCATTCCGCTGTCGCAGGCGGCAGAGCAAACGCCGCCATCAGGGCTTTTTGAAGTGTTTGGCGGGCTTTTGACCAATATGGTGATGACAACTCTGGGTGCATACTTCTTAAGTATCAAGGGCCCGATGCATAAAGATGCGGTAGCTTTCATGGTAATCTTCACCATGTATTTCTCCGGCGGTA
>JAZRUU010000152.1:0-2353 GCA_045652725.1 Clostridia bacterium | reverse complement strand
TTGTTTTAAGTATCCGTTACTGTGAATTTGCAAGAATCATAATGGAAGTTGCTTCGAACACACCATTATTATCAGCACCGGCAACGGTTACATTCTGACCGGTCACAAGGTTCTTTAAATTTTTCATCTTGCCATCGTTACTGTCTAAGATTTTTACATTATCTTTAACAAATACCTGTGTTTCAACCGTATCACCCAGCGCATTTACATGGCTTACGCAAATCATCTTATAGGTGGTGTTAACCAGCGTAATCTGACCGGTTAACTGCAGAGCCGAGGCAACAGACTTAACCTTGATTTCTTTAACGGTTGAACTTGAAGTCTGCAAGTCTACCAAATAACCAAGACGCAGGTCATAGAGAGTGGCATCAGCATTGTCAAGTTTAATCTGAACATCACGGCTGATAGCAAAAGTGCTCACCTTGCCGTTCACATTCACCTTCATAGATGAATTGTTTTTAGAAATGGTAATTTCTTCAATTGTACCGGTAACGGTTTTTTCAACACCAATTGCAACAACCGCACTGATTAAACCATATTCTAATGTAACATCTACCTTGTCGCCAATTGCCAGATCAGAATATGTTGTAACGGCATTGTTACGGCGGATAGTTGCATTGGATTTGATTGAATAATCCGCTGTTGAACCATCTGCAAGTGCCAGCGTAATTACAACATCAGGATTAAAGGTAATTGCCTCTACCCTTGCGCCGCTGATTGTTTTGCTCTTGGCTTCAGCATCAATCAAAGTAACCTTGCCGGAAACCACAGCAACCGTTACATAGTCGCCGCTTGTGAGAGCATTGATGCTTGCAGTCTGCTCGTTATAAACGATGATGGCATCATCTGCGAGCTTATAAGACTGCGATTTGCCGGTAGCAAGATTTTCAAACTTAACGGTTGTGCCGGCGGTATCGGTTGTCTTACCTTTAAAAATAGCCTCAAAACTGTCATCTACTGCAAGTTGAACAACATCTAATGAATAAAGGCCGTTGTTTGAGAAGGTAATCACAATTTCCTGACCAACAGGCAGATCAACAAGAGCAGACTGCATACCGTCAAGCATAACAGCAACATTTTTATCTACCTTGTAGCTTTCAAGTTCGCCGTCACTGGTTTTAATGGTGATAACATTTGTTGTTTCATTCACCTGAGAAATGGTGCCCTTTGCATAAGAATACTGCAGGCGGGTGAACATTCTGTGAAGCATAACCGCAACCTGTGCACGGGTTACATTACCCATGGGCACGAACTTGCTATCTTCCATGCCCTGAATAATCTGCGCTTCAGAAGCAAAGTAAACATAGCCTCTGGCTGAAGCCGGAACACTGCCCGCATCGGCATAAGAAAGGGTTACATCCGGGTTGTTTTTCAGCCACACTTCACCGCCTAAACATTTGGCAATCAGCGTTGCTGCTTCATAACGAAGCAAGGGCTCACCTTTGTGAGCAGAAGAAAGATAAATGGCAAGATCTGCTTCTGTCAGCACCTTTTTATACATCAGATAGGCTGCCGCGTCAGAAGCAAATGTATCATATTTGCTCAATTCTTCTTCATAAAGAACACTTGATAAAGAAACGACTGACTGGTTTAAAGATTCATTTGCACCTAAAATTCTGGCAAACAGAGCAATTGCTTCTTCTTTTGTGATGTTGTTGCCCGGCTGGAAAGTGCCATCGGGATAACCGTTAATCACCTTGTTTTCAGCAAGAGTTTCAATTGCTTCTTCTGCCCAACTGTAACTTGATGTCACATCAGAGAAACCTGCCGCTAAAACAGATGTCACCGAAAGAACCATCAGCACACTGAGAATGAGGGATACCGCTTTTTTAAGCATAATAAATCCTCCTTTGTAAATATACATTCTTATTATTACACCGCTTAAATATGTAAAAAGGTATAATAAACATACTGTTATGTTTATTATACCCTTTTTTCTGTTAAATTTCAACAGGTTTTTTTACTGTCACAAAAAAGTAATATAAGCCTACCTGCTTTCAACATTTTTTTGCAATTCATACTTCTCTTTTGTTGCCTGACCGCCACGGATGTGTCTTGTTGCTTTGTTTTCATCCAGAATCAGTTTTGCCTCTTTGGCAAGTGCAAGGTTTACAAGCGGCAACCGCTCGGTAACATCTTTATGCACCGTTGATTTTGATATATTAAATTTTTTTGCCGTCCGCCTGACGGTGGCCTTGTTTTCGATTATATATTCTGCAAGTAAAACAGCACGCCTCGATATATAATCCTTCACCCTTCTCCCTCCCGGATTTTTGCTTCATAGTTTAACTATATGACGAAAAATCCTTTTTTAGAATACAGGTTGTTATAGCAATACAGCAGATCAAAACCG
>JAZRUU010000151.1:0-5598 GCA_045652725.1 Clostridia bacterium | reverse complement strand
GCCCGTTTCACGGTTCTTTGTTTATTACAAACCTCGGCTCTTTGGGCATTCCGCCGGTAGCGCATCATGTATATGACTTTGGAAACCTACCCATTTTTATCGCTATGGGTGCCAAGAGAACCGAACTCCGTTTAAATGAAGAAGGCGGTGTTGACAAGCACAGAATGATTGATTTCACCGTTATGTGTGATGACCGCATTTGCGACGGGCATTATTATGCAACGGCATTTAAAAAATTAAAGCGACTTTTAGAAAACCCCGAACTTCTCTTAACACCGCCCGAAACGGTTGTTGAAGATATTAAATAAAATATGTAAAAAAGTGATGGCAAAACGACTTTGTTTGGCCATTGCTTTTTTAATTTAAATTCAAAAGAATGTTCCTGTGTTTTCACAATCGGTACTTTTTTACTACGGTTCCTGTTATAACTGTATCTTGTAGATTTATCATATTTTTTGTCAATATAATGGGTATTTTGCACGAAAAACCCTTGACAAAAATCTTTTTTTAGGTTATATTGTAACATAGGTAAAAATGGAGTAAAAATCATTTTTATCACAATTTAATTTTGGAGGGGTAAACAATGAAACTCGTTTACGGTGTAAAAGACAAACCCAAATTCGGGCAGTTGATTGTGTTTGCATTTCAGCAACTTCTGTCCATCATGACGGCAACTCTGGTTGTTCCCGTTATCATCAACGGCGCAATTGAAGGCGCTAATATGAGTTCTGCTGCAGCGCTTGTTGGTGCAGGTCTCGGTACCTTGGTTTATGTTGCTTTCACAAAAGCAAAATCTCCGGTTTTCTTAGGTTCATCCTTTGCATTCATCAACTCTATGATTGCAGCCTTTGCAGGCGGCGTTTCTATGTCGCTCGGCTTTTTAGGCTTACTCATCGGTGCAATTTTTGCAGGCCTTGTGTATGTTATCATTGCAATCATCGTTAAGTTTGCAGGCGTTAACTGGCTGAACAAAATTATGCCGCCGGTTGTTATCGGCCCCACTGTTGCTATCATTGGTATGAGTCTTGCCGGCAACGCTATTTCTGACCTTTCAAAAGGCAGCATTGCAGGTGTTGAAACTTCACCCTTAATCGCAGTGCTTTGCGGTCTTGTAACCCTGTTCATCACCATCCTCTGCTCTACC
The DNA here is from genome assembly GCA_045652725.1 of Clostridia bacterium. Lineage (GTDB taxonomy): Bacteria > Bacillota > Clostridia > UBA1381 > UBA9506 > UMGS755. The sequence goes on along the minus strand of JAZRUU010000151.1, from coordinate 4,454 downwards.
TACGGCAAAAAGACTTTAAAACTCATTCCCTTTATTATCGGTATTTTAGGTGGTTACCTTGTTTCTGCCATCTTCACAGCCATTGGTTATGCAACTGATGTTGATGCTATCAAAGTGTTAAACATTGCTCCCTTTATGGCGCTTGCAGAAAACGGCGTTACAGTCAGCACTTTCTTCTCTGTTCCCGATTTCACATTCCTGACCGCAGTAAAGGGTTTTGGCGAAGTAAACGCTGCTTACATCAGCACCATTGCTGTTGCATATATCCCCGTTGCTTTCGTTGTTTTTGCTGAGCACATTGCTGACCACAAAAACATTTCTTCTATCATCGAAAGTGACCTGTTAGAAGAACCCGGTCTCCACAGAACCCTGCTGGGTGACGGTATCGGTTCTATTGTCGGCGCTATCTTCGGCGGCTGCCCCAACACCACTTACGGTGAATCTGTAGGTTGTGTGGCCATCACAAGAAACGCTTCTGTCAGAACCATCATCACCGCTGCTATTCTTGCAATCCTGGTGGCTTTCATTTCTCCCTTTATTGCATTTGTTAATAGCATCCCCTCCTGCGTAATGGGCGGTGTATGTATGGCACTTTACGGCTTCATTGCTGTTTCCGGTCTGAAAATGGTTCAGCAGGTTGACTTAAACCAGAACAAGAACCTGTTCACCGTATCTGTTATCTTAATCGCCGGTATTGGTGGTTTAACCTTAACTTTTGGTCAGGTTACCATCACATCCATTGCTTGTGCTTTGATTTTAGGTATCATCACCAATCTGGTGGTTTCAAAAGCCAAAGCAGAATAGGAGTAAATTATGGCTAATGTTGTTATTTTTGACCATCCGCTGATTCAGCACAAAACAAGCATTCTGCGTCAGGTCACAACCACAAACAAAGAATTTCGTGAATTGGTTGAAGAAATCACAATGCTCATGTGTTATGAAGCATTGCGCGACCTGCCGCTTGAAGATGTTGAAATTGAAACACCGCTTGTTAAGACAACACAAAAAATGATTAAAGGCAAAAAGATGGCAGTTGTGCCCATTCTCCGTGCCGGTCTCGGCATGGTTAACGGCATGCTGAATCTGGTTCCCTCTGCAAAGGTCGGCCACATTGGCATGTACCGTGACGAGGTTACCATGCAGCCTCAAGAATATTATTGCAAACTGCCGCCCGATATTGACAAACGCTTAATTGTTGTGGTTGACCCCATGCTGGCAACCGGCGGCTCTGCAATTGATGCCATTAACCAAATTAAATCCTACGGTGGCAAGCAGATTAAATTCTTATGTCTGATTGCGGCTCCCGAAGGCGTTGAAGCCTTAACGAAAGCGCATCCTGATGTTGATGTTTACTGCGCCAATGTAGATGAAGGCTTAAACGAAAATTGCTACATTCTGCCCGGTTTAGGTGATGCCGGTGACAGAATCTTTGGCACAAAATAAACAGCCTAAAAAAGTAAACAGGCTGCAGCAAAACAAATTGTTTTGCTGCAGCCTGTTTTTTTATGTGTATTAAAGAATTGCCTTTATCCAAATTGAAAGCGCCTGCAAAAGCGCCGGCGTCAGAACCGCCGCAAGTGGAACAAGCAGGCGAAACTTCATTTTTGAAGTTTTGTGGTTAAACATCACCATGCCAAACAAGCCCCCCACACCACCAAACAAAAACGCCAGCGTAATGAGCGTTGCCTCGCTGATGCGCCTTTTGCTTTTTTTCGCTTTCAGTTTATCTGCGCCATAAACAAAAAACACAATCACATTCCACAAAAGCAAGGCATATGTAAAATATGTCATAGGTCTCTCCTCTTTTCCTTTCAGTTTCAGCCGGTAACCTCTGTTTTTTCCGTCTCCTCATATTGTGACAAAAGCCAATACATTGCCACTTTCATATCAATCTCGTGGCCACCGTCAAAAACATCTAAAAACACGCGGGATTTTGGATGTTTCTTCATCAGCACATCATAGAACTCAAGGCTCTGTGTAACCGGCACCACAGGGTCAAATTTACCGTGAAAAATCTTTAAATTTGCACGGGCAACGGTATCAACATAACTGATGGGCGAGCGTTTTTTCATTTCTTCTGCATCCCCGCTGCAACAGGCTTCAACCTGCCCGGCGTAGTTACTGTTTTGCTTCTGCCATTTGGCAAGATCGGTAATGGGAACATAGGCACCAATCGCCTTAAAATATTCCGGTTTGTAACCGGCCATCAAAAGCGCCATATGTCCGCCGCCCGAAAGCCCGAGAAGAAACACATTTTCCACATCAACACCCTCGTGTTCCACTACATAGTCAATGGCGTCAACAATATCTCTTTTAGCAAATTCAGAACCGCAGGCTAGTGTGCAGTTCGGGTTTGTCTCTTTGTTATTGCCGCGAAATTCGGGCAAAAGCAAATTAAAATCATATTGCTCTGCATAGGGCAGCATATTGTCTATCTGATTAAACCGGTTATGGCTCCATGTATGCAAACCCACAAGCAATGGCCGCCCCTGGGTGCTTGCTTTGTAAAATAATGAGGGTTGCATTGTTCCGTCAAGGGTTGACCGAATCATAAGCTCTCTTTGTTCCATAATGATTCCTCTCTTTTTTATAAAAATTTTCACGCTTTCCCTTTTTCTTCTCTTGTGTTTTCCTGATTTTTATAAACAACCATTTTACAAAACAAAAACTCAAGCACAAAGTTTGAAAGCATTGTAACAATTAAAATGATGTAGTCATTGATGCCTTTTAATTCAGCCAGATGCCCAAGCCAGGTTGAAAGAGGCGTGAAAACTGCATAAAATCCAAAGAGTTTTGCCATAGCAACGGGCACATTAGCGGCCGACTTAAAAGTATAGCGCCGGTTAAAAGTGAAGTTCCATAAAATAGAAAGAATCAATGCGCTCAGATAACCGGGCCAATAAGGCCAGTGAAGCAGTTCGTTAAACAGCGCAAACGAAACAACCTGAATCACGCCGGCCGATATGGAAAATAAGGTGAATTTACACATTTGCCAAAAAGTATTCTGTTTCATTTTTTGCACCGCTTTCTTTTGTTTTTGTGGGTAGATAACACCGCTAAAACGCTCTCTTTCGCCTTTTCGCAGTCTGATGCAGCAACTTCTTCATCAAAGTCGCAAAACGCGTTTTTGCTCACATCCTGCCCTGTCAGAACAGCATGCCACAGCAAACCAAGAGCATATCTGCCGAGGCCGTAACTAGCATGATATGTGTCACGATGCATTTTTTCAACACCCAGCGTCAGCATTTTTTGAAAAACCTCACCGGATGGAATGATAAAATCTGCCCCAATTTCTTTGGCCGCCTTTTTGTAAGCGGCTTTTATATCGCGCAGCATTTCTGCCGGCGCCCGATAGCCCAATTCTTTCACAAGGCGAGAACTGTCTTTCTCATAGGCCCAGGTTTGATGAATGGCAATTTCGGCCTTGGGCACACATTCTCTCACATAAGCCGCAAGGGATGAAAGATAGGGTTGGTAGGTTTCATAGCAGGGTGATAAAGCACTCACCTGCTGCAAAGTCACAACATCCCAATCACGGTTTAAAAGCGCCTCTTTTAAAGAAACAAGAAAGCCCGTTCTATGCCCGTTCACTTCAAGCCCATAAACTTTTTCGCCGCTGAGCATGTTCCGATAGTGACGCGAAAGCGAACAACCACCTATGTAAAGATTAAAGGCGTCAAGCGGTGTGCCGTCTGCCTTTGCTATCTGATGCAAATAGCGTTGTGCATCTTGCGAAAAACTGTTACCAATGGATAAAACATTCATCACTTTCCCCTCCGTAGTTTTATTTCAATATTTTTTTCGGACTACATCCTGTTTTCTTTTGAAAAGATAAAATAGCGGAACATTCGCATCACCTTCACTCACAAGTTCCTCTTTATCACTTTCTATTTGGATAAATCATCCACGGATAAATAAATGTTATAGCATCAACCACAATAAGAAATGCAAAATATAATCTAGATGCCAATCTTTTTGGTATTGTTCACATCAAGTTGGAAAAAAATTAATTGTTAATCATTTTCTGTCTGTTCTGTGCTGATAAAATCTTTTCTCTTAAATCATCTGAAATATCAATTTTAATAATTTTTATTTCAAACTGTTTGATACTCTCTGATAACCAGGAAGAAGAATTTTCTAATTTATTTTTTTCTTCATCACTACACACAGCAAAAAATTTCCTATGTTTTTTATTTTTCACTTTATCCAACAACAACATTTTCAAAATGTCACTTGCTATTTTATGTGATTGACCATCTTTATAGTTTCCAATGTGTGAAAAAATTTCTCCCACAATACAATTGGTTTCTGAATAAAAATCAGGCTGGATATGTTTTTTGTTATCATTTAAATAGATTTTTGGATTTTTTGTTAATGCAGTCCCTAATACTTTTTCTATTTCAGCAAAAATGATATTTTCAGCATATTGTTGTTCTTTAGAACTTGATTTATAT
>JAZRUU010000150.1:0-3715 GCA_045652725.1 Clostridia bacterium | reverse complement strand
AAACTTGTGAATTTCAGGATGAAGAGGCTCATAAGCACCTGCCTCAACAAACTGACCGGGGCGCGGGTCACGCGGGGCGCTCTCACAGTCAAACATCAGACCATCAATTAAAACATTATAAATCTTTCTGCCGCCGTGGTTTAAAATGCGGACAAAAGAGTTACGGGTAACCGCATGGATGTTGCGAACAATGACATTGTGAATAGAGTCATCATAATGGCAATCTGCCAAACGCTCTGCATAAATGTTCCGCAGGTTGGTCAGGGCTACAATGTCATCACCGGTAACGCCGGAGATGTTTTCAATCAGAACATTGGAGCAACCGCTGCGAAGGTCAATACCATCCTGATTTCTCCAATGATAGGGCGCATAGTAATGAATGCCCGAAATTTCAATGTGAGAAGAATAGTGGAACACCATTGACCAATAGCGTTGGCGGGTGATGTTAATATCACGGATTTTGATTCTTTCACAGTTGATAAAATTGAACATAGAGTTCATATAGCAATTATCAAAGCCAAAATCGCGGTAGTTGGTTTCAAACATACCATTATGTTCACCGCCATCTAGCGTTGCATTGCCGAAGCCGAGGATGGTAATATCACGCTGACGACCCTCACGGGTGTAACCCTCGGGTTTTTCGTTGTTAGAATTTTTAAAAATGTTCTCATACACGCCATCAGCCTGACGAAGATAGCAGTTATCCAGATAAATCACACTGCCGGTATGGAGCAAAATGGCACGACTGATGTTCCAGACGGGTTCGCCGGTTCTCTCATTTAATCGGGGAATGGTGACCGCTTCGCCGGTTTCTTGCGCAGCATCAACTGCCGCCTGAATCATGGCGCTGTCATCTTCTAAATGTTTGTAAAAGTTAGGATTATAACAATTCATCATGTGTTTCTCCTTTACCTTCAGATTACTTCAATGCCTAAAATATCACACAGATTTTCCATCTTTTCGCTCTGGTCACCATAAGCAATGATGTAATGCTGACACATAACATTATCAGCAAAATCTTCCACATCGGGGAGCAGAATTTCAAGGCCGGGGAGTTGCGGCGCAGGCTGTGTCCAGCCGGCTTCTTCCCACTTTCTCGGGGAGACGCCCTCACCCACTACCATATGCATATAATAACGGTCGCCGCAGCTTGTCAGGCGGCAAAGCGTTACCTTGCCGGGTTTTACTTTTGATACATTTAAAATGCCTTCACTAAGTTCACCAAAGGCCGCGGGCATCACCTGCACACCGCCATCGGTTACCTCGGCAGGCACATAGTCAGGCACACCGGCTAAAACGCGGTCTTCCATAAATTCGTAGAACTCTAAATAAAAAGCACACTGACCGGTTAAATATTTCACCATCAACTGGGTTACGCTGCCCAGGGCATCGTTTTCGGGCACGGTGCAAACGCCCTCGCAATCAGCAAGAAGCATAAAGATGGGCGCCGGCGGAAAGCCTAACAGTTTTTTCATACCGTCAACATCTTTTAAAGAAACGGCACCGTAGCCGCGTTCATCAATCAGACTCTTTAAAGCCAGATAGTAACCTGCGGCCATTTTAAGACCCTCGGGATTGGCTTCTTTCAAAAACTTCCACTTTGAAATGGCGTTATCAATCACAGCCTGCTTTTCTGCATCGGTAATCTTCTGATAACGCTGATAAATTTCTAGCATTTCAAAGGTTTCAATCTCGGTGCCAACCACTCTTTTTAAAGAAGGACCATCAAACAGAGTGCCGTAAAGGTTCATATCACGGTAGCCCATGTGACCAATCTTGGCGCTGCGGAGTTTTTCGGCCGCAACGGCCGCACAAACATAGTCAGAAACCTTTTTGGAGTTTGTTTTTTTGCCGATAATATCATAAATAAACTTAAAGTTATAACCTAAATCAAAGAAGGTTTTGCGAAGGGCCGAAGTGCCTGCCTGGTCAGCCGTTGTCACCAAGCGGTCGCCCTCCATCCAGCCGCAAAGGCCCCAGAGAACCATGGGTTTGTGGCGGAACGGCTCGGTCACCTTCACAACTGCGTGGGTGGGAATCCAGCCGGCAATACAAATAACAAGCGCATCAAACTCCTCGCCTTTTAAAGCGGCGATTGCTTTTTTCACATCTTTTTCTTCATAGTCATCTGTCACGGGATAGACAGAAACAAGGTCAAGACCTTCATCTTTCAGCGCCTTTTCTGCCGCTGTGCATTTGTTCACAATTAAGTCAATAGGGGTGTTTACCTCACCGAAGCCGACGAATGCAATTTTTGCCATTGTTCATCTTCCTTTCGTTTATTTAAACATGCCGTTAATGGTTTTTAATGTTTCTCTCACAAGTTGTTCGCCGCCCTGATGGCCAACCGTGCCGCTTGATAAAAAGGCGCTGTAATGGCCGCCTGCTTCTGCCTTTTTTGTGGGCAGATAGCCTTCAGCATGGCAGGCAAGCTGAATCAGAAAAGTCTGTTGCGCCAAACTTCTTGCTTTAATCTGGTTGCCATAGTCAAGAAACAGTTCAAAGGGGTTTGTTGCAAAGGCAACATCGCCCAAACGAATGATATGCACCTCGGTATCAACCACTTCAACCTTCTCCTGTAGTTCCATACGGCGCAAAATGCCCAGATGCACCTGCAGATGTGCCGCATCGTTAAAGTCAACATCGCCGGGCTTGTTCTGAAAATATTCACGAATGGCACGGCGCGCTTCTTTCTCTTCTGCCAGCGTTGCACGGCGCAGAGGTAACTGCATCAACTTAACCTCGTGGTAGAGCGGAACATCTGACTGAATTTCGTAGTCGCCTTCTTCAAATACATCCACAATTTCATTGGCAATTCTCTTGCCTGTTTTTTTCATGCCGGAAATGTCAAACATTGAGGGGTCTGCCTTGCGGGCAGGCGGATTGTTTCTCTTTAAATTGGGGTCGTTAACATCACTCTCCGGCTCAACCCAGCGAATCAGATCAACGGGGCACTGGTCACCGGCGGCTGAGCATTGCGGCAAAAGAAAAATCTTTTTACCGAACTTTTCTCTGAGTAACATTTTCACCTCACCCCAATAATCGGGAGAGACGAACAGCCTGTGTTGCACACACTGTGCCGGGCAGGCAATGTTTGCCACAACGCCCGTCAGTTCTTTGTTTTTATCAAATACATATAAGAGTTCAATACCCGAGTCGTTACCGCCCTCAAGCGCCTCAAACACAGCGGTATTGGTGTCGCCCCACATCTGGGCAGAACCGTCAGAATAGGTTGCGCGGCGGCACATACCCACAGGCGCACGGCCAAAAGCATTGGCATAAGAACCCTCGGCACGGCTTTCCCACGCCGCAAGCGCCGCATTTGCGATTTTAGAAGAAATCTCTTCCAGCAATGTGTCATCATCCATAATGTCATCATTGCCGCTGACATCGGCACTTTCAACATATTTTTTATCCGGTGGCAGTTCTGCTTCAATCAAAGCCCGAAAGCTTCTGCCGCCGCCCTCACCGCTGGTGCGGTTAATGCTGCGGCCGGTGTAACCCGGAGCGGTGTGAGGATGCGTTGCAGAAATAACAACCTTCATCGGGTCAAGGCCTTTACCGTTATTCAGCAAGCGCTTGCGAACGGTGTTTGAAAGATGCAGCGACACCGACACGAGGTCTGCGCTGCAAAAAACCACCTGCTCGCCTCCTGCTTCAATTGCCAGCGCGGTTACGCCCACGGGTTTTTCAATATATTCAGAAATACGCTCTG
>JAZRUU010000149.1:0-5910 GCA_045652725.1 Clostridia bacterium | reverse complement strand
GGCATCGCCGATACGCAGCTTGGTAACAATCATAACCTTCGCGCCTGCCTCGTGGGCTTCAATCGCTGCAGAAGAACCGGCACCGCCACCGCCGATAACCAAAACATCAACATCATAATCGGGGTTCTGCAAATCAATCTCTGCCGGATTGATGCGGCTGTGAGCCTGAAGCATAGCAGCAAGTTCTTTCGGCACTTTGTCGCCCTTGTTCGGGCCAATGGTGAGTGCGCAGAACTCATCGGTTTTATAGTCGGGATGATAAGCCTTTAATAAATCTTCTTTCTCCTGCGCTGTCATGCGTCTGGGTTCTAATTCAATATTTTTGTCTCGTGCGGCTTCTACCGCACGCAGGGATTCTTGAAAATTTTCTGAATACATAACCGCACCTCCTTATTTCTCAATCTCTCTGTTGTTATAAAGTTCTTTAATTTCATCAATGGGCTTGTTAAGCAGTTCTTCAATTAACTTAGTGAATGTGCCCTCGTTAATTTCTTCAACTCTCTTTTCCAGATGGCCACATTTAGGCGCAATGTATTTGCCGTTTAAGCGACGGGCAAGCATTGCCACCTGCGGATGAGAAATGCCCGCCGGACAACGGGAAGAGCAAACACCGCACATAACGCAGTCAAACGACTCTTCAGCACATTTTTCATATTCGCCGCGCTGTGCATAGGCAATATATTGCATAACATTCAGTTCCTGCGTGCAGGCCTTTGTGCAGGCGTTACAGCCGATGCAGGCATAAATTTCAGGATACAGCTGCATCATAATCTGCTCTGTCGGGCCGATTTTTTCAATGTCATACACCTGCTTTATAAGCGGGAAGAACGGCAAGGTTGCGATATACATATTATCCTCTACCTTCGTCTGGCAGGCAAGGCAGGCCTTGAGTTCTCTATCCCCCGCGATTCTGTAAATGGTGGCGCAGGCACCGCAGAAACCGTTTCTGCAACCGCAGCCGCGCTTTAACTGATAGCCGGCATATTCCATTGCCCGCATAATGGTTAAATTATCGGGCACACTATATCTTTTGCCGAACAAGAATATATTCACTGTCTTTTCCATTTCATATCCTCCTTTTAGTATTCATCGGGCAGTTCGTCAATTTCGTCACAACGGAACACCGGACCGTCTTTGCAGACATATTTAGCGCCGATGTTACATCTGCCGCACTTGCCGACACCGCATTTCATTTTAAGTTCCATTGTGGTGTAAATCTGGGTTTTTTCAAAGCCCAGTTCCACAAGGCCCTGCAGGGTGAATTTAATCATAATGGGCGGACCACATAAAATGGCGGTTTTATCTGTTGAAAAACCAAGTTCTTTCACAAAGTTCGGAACAAAGCCGACATGACCGTCCCATCCCTCCTGAGGATTATCAATGGTCAGGTGAACATTGATACCGTCATCGTTGCACCACTCGTCAATAATTTCTTGATAGTCAACCAAATCGTCTTTACTTCTGGAGCCGTATACAATATCAATTTTGCCATACTGATCGCGATGGTGGCGGCAATAATTGATAACAGAACGAAGCGGCGCAAGACCGATGCCGCCGGCGATAAAGAGCATATCCTTACCGCGGAACACCGTGTCAACCGGGAACGGCTTGCCGTAAGGCCCGCGGATGGTAATCTGCTGGCCAACCTCTGCCTGATGAAGCCATTCGGTTACACAGCCGCACTTTTTAATAGAAAACTCCATATATTCTGTATTGGTGGGAGAAGAAGTGATTGAGAACATCGCCTCACCCACACCGGGGATAGAAAGCATGGCACATTGACCGGGCATATGGTCAAAAGCCTTTTTGCCGTCAGGCGTTAATACGCGAAAGGTTTTAACATCCGGCGTGTCAATCCGCACATCGGTAATGGTGCCAACGGTCGGAATTAAAGGGTCCTGATTATGCATTGTCTGCACCTCCCAGCGTTTTCATAACTTTCACAATATTCATTGAAATCGGGCATTTGGCCAAGCATCTGCCACAGCCGACACAGCCAAAGATGCCGTCATTATTCTCAGGGAAATACACAAGTTTGTGCATAAAACGCTGACGGAAACGCTCTTTCTGCGAGTTTCTGATGTTTCCGTGAGCCATTTTTGTGAAATCGGAATACATACAAGAATCCCAGCAGCGGAAGCGCTGCACGCCTTTGCCGGTGTCATAATCTTTAATGTCATAACACTGGCAGGTGGGGCACACAAAAGTACAGGTGCCGCAACCTAAACAATTTGCTGAAAGTTCTTCCCACAGCGGATTGTTGAAATAATCCATTGTTTTGCCGCCGCCGAAAGCCTCGGTCGAAAGGCCGGCTAAGGGCAGTTTTTCCATCCGTTTGCGGATTTCTGCCTTTTCTGCCTCTGCTGCTTTGTCATCAGCATCAGCCGTTACGGATTCTACCGTTTGTAAGAACGCTTCACCCTTTGCGGTTTTGGCTTCTAAATAAACAGTTCCATCTGCCATAACACACTCAACATCGCCGCCGGGAGCCGCCCCGTCAATGCCAAAGGCACCGCAGAAGCAGGTTTCTTGCGGGCGGGAGCAAGAGACGGTGATAATCACGGCATTTTCCCGTCTTTTCTGATAGAAACTGTCTACCGGTTCTGACAGAAAAACTCTGTCTAAAATGTCAAAGCTTGCCACATCGCAGGCGCGAACACCGAAAATGGCAAAAGGACCAATATCTTCTCTCAAATCTAAAACTTCAATATTCTTACCCTCGGTTTTAAATGCCATCATATTTTCAACCTGAGGAAAGAAAAAGTCTTTTGCGCTTTTATTGGTATTGAGCGCTTTAGAATATTCTACGCCGGGCTCCCATTTCTTGTATGAAGCACCCTCTTTACCGTCTACAGGAAGAAACACAGGCATACTGGCGGAGATTGTTTCAAACAACGCGCTCAGAGAATCCAAAGAAATTTTACGCATTTTCGCCATCTCCCTTCTTCACCGCATCAGAGGCTTCAATATCTTCGGTGGTGTAGTTCACCAAAGGCGCTCTGGAGCCAACCACTTCACCGGCCTGATAGTCGCCGTAGAAGCCGTTAATATCTTTAATAAACTTTCTGTTTAAAAGATGCAGCGGAATGTTCTGGGGGCAAACGCGTGAGCATTCGCCGCAATCGGTACATCTGCCGGCAACATGAAACGCGCGGATGATGTGGAACATTTTTTCTTCAAAACTGTCTGCAATGGCTTTGTTTTCAACACCCGATTTCGGATTGCCAAACACACACTGCTCACAACTGCAAGCCGGGCAAACATCGCGGCAGGCGTTACAGCGGATGCATCTTGAAAGTTCGCCCTGCCAGAAAGCATAGCGCTCATCTGCTGTCATTGCTTCTAGTTTCTCAACTTCAGAAAAACGGCAGGAATCTAAAACCTCGCCCTCATCACCTAAAAGTTCATCATAAGCCACAAGCTTTTTGCTCTTGCAGCAAAGGCAGCGTTCAGCAAGCGCTTCTTCTTTAGAAAGCTGCACATCGCCATCATACAGCGTTGTTACGGTAAAACCATCACCATTTGCTGTAATGTCGGATATGCCCTCTGCTTTTTCACGGATTTTGGCAACATCGGCCATGCCCTCGCAGGGGATGCCGACCGCATAAACCTTTTCACGGTCAAAGCGATGTTCTGTGAGCAACTGGTTAAAACTATAACTATCACAAGGTTTTAAGAAAACCAGCACCTTGCCTTCACTTTTGCCACATTCTTTAATTAAATATTTTGAGAAGTTTGCGCCGCAAAAATCATCAAACACAAAATTGTTTTGCAGAGACTGCACATCTTTAAACACATAAGGGGTTACATCATAGGAAAACTCACCGGCCATCCAGCCAAGCACACGGTCAACCGTTCCGGCTTCTAAAAGTTCAACAGCCTTTTTAACCAAAGCATCACGGGTTACTCTTTGCATCGTAAGTCCTCCAATCGTTTGTTCTCGCCTAACGCGGTGACAGCTTCCACAAACTCATTCATTGTCTGCGAAAACTTGGCGCCTTCAGCGGCAGACACCCACTCAAGACGGGTGCGCTCTCTTTCAATGCCCAAATAGTCAAGCATTGAAAACAAAAGTGCCATTCTTCTTCTTGTGTAATAGTTGCCCGAGGTGTAGTGACAATCGCCGGGGTGACAGCCGCAGATAATGACACCATCAGCACCCTTCTGGAACGCGCGCAGAATAAACATCGGGTTCACGCGGCAGGAACACGGCACGCGGATAATTTTAACATCTGCCGGATAACTTAAGCGGTTGTTTCCCGCAAGGTCGGCACCGGCGTAAGAACACCAGTTACAGCAGAAGGCAACAATTTTAGGCTTAAATTCGTTCATCGACATATTGCATCCACCTCCGCTAAAATCTGGGCATTTTTAAAGCCCTTTAAATCCATCGCACCTGACGGACAGGCAACGGTACAAGCACCGCAACCCTGACAAACCGCCTCGTTAACCTGAGCCACGCGGCGAACCTTTGTGGTTCTGTCGGGCATACGGAAATCTTTATCAACATAAGTGATGGCGCCATAGGGGCAAACGCGCTCGCAGGATGAACAGCCGTTACACATCATCTCATCAGAGCCGGCAACACAGGGGTTGCCCATCAGCTTATCCTTGCAGAGAAGGCCGATAACCTTAGAGGCTGCCGCACCTGCCTGCGATACGGTTTCGGGAATATCTTTCGGGCCCTGACACGCGCCGGAGAGAAAGACGCCGGCCGTGGGACTTTCAACAGGGCGCAGTTTCGGATGCGCTTCTGTGAAAAAGTCATTGGTATCCATGCTGGCTGTCAGCATGGTTGCAAGCGGTCTTGCCGATTGATCCGGCTCGATGGCCGCCGCCAGAACAACCAGGTCTGCATCAATGTTAATCTGTTTATTTTCAATCAGGTCAGACGCTCTGACTTTGAGTTTATCCCCCTCGGGAATGACTTTGCCGACCATACCCTTAATGTAGTGCACGCCATATTCTTCAACCGCGCGTCTGTAGAACTCGTCAAAGTTCTTGCCCGGCGTTCTCACATCAATGTAGAACACATACACATCAGTATCGGGATATTTATCACGGGTGAGCATTGCGTGTTTTGCGGTATACATACAGCAAATTTTTGAGCAATATTCTTTGCCTTTTTCGTTGCAGGAATCACATCTTGACCCAACGCACTGCACAAACACAATGGTTTCGGGATGCTTGCCGTCAGACGGGCGAAGCAGTTTCCCCGCCGTAGGCCCTGCCGCATTGGTCAGGCGCTCAAACTCAAGTGAGGTAATAACATCTTTTGACTGGTTGTAGGCAAACTCGTCAAACTTTTCCATACTGATGGGGTTAAAACCGGTGGCAACCACAATAGCACCGTATTTTTCTTCAATGATTTCGTCCTGCTGTTTATAGTCAATGGCGCCGGCTGTGCAAACCTTTGCACAAACACCGCACTTGCCGTTTTTGAGCATGTTGCAGTAATCTGCCTCAATGGTCGCAACCTTGGGAACAGCCTGTGCAAAGGGGATGTAAATCGCCCGTTTCATATCCATACCCAGATTAAAGTCATTGGGAACTTTTTTCTGCGGGCATTTTTCAGTACACAAGCCGCAACCGGTACATTTTGTTTCATCAACAAAACGGGCTTTTTTCTTAATTTTTACATCAAAACTACCAACGAAGCCGGAGACTGCCTCCACCTCGCTGTAAGAAAAGATTCTGATTTTTTCATTCTGCGCCACATCTACCATTTTCGGGGTTAAGATGCAAGCCGCACAGTCAAGCGTCGGGAAGGTTTTGTCAATCTGCGCCATTTTACCGCCAATGGTGGGCTTTTTCTCAACAATGTCAACAGGGAAGCCGGCATCGGCAATGTCAAGGGCTGTCTGAATGCCCGCAATACCACCGCCAATAACCAGCGCTCTTTTGGTAACG
>JAZRUU010000148.1:0-15619 GCA_045652725.1 Clostridia bacterium | reverse complement strand
TTAATCATCGAACTTGATGGCTCGCAACATTATGAAGAAAACGGGTTGTCGAAAGATAAAATAAGAACAGAAAGAATAGAACTGCGAAATTTGACAGTTATCAGAATACCTAATAACGAGGTGAATAGAAACTTCGAGGGAGTTTGTCAGTATATTGATAATGTTGTAAAAGAATCCCTCCGTCAGTCTGTGACTGACACCTCCCTTTAGGCAAGGGAGGCTAAGTTGCATCTAAACCGTCTGTCACGCATATAAGGGATGTCGTATAATGCCGAAAAGGAGAAATACTATGAACAGAGAAAAATTGAAGTATAGCTTGGTATGTTTAATATCGTTTCTTTTAATACCTATTTGTGCAAGTGCAAATATGGTTTGGCCATCTTTATATATTGCTGAAGGTATGAGAAGTTGGTATGTTATATTAATTGGTCTTGTAATAGAGATAGTATTTGTAAAGTATTGTATAAAAGAAACCTATTTGAAATCAGTTTTGATTGCATTTGTTATGAATTTAGTCTCTACGATTTTAGGAGTTGTTGCAATACCTTTAAGTGGTTTTATAGGCGAGGTTTTAATGATTCCTTTTGACACAGGAACATTTCATCCTACCCATTGGTTGGTGAGTTATGTGTTTGCTATACTTTCAAATGTGCTTATTGAGGGACTAACTGTAAAATTTATTTTTAAACATCAATTTAAGAAAATGTTTTGGTGGCTTTGTGTCGCTAATGCAATTAGTGTTATAATTTGCATTTTGTTTCACGGAATCGCAATGCAAAATATAAATATTTAATTTTAATCCTAACATGATATGAGTTTGTCACAAAATAGATTGGCATCTAGAGTATACAGTCTTTATAGTAAAGAATACCCAAAGATGTCGGATAAGAAAAAGCCCTCCTTGTGTAAAGGAGGGTGGCATACGAAGTGTGACGGGAGGATTGTCAAAAAATAAATAAAACAATCCCTCAGTCAACTCCGTTGACAGCTCCCTTTACACAAGGGAGCCCAGACTGCATCTAAACAGTCTTTATAATAGGGATAAGCTCTGAAACCTCGGTAATTTTAGGGGTTTCAGAGCTTATCGTTTTTTAATCAAATTGATTTTTTTGTCTTATATTTCAAGAATTGCTCCGTTTGATTTTAATTTTTCTCTCAAAATGTTAGTATCTAAAGTGTGGGTATTTGTGTTTGTTTGCTTAGCTACGGCTATAGCCAAGCCTGCAGCTTCGCCCATACAAGCGCAAATCGGCATAATTCTTACAGATGCCTGTGCTTCGTGTGTCGCTGAAATGCAACGCCCTGCAACAAGCAAATTATCAAATTCTTTAGGGAGAAGTGATCTGTAAGGAATAGAATAGTATTCTCCGGCTTTGAAATAATAATGACTTGTGCCGCTTCCTGCCGGATTGTGTATATCTATATCATAATTGCCTAAAGCTATGCCGTCTTCGAATTTTGTGCAATTTTTAAGTTCTTCTTCTGTTAAAATATGTTCTCCGCGCAGTTTTCTGCTTTCGCGAACGCCAATATCGGACGCAACGGAAATAACGGTGCTGTTTTTAAATGCAGGGGAAACTTCCTTTAAGAAATTTGTGATTTCAAAAATTTGCTCTCTTGCGGCTTTTTCAGCCTTGCTGACATCAAAGGGATCTGTTGGATTCAATTTTACAATTCTTGTCGTATTAAAATGCAGAATGCCTTCGCCAATGCCATCAAAAGTCAGAATGTCTTCTCTTGGGTTGGTTATTTCTCCTGATTGCTGCTTTTCAAGATATATTTTGTGAATATTTCTACTTTCAGCATAAAAAAGCTTCAGATCCACGCCACTCATGCGGAAACAGGTTGTCATAGGCTGACATAAATTATCGCTTTCACGACCAAGCTGATAGTCACAGCCTGCCATATAAAACAGATTTCCGTCACCGGTTGTGTCAATAAAATAATCTGCATCAAAGGTCAACTTCTGGCTGCCTGCAATGACATTGATGCTTTTAAGCGCTCTGTTCTCTTTAACGACATCGTATAAAACGGTGTGAAATAAAACATCCACACCTGCTTCAGAAGTCAATTCGTCAAGGATAAATTTAAAATACTCTGGACTGAAATTCATATCGTTTGTGTTTAAGTCCATTTCGTTCTGCCTATTCAGCATTTCTTTGAAAATGCCGCCTGAAAGATATTTTTTCTCGTTTGTTTCCTTATCAGTTGTCCAATAGCGCATAAATGGATAAACCAAAGAATTTGACATTGCGCCGCCGAGCGCTCCTGATTTTTCTATCAAGAGAACACTCATGCCGGCTCTTGCTGCAGCAACGCTTGCACACACGCCGGAAAGACCGCCGCCGACAACGATTAAATCATATTTTTTCATAACAAATCACCTCACAAGTATAATATCACAAAGGGAACATAAAATCTTTAAAATATTGGACTTTATATTGCACAAATCATACTTTTGTGATAATATATAGAAATAAATGTTATTTGGAGTTTAATATGGAGTATAATAGTCTTTTTGATTTGATTACTTATCTGGAATATGGAACAAAATTACATATTGGGGTTTTGTTTTTTGGAAACTATGGGAATGAAAAGTGTGTTCTGCCTCAGGAACAAAGAATTCATGCAAGTAGAATATGCGATGAATTTAAGAGTTGTGCAGGTGGCCTTGAAAGATGCTTTAAATGCAGAAATGCAGCAATCAAAAAGGCACATCGCACAAAAGCAGCTTTTGATGGCTTGTGTATAAATGGTATATATGAATATACCAGACCTGTTGTAATAGGAAACGATGTGGCTTGCATCATTTACATAGGCAATATTTTAGAGAAAACGAAGGGTTATGAAAAACTCAAAAAAAATTTAGATGATAAGGATTACTTGCTCGATAGTTTGGAAAAAAATTTTACTTATGACCAATGCGATGTTGTAGGATCGTTACTTGAAACATATATTCGTACATTGTTGGAAAACATACCTTCAGAAAATTTGAATAATTTTAATCCGCTGATCGAAAATATAAAAAATTATATTGAAGCAAACCTTAATTATGATATAAAAATTTCGCAGGTTGCAAAAATTTTTCACTATAATGAGCAGTATTTGGGTCGTCTTTTCAAAAAAGAAACTCAAATGAGTTTCAGCAATTACATAAGCAAACAAAGAATTGAACGAGCAAAACTGCTGTTAAAAGAAACGGATGATTCTGTCATCAATATAGCGATTAAAGTAGGGTTTAATAATGTTTCATATTTTAATCGTATATTTAAAAAACATCTAAAAATGACACCGCTAGAATTTCGGATGTAAAGTATAACAAAAGGCGCAAGTAACAGAAAATATATTTTGTTCACTTGCTTGACATGAGCCTAACATTATTGAATTGTAACAAGTTAAAAATCAGAATGCAGATTACAGTATCTGTACTATAAACAAAAGGAGAAATCAAAATGAATTTTTTACAAGGTAAGACAGCGATTATCACAGGTGCAGGGTATGCGACCCTTTCGGATGGGAAGTGTGGTTCAATAGGTTATGGTATTGCGACCGCTTATGCAAAGGAAGGGGCAAATCTTGTTATTACAGGCAGAAATACTGCCAAACTTGAAAAGGCAAAGGAAGAACTTGAAAAGCTATATGGCATAAAGGTATTAGCGATTTCTGCAGATATTTCAGAGGGAAATGATAACGAAGCAATAGCAAATGAAGTTGTTAGCAAAACGATTGAAACTTTTGGAAGAATAGATGTTCTTATCAATAACGCTCAAGCATCGGCGTCGGGCGTAACCATTCAGGAGCATACAACAGAACAGTTTAATCTTGCTATGTATTCAGGCTTATATGCAACATTTTATTATATGAAAGCGTGTTATCCATATCTTAAAGAAACCAGGGGTAGCGTTATAAACTTTGCATCGGGGGCCGGCCTTTTTGGTAATTATGGTCAATGTTCGTATGCGGCAGCAAAAGAAGCCATCCGCGGGTTAAGCCGTGTTGCTGCAACCGAATGGGCAAAGGATGGAATCAATACAAATGTTATTTGCCCTCTTGCATGGACTGCACAGCTTGAGAATTTTGAAAAAGCATATCCTGACGCATTTAAGGCAAATGTAAAAATCCCGCCGGCAGGACACTTTGGAGATTCTGAACTTGAAATCGGCAGAGTTTGTGTTCAGCTTGCTTCGCCGGATTTTAAATATATGAATGGCGAAACCTTAACCCTTGAAGGCGGCATGGGGCTCAGACCTTAAATATCTGCTTGACTTAAATTTTTGAGTCATGACTTTAGATGAGATATGTAAATATGTCGAAAGTTGTCGAAAAAGGGGATGTAATTCAATGATAGATGTTGAAATGATGCAAGAATCAATTAAATTAGGACAACTCTATGAAAGTAGATGGGGAAAAGAAGTTGATTTTGTTGGAATGCCAGCTTTTCTTGGGCAACATAAACTTTTACTTGTTATGAGATTAATTGTTGATACGGGTGATAGTGTATTGGTAGGTTATCAGAAAATTAGAGATCTATTAAGTCCTTATTATAATTATTTAGATACCTTTGATGAAATCAACAATGGTGATGTTGTTGATAAAAAATGTCCGTTATGTAATAGCAATGTCAGATTTTATAGAATGGGAAATTCATATGAATTCAGGTGTGACACTCCTAATTGTGTTATTCATGGGGCAAGGGGAATGTAAATTTTTGGTTCTGACTCAACATGAACCGTCACTAAAAAAGGTTTGCATCTAAACCTTATGTGTTGCAATGTAAGTATGTCGAATGTTGTTGAAAAAAAGCCTCCCCTGTGTAAGGGGAGGTGGGTTTGCGAAGCAAACGCGGAGGGGTTGTGAATAAACAAATCAGATACAATCCCTCAGTCAGCTACGCTGACAGCTCCCTTTACACAAGGGAGCCTGAGTTACCTCTGAACCTTATATCCTTTATATACAAAGTTTTGCCAAAGGTTGGCGATATAGACAAGCAAAGGGATGATTCTGTGAAAAATAAAGTTTGCATTTTAACCGGTGCCGGGGGTGGAATCGGCTCGGCCATTGCCGATGCGCTTTTTGCCGCCGGAGTCCGGCTTGTTTTAATGGGGCGAAATGAAGAAAAACTGAAAAAAACGGCAAACGGCAGAGATTCTTTGATTCTGCCCGGTGACCTTTGCTGTGATGATTACATAAAAGAAGCAGTTGAAAAAACCGTGAAAATTTATGGCGGTGTTGATTTTTTAATTAACAATGCCGGTGTTGCACAGTCAAAGCCGTTTGCAGAGATTTCTATGGAAGAATATGATTTGATTATGAACACAAACGCAAGAGCGCCGTTTCTGCTGTGCCAGGCAGCGCTGTCGCACCTTATGGCATCTTCTTGCGGAACCATTATTAACATTGCTTCTGTAACGGCGCATCAGGGGTATGCCCTGCAAAGCGCTTATGCCGCCTCGAAACACGCGCTGCTCGGCTTTAGCAAGGCGCTGGGCAAAGAATATTATCAAAAGGGCGTTCGGGTTCATGTAATAAGCCCCGGCGCGGTGTTTACCGATATGGTGAAAATCTCTCGCCCTGATTTAACCGGCGAGGGGATGTTGCTGCCGCAGGATGTGGCAGAAACGGTTTTATATCTTCTTAAAATGCGCGGCAGCGCCTCGGTTGCAGATGAGATTCAACTGCACAGAGAAAGTAAGGAGCCGTTTATGTAAGTCGCTTTGGTGCAATTTGTGAGTTTAATAACAAATCAATTGGAGGAATGAAAATGTTTTCTTGTGACACAATGGCTGTTAACAGCCCCTGTTCCCGATACGGGGTTCCCGTTCTGGCAAAAAACAGCGACAGACCAACGGGTGAACCGCAACCTTTGTGTTTTTATGCCGGCGGTGACCATGCAGAGGGCGATATGGTGCAGACAACGCATATGGCGATTCCGCAGGTCAGCAAAACCTATTCTGTTGTTGGCTCAAGACCCTATTGGATTTGGGGCTTTGAGATGGGTTATAATGAAAAAGGGGTCGTCATTGGCAACGAGGCCGAAGGCTCGCGTATGGAAGCCGAGACAGAAGACGGCATTTTGGGCATGGATTTGTTGCGCCTTGCATTAGAGCGCGCGGCAACTGCAAAAGAGGCGATTTCAGTCATCACCTGTCTTCTGGAGCAATATGGACAGAAAGCCAATGCCAATCCTTTGACATATCGAACCTATGAAAACACATTTATTATTATTGACCGAGAATCGTGCTGGGTTTTGGAAACAGCAGGGCGTGAATGGGCGGCAAAGCAGATTCATTCTATGCAGGGCGTTTCCAATTGCTACTCAATCAGGCAGGAGATGGATATGTGTTCTGCGGGTGCCGAAAAAATTGCAAGAGAAAAACGGTGGCTTGCGCCTGATGAACCGTTTGACTTTGCCAAAGCCTTTTCCGGTAGATTGGTAGGGCAACCGTTTGGCGTTCCCCGTTTCCGCCGCCTCAATAAACTGCTGGCGCAAAAAGATGTGCACGATTTTGCCTCTCTTTCGCAGATTTTAAGAGACCATTTTGACGATGAGCTGATAGCGCCCCGTTTTGGTGAAACCTGTGGCACATTTATGAGTATTTGT
This sequence comes from Clostridia bacterium, assembly GCA_045652725.1. Classification (GTDB taxonomy): domain Bacteria; phylum Bacillota; class Clostridia; order UBA1381; family UBA9506; genus UMGS755. The sequence goes on along the minus strand of JAZRUU010000148.1, from coordinate 9,018 downwards.
ATGCATATGCGCGATTGGGCAGAAAGTGAAACTTCTGCCTCACTTCTGGCGCGGTTTGATGATGCCCTAGGTGTTGTTGCGCGTTATGCACCGGTGCAACCGTGCCTTTCGGCCTATATTCCGGTGTATATGGCAGACCTCCCCGGGGTGATGCAACACGCTGAAAAGCTGTTTGACGAAAACTCTCTGTGGTGGCAGGTGAAAAGAATGACTCTGCTTGTTACTGTTGATGAAGAGGCGTTTGCCGGTGAGGTAAGAGCAAAACTTGGTGACCTTGAAAAGTTGTTTAACCAAAAGGCAGAAGCGGCTGAAGAAACGGCAAGACAGTTGACCCGAAGCGGTAAAGCAGAGGAGGCAAATGAGGCACTTTGCGCCGTTACGGCAGAATGCACGGAGATGCTCTTTGCTTTTGCAAAGGCAGAGAGCAAGCGTCTGGCAGATATTATAAACAATAAGGGTGGCCTTTACGGCAGACAAAAAGAAGCCATTGAAAAATATTGTGACTATGCACAGATTCCGCTTTTAGAAATGTAAAACACAGAATGCGGCGTTTGTAAAAACTTGCAATGAGAAAAAACGAAGAGAAAGCGAAGGGAGAAAAAGGTATGAGGTATGTGTTTATGCGCTTCCCCGGCGGCAAGGATAAGGCAGTTACCTTAAGTTATGATGACGGTTGCCGGCAGGACATCCGCTTTTCAGATGTTATCACGCCGCGCGGCTTAAAATGCACTTTTAACTTAAATGGTGATGACCATAAAAAAGGCAGAGGCCTCACGCCTGATGAAGTGGTTACCTATATTTTAGACCGTGGGCACGAGGTGGCTGTTCACGGTTATTATCACCGTGCCGAAGGCTCTCTGCGCCCCATTGAGGGTATTCGCGATGTGCTTGATTGCCGCCTTGAACTTGAGAAAAAATTTAACAGAATCATTCGCGGTATGGCATATCCCGATGTCGGCATCCGCGTATTTCACAATCAGGCAAACTATGAAACGATAAAGCAATATCTTCAGAATTTAGATATTGCATACTGCCGCACTCTCGGGGGTTATAACGATTCATTTTTAATGCCCACAGACTGGCATTGCTGGGTTCCTACAACCAATCACAGTAACCCTGATGCGATGGACTATATAGACAAATTTCTGAATCTTGATATATCGCCGCTGTCTTACTGTGCCTGCCGGTATCCCCGTCTTTTTTATATGTGGGGTCACAGTTATGAATTTGATGAGGGAAACGGCTGGGAGAGACTGGATGCCCTGTGCGATAAACTGGCCGGACACGAAGATATATGGTATGCGACCAATATGGAGATTTATGAATATACACAGGCATACCACAGGCTGGTTTACAGCGCTGATGGTAAAACCGTGTTCAACCCCACGCTGTTTACCGTGTGGCTCGATGTTGACGGTGTGGTGCACAGCGTTGCATCGGGAGAAACCCTGAACCTGTAAAGTTAGAGGAGTGTAAACAATGACGATGGTTTTGTTAACGGCCGTTGGCGTTGGCGGTGCTACGGTTATCGGCGCGCTGATTGGTTTTATATTTAAACAGATTTCACATAAATTTTCTGATATTGTGCTGTCATTTGCGGCGGGCGTTATGCTCTCTGCGGCCGTGCTGGGGCTGGTGATTCCCTCGGTTGAATATGGAGGCGATTATGGCATTATCATCACAGTTCTCGGCATTTTTGCCGGGGCAGTTTGCCTGAATTTTATTGATAAACTCGTGCCGCATTTACACCGGTTTGCAGGTGTTGAAGCCGAGACGCACAACAATGAAGGTCTTGGCCGTGTGCTTTTGTTTGTGATGGCCATTGCCATACATAATCTGCCCGAGGGCATTGCCGCCGGGGTGGGTTTTGGCTCTGATAACCCCTCGCAGGCGTTTTTGATTGCCGGGGGCATTGCGCTGCAGAATATCCCTGAGGGTATGGTGATTATTGCCCCGATGCTGGCGGCCGGCGTAACACCGAAAAAGACCTTTTTATGTGCGATGATGACAGGACTTGTGGAGGTTGTCGGCACCTTAATCGGCTATTTTGCCGTCAGCATTTCGCAGATGATTCTGCCCTTTGCCCTTGCCTTTGCGGGGGGCACAATGCTTTATGTTATCAGCGATGAAATGATTCCCGAGACACATGCGCACGGTAGCCAGCGCGGTGCAACTTATGCACTTTTGGTTGGTTTTTGTGTGATGCTTATTTCAGATGTGTTGCTGGGATAAAAACAAAAATCGGAGGCAGAAATGATTCAGGAAATTACAAAAAGTGACCATAAACTGATTAAAAAAATTGCAAGTTTAAAAGAAAAGAAATATCGCGAGCGCTTTGGTGAATTTCTGGTTGAGGGGGCTTTGTCTCTTGAATGGGCGCTCTCATCAGGCTACAAGGTTTGTGACATTGTCTTTTCTTCTGACTTTGTGATGAGCGAGGCGCTTTCTGAAAAATTAAAGGGCAGAGACCTTGTGAAAGTGCCGCCCCATTTGTTCGCCAAAATGGCAGATACCAAAACACCGCAGGGCATTTTGTGCACCTGCGCTCTGCCGGAGCAGGGCAAAATGCCCGAAACGGGCCTTTTTGTCTATTGCGACCGGGTTCGTGACCCGGGAAATCTTGGCACAATTATCCGCACAGCTGATGCTATGGGCTTTGACGGCGTTGTTCTCTCGCCGGATTGTGTAGACCCTTTTAACCCCAAATTGGTGCGCTCAACGATGGGCTCACTCTTTCACATTGCGCTTTTTGACGGGGTGGATTATGAAATGCTCACCTCTTGGCAGAGCCGCGGTTTTCGTCTTGTTGTTTCCGCCTTAAGCGAGTCAGCCGTTACACCCGAGGCGCTTACTGTTTCAGAGAAAACCGTTCTGGTTATGGGCAATGAGGCCTCCGGCGTTTCAGAAGCAATTCTGCAAAAGGCCGACACCGTTGTGAAAATCCCCATGGCGGGCAGCGCCGAATCGCTCAATGTGGCGGCAGCAGCGGCAATTTTAATGTATAACGAGGCAACAAAAACAGGAAGGATTTAAGTGACTATGACAAATCCCTTTATGCAAGAGGCAATTAAAGAGGCGCAAAAGGCGGCGGCGCTGGGCGAAGTGCCCGTGGGCGCTGTGCTTGTGAAAAATGGCGAGATTATTGCCCGCGGACACAACCTGACAATTGAAAAAAACACTGTGCTGGCGCACGCCGAATACCTTGTGATTGAACAGGCGCTTGCAACACTCCGCGTCCGGCGGCTTGACGGTTGTGCACTGTATGTTACCTTAGAGCCTTGCCCCATGTGTGCCGGTGCCATTTTGCTGGCGCGCCCCGAACGGGTTTATTTTGGTGCTTATGATGCCGAAGCCGGTGCCTGTGGCGGCAAATTTGATGTGCTTTCCGGCCGCGGGATTGAGGTTTACGGCGGTATTATGGAACAGCCCTGTGCCGAACTGTTGCAGTCTTTTTTCCGTAATTTGCGCGGGGAATAGAAGAATGTAAAAAAACGCTGGAAAAAAGGCTGAATTTGTGATATAATAGATTCATTACAGAAAAATACGACTTTACGATTGATAAAGGAGATACGAAATATATGGCAGCGAAGAAAAAGCAAACGACTGCAAAACAAACGAAAGGAAAGCAGCAGAAGATTGAATCGCCGATGAAGAACGAGTTTATTTCGTTGTTCATCATTGTTGCGGCGCTTCTTTTGGGCGCACTTCTTTATGTGCCCGGCAGCGTTGTGGGCGGCTGGGTGAGAAACCTTTGCACGGGTCTTTTTGGCCTGCCGGCTTATGTGTTGCCGCTTTTGATGCTTGCTTTCGGCATTCACCGTGCGGTTGGCAAAGGTTATGAAACCCACAGACATAAATACACACAAATTTTTCTGCTGGTGGTTTCTGTTTCCACTTTGTTTCAGCTGTTCTCGGGGCTCACGCCTATCAACCCGCTGTATGCTGACAGCATTGCAGAATATTGGAACGGTGGCATTTTCGGTTATGGCGGCGGTGTTATCGGCGGTGTTTTGTGTGATGTGTTTGCCGCACCGATGGGCAAAATTGCCGCAGGTATTATTCTGTTCACAGTTTTCACCGTTTTGGTTATGATTTTAACAAAATGGTCGCCTTTAAAGGCGCTTTTGCGTGTGATTATCCGTTCTTTTGTTGATGTGAAAGAAGTGCAGAGAAAAGCAAGGGAAGAAGCCAGAAAACGCGAAGAAGAGCTGGCTGCAAAACGCGGCGAACCTGCAAAAGATAAAAAACGGCCGATTGCTAACTTCTCTGATGATGAAGTGATTTTTAACGATAAAGACCGCGTTCCTGCTGTGATTCCCAAGCCTTATGACGATGACAGCTACATTCCGGCCTCCATTCGTGACATTCCCATTGATGGGGACGAGATTGGTTATGATTTTAACGAGCTGGATAAGATTTTAGACCGCATTCTGCCCGAAGATTTAAGACCGGCTAAGCCCGAGGTTGAAGCAGGCGGTTCAGAAAGCGATGATGCGGGCGAAACCGATAAAACCCCCTTGCCGCAGAAGGCAGAATCACTCACGGTAGAAGAAACTGAAGAAATTTCGCAGGAACTTGATGAGGCGTTTGAACGCATTCCTTATACATATCCCGATTTTTCGTTGCTTGATTTGTCAAAAAGCGAAATTGACAGCGAAGATTCAAGAACCGAATTAAAAGAAACCGCAACCAAACTGATTGCCACTTTAAAAAGTTTTAATGTTGAGGCAAAACTCTTAAATGTGAGCAAAGGGCCTACCGTTACCCGTTATGAACTCAAACCCGGTGAGGGTGTTAAGGTCAGCAAAATTGTGGGTCTTTCTGAAGATTTGGCGCTTCGTCTTGCCACTTCGGGTGTTCGAATTGAGGCCATTCCCAATAAAGAGGCGATTGGTATTGAAATCCCCAACAAAAAGGTTGCGGCCGTGAGCATTCGCGAGGTGCTCGATTCAGATGAATTTAAAAACTTTCCCTCTAAACTTGCTTTTGCGCTGGGTAAAGATATTGCCGGTAAAAATGTTGTGGTTGATTTAGGCAAAATGCCGCATCTTTTAATTGCCGGAACCACAGGCTCGGGTAAGAGCGTTTGTATCAACACGCTGATTACCAGCATTATTTATAAGGCAGACCCCAACGAGGTTAAACTGTTAATGGTTGACCCCAAGGTGGTTGAACTCAATGTGTATAACGGCATTCCGCACCTGATGATTCCCGTGGTGACAGACCCACGCCGTGCTTCGGGCGCTCTTTACTGGGCGGTGCAGGAAATGACACGCCGCTACGCCGTGTTTGCTGAAAACAATGTGCGTGACATTGCCGGCTACAACGAGATGATTCTTGAAAACGGCGGCGAAAACACAATGCCCTACATTGTGATTATTGTTGATGAGCTTGCCGACCTGATGATGGTTGCCCCCGGCGAGGTGGAAGATTCTATCTGCCGTCTGGCGCAAATGGCCCGTGCTGCGGGTATGCATCTGGTGATTGCAACACAGCGTCCCTCGGTTGATGTTATCACAGGTTTAATTAAGGCCAATGTGCCCTCCCGAATTTCGTTTGCAGTTTCTTCACAGATTGACAGCCGCACCATTTTAGACGCTTCGGGCGCTGAAAAACTGCTTGGTCGCGGTGATATGCTGTTTTCACCTGTCGGTTCATCAAAACCCACCCGTTTGCAGGGTGCGTTTATCTCTGATAAAGAGCGTGAACGCGTGGTTGACTTTATTAAGAGCGGTCACACAGCGCGCTATGATGAAGATGTTTTAGAAAAAATTGAAAACGGCAAAACCGTGAACATTTCAGGCAATGATGATGACCCGGGTGACAGCGATGAACTTCTGCCCCGTGCCATTGAAATTGCTGTTGATACCGGTAAAATTTCTGCCTCTTATCTGCAGAGACGGTTAAAGATTGGCTTCTCCCGCGCGGCAAGAATTGTTGACCAGATGGAAGAACGCGGCTGGATTGGTCCGCAGGATGGCAGCAAACCCCGTGAAGTGTTAATTTCTAAAGAAGACTATCTTGAAATGAGCATTAACTCATGAGAGGCATAGATTGCGGCTTTTTGCCTGTAACCAAAGAAGAAATGAATGCTTTAGGATGGGACAGCCTTGACTTTTTGTATGTTTCGGGCGATGCTTATGTTGACCATCCTTCCTTTGCGGTGTCTGCCATTACACGCGTGTTGACGGCGGCAGGCTATCGCGTGGGTGTAATTGCGCAACCCGACTGGCAGAGCGCCGAGGCGTTTGAGACGCTGGGCAGACCCAAACTGGGCGTTTTGATTGGTGCCGGCAATTTAGATTCTATGGTGGCGCATTATACCGTCGCAAAAAAACCAAGACGGCAGGATATGTATTCGCCCGGTGGTGAAAGCGGCCACCGGCCTGACCGTGCAACGGTGGTTTATGCCAACCGCGTTCGCGAGGCCTTTCCCGGTGTGCCGGTCATTATTGGCGGTATTGAGGCAAGCCTCAGGCGCCTTGCACACTATGACTATTGGCAGGATAAGGTTCGGCGCTCGGTTTTGTTTGACAGCCGCGCCGATTTGCTTATTTACGGCATGGGTGAAGAAACAGTTGTGCAGGTGGCAGATGCGCTGGCAAAAGGTGCTGAAATTTCTACTCTTACAAATATTCGCGGCACTTGCTTTATTGCCGCATCGCCGGATGAAATTCATTCTGATTATTTGCTTTTGCCTTCTTATGAGGCAATCAGTTCAGATAAAAAGCAATATGCCCAAATGACGCGTGATGCGTTTTTTGAGCAAGATGCTGTTCGCGGCAAAACGCTGGTGCAACCGCACGGCAACCGTTTTTTAGTGCAGAATCCGCCTATGCCGCCGCTTGACGGTAAAAGGCTTGATGCCGTGTATGAATTGCCTTATGCCCGCAGGGCGCACCCAATGTATGATGCGCTTGGCGGCGTTCCCGGCCTCTCGGAGGTTCAGTTTTCTGTTACCTCATCACGCGGGTGCTTTGGCTCGTGCAACTTTTGCTCTCTGACCTTTCATCAGGGGCGCACGGTGACGGCGCGTAGCCACGAATCTATTTTGCGTGAGGTTGAAATTTTAAAGGACCTGCCCGATTTTAAGGGCTATATTCACGATGTTGGCGGTCCGACGGCAAATTTCAGAGCACCGGCCTGTGCCAAACAGAAAAAAGAAGGAGCCTGCCGGAATAAGCGGTGCTTATATCCTTCGGTTTGTAAAAATATTGAAGCCGACCACACCGATTACCGTATGCTGCTTGGCAAACTGCGAAAACTACCTTACATTAAAAAGGTGTTTGTTCGCTCGGGCATTCGGTTTGACTATTTGATGCACGACCGTGATGATGCATTCTTTCGCGAACTGCTAGAGCACCATGTAAGCGGTCAGCTCAGGGTGGCCCCCGAGCATGTGGCAGACAAGGTGCTAAGGTGCATGGGTAAACCCCCGGCAAAGGTTTATGAGGGGTTTAAAACAAAGTTTTATCAAATTTGTAAGGCACTGGGAAAAGAGCAGTATGTTGTTCCTTACCTTATGTCTTCACATCCCGGTTCAACGCTTAATGAAGCCATTGAACTGGCAGAATATTTGCGGCGTGAAAAAATACGCCCCGAGCAGGTGCAGGATTTTTATCCCACCCCCGGCTCGGTTTCAACGGCTATGTATTATACGGGCCTTGACCCTTTTACAATGGAGCCGGTGTATGTTCCCAAAGGAGAAGAAAAGGCGATGCAAAGGGCACTTTTGCAGGCCTTTTTGCCCGAGAACAGACGGCTTGTGATAAAAGCCTTGCAAAAAGCAGGCAGAGAAGACTTAATTGGCTTTGGGCCGCAATGTCTGATATCACCCCGAGAAATGACTACAGGAGGAAAGAAAGATGAAAGAAGCAAAAATTTTAGACGGAAAAGCAGTGTCACAAAGAATCAAAGACGAACTGAAGCAGGAAGTGGAAGCACTCACAAAAACCGGCATAAACCCCGGTCTGGCGGTCATCATCGTGGGTGACGACCCGGCTTCTCGCATTTATGTAAATAATAAAAAGAAAGCTTGCGAATATTGCGGCATTAAGTCGTTTGAATACGCTCTCCCCGGCGACACCACGCAGGAGGAATTGATGGCGCTGATTGAAAAACTCAATGCAGATAGCACGGTTGACGGCATTTTGTGCCAGCTTCCCATTCCCAAGCATTTAGACGAAAAAGCCGTTATCAACGCCATTCGCCCTGATAAGGATGTAGATGCATTCCATCCTGCCAATGTGGGTAAAATTATGATTGGTGATTATGACTTTTTGCCCTGCACACCGGCCGGCGTGATGGAACTGATTCGCGAAAGCGGCATTGATATTACCGGAAAAGAGTGTGTGGTTATCGGTCGCAGCAACATTGTGGGCAAGCCGATGGCAATGCTTCTTTTGCACGCGCACGGCACGGTGACCATTTGCCATTCGCGCACAAAAGATTTGGCTGAAACTGTTCGCAGAGCCGATATTGTGGTGGCGGCTGTTGGTGTGCCTGAACTCATTACGGGTGATATGATTAAAGAGGGCGCTGTGGTAATTGATGTGGGTATGAACCGCCTGCCCGATAAACGCCTTGTGGGTGATGTGGCGTTTGAATCTGCCAAAGAAAAGGCATCTGCCATTACGCCTGTGCCCGGCGGTGTGGGCCCCATGACCATTGCTATGCTGATGAAAAACACCGTAAAAGCGGCGCTTGTGCATCACGAAGATAAATAAAATAAAAAAATTAAAAAAAGTCTTGCATTTGGTAAGATTTTTTGTTATAATATTGTGTGCTGGCTTAAATGCGCCGTGTAGCGGTGTAGAAAAGCCGTATGACAAAGTTAAAAATTTGCCGTATATTTAATTGTTTTGAACATATGGGAGGTGTACGAAAATGGCAAAATGTGAAGTTTGCGGAAAAGGCCTGGTTTTTGGTATTAAGGTCAGCCATTCCCACAGAAGAACAAACAGAACCTGGAAGCCGAACTTAAGAAAGGTTAAGGCAATGGTTAACGGAACTCCGAAG
>JAZRUU010000147.1:0-3052 GCA_045652725.1 Clostridia bacterium | reverse complement strand
CTTTGACTTTGGCGATATTTTTGAAGGCTTTTTCGGCGGCGGTTTCGGCGGCGGCCGCGGTGCACGGCGCAACGCGCCCAAGCCCGGTGCCGATTTAGAAACCGGTGTTTCTGTTACTTTTGAAGAAGCGGCATTTGGCTGTGAAAAAGAGATTCACATTTACCGAACCGAGTTCTGCCCCGAGTGTGAGGGCAGCGGTGCTAAGTCGGGTAGCGAGGTTGTAACCTGTTCTACCTGCGGCGGTAGCGGTCAGGTTCGCAGTACCCAGCGCACCATTTTGGGCAACATGTCAACCGTAACCACTTGTTCTACCTGTGGCGGTAAGGGTAAAATTGTGAAAGACCCCTGCGATATGTGTAAGGGCAAGGGCAAAATCCGTAAATCAAGAACCATTAAGGTGAATATTCCCGCAGGGATTGACCACGGGCAGAGCATTTCTCTCTCCGGTCAGGGCCATGTTGGCGATCCGGGTGCGCCCAGCGGCAATCTCTATGTTACCGTTTCGGTTCAGTCACACCCGATTTTTGTGAGAAATAACTATGATGTTATGAGCGAAGTGCCCATTACCTTTGTGCAGGCAGCGCTGGGGGCAGAACTTGAGGTGCCCACACTTGATGGCAAGGTGAAATATTCCATCCCCGAGGGCACACAAACGGGAACGGTGTTCCGCTTAAAAGGCAAGGGCATTCCTATGCTCCGCAGAAATGGCCGTGGTGACCAATATGTGAGAGTGATTGTTGAAACACCTACCCATCTTTCGCAGAAACAAAAAGATTTGCTCCGCGAATTTGAGGGCGGTTTAAAGAGCAATAACCATGCAAAACAAAAGAGCTTTTTTGATAAAATGCGCGGCGGAAAGGGCTGATATTGATGCTGTTTGTTTATAATCAAAGCACAGATCCTTATTTTAACCTGGCGGCAGAAGAAATTTTGGTTAAAAACTTTTCTGAAGAAGTTTTTATGCTTTGGCGCAATGACAATACCATTGTTATTGGCCGAAACCAGAACACGCTGTCAGAAATTCATTACGACTATGTGAAAGAAAATGACATCCGCGTGGTTCGGCGTATGTCCGGCGGTGGCGCGGTGTTCCACGATATGGGTAACATCAATTTTACTTTTATTGTCAATGATGGAGAAGATTTTAATAACTACCGTCGGTTTACCGAGCCGGTCATTGCCTTTTTAAAAACGCTGGGCGTTGATGCGTCGCTCAGAGGACGAAATGATTTGGTTATTGGTGATAAAAAAATATCGGGCAATGCGCAATATATGCACAAAAACCGCGTGATGCATCACGGCACGCTGCTTTATTCTGCATCTGAAAACCGGCTGGCAGAGGCGCTTCGCGTTTCTGAAGAAAAAATTCAGTCTAAGGGCATTAAATCTGTCAGAAGCCGCGTGACAAACATCAGCCATCACTTACAAGAGCCGATGGACCCCGATGCGTTTATCCGCCAATTTGCAGATTTTATGGCTAAAAATAACCCTGATTGCCAATACTATGATTTATCACAGATTGAGGCAGAAATTGTAAAACTGCGGAACGAAAAATATGCCACCTGGGAGTGGAATTTCGGCTATTCACCGAAATATGAATTCAGCCGTAAAGACCGGTTTTCGGTGGGCACGGTGGAAGTTTATTTAGACATAGCCGGCACATCGGAAATTCGCGGTGTGAAAATTTTTGGTGACTTTTTTTCGAGAAAATCCATTAGTGAATTAGAAGAAAAACTACTTGGTGTGCGCCACGAAGAAGCCGCCATTAAAGAGGCACTTTGCCAACTGGATGTTGGAGACTATATACAAGGCCTCACACAAGAAGAGTTTATGACACTATTATTTTAGGAGGAAGAAAATGTTTCAGAAAGATAGCGGTTGGAAAGCCATTGATTCGGCAGAAAAAGAAAAGATTTTTGCTTTTTCTGAAGACTATAAAACATATCTTGACAAAGGCAAAACCGAGCGCCTTGCCTGCCGTGTTTCGCTTGCAATGGCAAAAGCGAAGGGTTTTGTGAATCTGGAAGAGGTTCAAAGCCTCAAAGCCGGCGACAAGGTCTATATGGTGAACCGTGACAAGAATCTGTTTCTTGCCATTATCGGTCAGGAAGAAGTGGAAAAAGGCATTTCGTTTGTCATTTCTCACATTGATTGCCCGCGCATTGACTTAAAACAGAATCCTGTTTATGGTGACAGCGGCCTGGCATTATTTAAAACACATTATTATGGCGGCATTAAAAAATATCAGTGGACGGCGATTCCTCTTGCACTTCACGGTGTTGTGATAAAAGCAAACGGTGAGCGTGTTGACATAAGTTTAGGTGATGAGCCGGGCGACCCGGTGCTGTGCATCACCGACCTTTTGCCGCACCTTGCAACCGACCAGATGCAGAAAAAAGCGACTGAAATCATCACAGGTGAGGGGCTCAATATTTTGGCCGGTAGCCTGCCTGATGCAGACAGCGAAAAAGATGCCGAAAAAGAAGCCTTGCTGAATCTGCTCCGCGAGAAATATGACATTTGTGAAGAAGATTTTCTCTCAGCAGAACTCGAAGCCGTGCCCGCTTTTAAGGCTACAGATGTCGGCTTTGACCGTAGCCTTATGGGTGCTTATGGCCACGATGACCGAGTTTGTTCTTACACCTCGCTGATGGCTCTGTTTGAAACAGAAAATCCTGCTAAAACGGCCGTTTGCCTGCTGACAGATAAAGAAGAAATCGGCAGCATGGGTTCAACCGGTATGCGCTCTGCATTCTTTGAATATGCCGTTGCACTTTTGATTGAGAAAACAACGGGCAATTATAACGAACTCAAATTAAAGCGCACATTCAGAAACTCTAAATGCTTGTCTTCTGATGTCAGCGCGGGTGTTGACCCGACATATCCCGAGGTGCACGACAAGTTAAATGCACCCTTTATCGGCCGCGGTGTGGTTTTAACAAAATACACCGGCTCACGCGGAAAATCGGGCACATCTGACGCCAATGCCGAATTTATGGGTTTTGTTCGCCGTTGTTTTGATGAGGGCGGCGTTTTGTGGCAGAGCGGTGAA
>JAZRUU010000146.1:0-1882 GCA_045652725.1 Clostridia bacterium | reverse complement strand
AAATATTCGTGACGGGGGTAAGAAACAAAACTGCGTGAGTCGGTGAGCATGCCCACAAAGCGTGACAGCAGACCAAGGTTAGCCAGCGCCTTCATCTGGCTCTCCATACCGTCGCGCTGGTCGTTAAACCACCAGCCGGAGCCAAACTGAATTTTGCCCGGTGTGGGTGCTTTCTGGAAGTTGCCGAGCATTGTGCCCAAAACATAATTATCTTTGGGGTTCAGCGTATATAAAATAGTTTTCGGCAACTTATCTTTGGTTTCAAGCGCATTCAAAATTTTTGAAACGCCCTCTGCAATCTGAAAATCGTTTACAGAGTCAAAGCCGGTATCGGGGCCTAATTTTTCAAACATTCTGGTGTTGTTGTTACGCATTGCGCCGATGTGAAGTTGCATTGTCCAGCCGCGTTCGGCATAAGCCTCGCCAAGGTAAACAATTTTTTCAATGAGTTCATCATTCATCTCATCAATGGCGTGGTCAGATAAGCGGCAACCCATTTCGTGGAAATAGTCCATTCTCTCACAAACATCTGTGCGGATATCTGACAAATCGGGGCGGAAGGTCGGCAGAATCTTGGTGCCAAAGTCTTTCAGCTGTTTATGATATGCTAAGTCATCGTAGGGGTTGTCTGTGGTGCAGATAACCTCAACATTTGACATTTTAATGAGACCCTGCGCACGAAACTCTTCTTTGGCAAGGCAGGCGTTTACTCTGTCCCAAATTGACTTTGCAGTTTTTTCAGACAAGGTTTCATCAATGCCGAAATACCGTTTTAATTCCAAATGCGTCCAATGATACATCGGGTTGCCAATCATCAGCGGCACAGTTTTTGCAAAGGCGCACCATTTTTCAAAATCATCGGCACCGCCGGTGATATATTCTTCATCAATGCCGTTTGAGCGCATCAATCTCCACTTATAGTGGTCGCCTCCCAAAAACAGGTCATAGGCGTTTTTGAACTGATGATTTTCTGCAATCATTTTGGGTGATAAGTGGCAATGATAGTCAATAATCGGCATTTTTTCAGCATAGGCATACAGTTTTTTTGCCGTTTTGTTTTTCAGCATAAAGTCTTTTGTGATAAAACTCATAATGTAACACCATCCTTAAAAATTGAAATTTCTTCGTAGCCGTTTTCTTCATTTTTAGTTTTTTCGCCGTCGGCAACTTTTATAACATAATCAAATAATTCTTCTGTGGGGTCAACGCCTGCAAGCATCGGGCTTGCATCAAAATCAATCCAGCCCGCTTTTCTTGTTGCCAAGTCATGGTTGGTGGCAACTTTAATGGTGGGCACAGCGCTGCCGAGCGGCGTGCCGCGACCGGTTGTGAAGAGAATCATATGCACCCCTGCCGCCATTAAATTTGTGACGGCAACAATGTCGTTCCCCGGGCCATTTAAGAGCGAAAGTCCGTTTTTGGTCAGGGTATCGCCATAATCTAAAACATCCACAACCTTTGAAAGGCCACCCTTTTGCACGCAGCCGAGCGACTTTTCTTCCAGCGTGGTGATGCCGCCCTTTTTGTTACCGGGTGAAGGATTTTCATAAATCACCTGATTGTGGCGGGTGTAATAATCTTTAAAATCGTTGATGAGCGCCACGGTTTTATCAAAAATTTCTTCGGTTTCGCAGCGCTGCATTAAAAGATGCTCTGCACCGAACATTTCCGGCACTTCGGTCAGCACACAACTACCACCGTGGGCAATCAGCTTGTCTGACAACCTACCCACCAAGGGGTTTGCCGTAATGCCGGAAAAGCCGCCACTACCGCCGCACTTTAAACCGATTTTCAGTTTAGAAACACCCACGGGCTGACGGGTGGTTTTTTCTGCATTCTGCTTTAACTCTTCAATCAGGCGAACACCTTCGGCAATTTCGTC
>JAZRUU010000145.1:0-11816 GCA_045652725.1 Clostridia bacterium | reverse complement strand
TCTCTTTTTTCTTATACGGCTTCAACAACTGTTAGATCTTCGGCAAATTCACTCTGCCCAAGCAAGTCTTCTAATATTTCCTTCATTGAGATGGGTGTTACCGTGTTGCTTGCCAACAGCCTTGCCACAGCATCGGCTTCTGCTTCTGTTTGAAACACATCAAATATCTTTCGGTATTCCCCATAGGCTGAGCCGTCAGCACGCTTTGCCCGTTTGTAAATTTCAAGGCCGAAGCGAAGAGCGCTCTTGCCTTCTACCTGCACTTCTTTTTCTAAAATGTAATAATCAAGAAAAAATTCTGTGCCGGGTTCTTCTGTTGCTACATACACTGTTTTGACTAAGTTTCGCATTTGCTTTCGTATCTCCTTTCAAGATTTAGTTTGTTTCACTCACACAATACACATTATATAGTATATGAAGCGAAAAATCCAGCATTAAATATCGCAATATCCGACAGGATGTACCGAAAGCATAAGTGTTTCGCTTTGAAACACGAAAAAGCGACGGTTTTTTTGGCGCATTCGACAGAAAAACCCAAAAACTTTTTCATAAAAAACGGCAGAGCAAAATGCTCTGCCGTTTTTTATATGTTTGTTATTTTCTAACAATAATAGCACGGTCAAGGTACACCGCTTCTTGCTCACCGGGTGCGCCGCCATACATTTCACCTGTGAATTTCATAGAGAGATACACATCGCAGGCATCCATCGGGAAGGCTACCGAGATACCGGTCAGGCTCACCCATTCAAAGTTGATGCCAAAAATGTTCACACGGGTATCACTCGATTCGCGAATGCCGGAAACAGAGCCAATCTTGTAAAGATGGTATTCATTCGGCACAATATCTTCACGGTAGAGCTCACATTCAGAAAGATGCACCGCATTCTGCTCAATAGAGAATGAAAGCGGACGGGTATTTTCTACCTCTTTACTTGTCAGCGCAAGGGCAATAATCTCGTGTGTATATTTTGTATCATCTTTACAGAACTTGGCAACCTTGCCGGTTGCAGAAGCCGGATCGTCAGCAACGGTATAGCCATACCGCGCGGCACTATGAGAACCGTGACGGCACATATTTTTGAACATAAACTGATATACATCATCAGGGTTCACATTGCTGAGTTCCTCAGGCAGTGCCGGATTTTCTTCATCCAAATTTATGCTCTTATAGTAAGCAACTGCATCATTAATACGACCGGAATCGGTGCCAATTCTTGGTAACTTTCTGCCTGCTTCATAACCCTCAATAACCATTTTGCGCAACGCTTCTTTGTCAAACTCAAAGGTTTCACCGGAAAGTTCTGCACTTTTCTTCATATCAAAGTATTTAATCAATAAGCTGCCGCCCAAAAGCGCCTGCATATATTGCACACGGGGGCCAAACACAGCATCGCCCTTTACGGCATCCATTGCTTTTTCTAAAAGTTCCATACCCCGTTTAAACGCGCGAACATCTAAATAGTTAAAGTGAACACTTTCAATAATACAGAAAATAGAATAGTCATTTTCCTGTGAGGCGCGAATCAGTTCAGCATAATATTCTTTAACATAAGGTGCGGCCGGGCCATAGAAACGGGTAATAAAATCATCAACCAAAGCATCGGCATCGGCATAGGGGTCTTCGCCCAGATGAGTCAACATATAATGTGTCAGTTCCCACATATCTGCCGTTAAGCACTCGTTTTCAACAAAAATGCCCTTAACACCATATTCATGGAAAGCGCGATAGGTATCGCTGATGCGGTTGGGCACAGGTGCCGGCAGGTCAAAGAACAGTTGATACATATATTCCCAGATATAAAGATCGCAACCTGCTTTTTTGCAGATGGCAGACCAATCCTTTAACAGGCGGAGATACCACGCATTACCCTTGTCGTGAATGCCGTGAATAATGTCAACATATACCTGTGCCAGGCGGATGATAACATTCTTCTCGGGCAGGGTGTCATCCAGCGGCTTGTCAAGATACACAGAATATACCAATGTTTCAATTTTAACATCAGGATATTTTTCAGCCACTTTGCGGGCAACTTTGTTTACAAATTCAATTGCATAGCCGCTGGCACCGGATTTGGCAACAGCCTTCTGACAAGTTTCACACTGACAAAAACCTTCAACAGAATCAGGGAAGGAAACAGAATAAAAATCGGGCAGTTCCATGCCGGTTTCACGGGCAAGTCTCTGGTCTTCTTCTACATAGGCCAGCAGTTTCTCGGTCAATGCATCCACAAACTCATCGTTTGTCAGGCAGTAATGACCGTAAGAAATGCGCTTGTTCTGGAAAGCACTCCAGGCAAACCAGTCAGGATGCGCGTCAAATGTTTCTTGCGGGGGGAAGTATTTATCCAGCGTATGTACATGGTGCGGACGACCCATCGGCAGCGCGCCGCCAAGTTTTTTGATGCTGGGATGATACACGCCACCCTCTAAACCGTCATCACCAACAACATTGGTGCGGGTTCTTGCATCAAAATAAAAATCTTCAAACTTTCTGTAGTGAAGGGGTTTGCGATAGTAAAAAGCCGGTGTGCCCTCTTTGCAGAAATCACTGTCAAGTGAGAGTTCAGAAAGGCTGAGCACATCTTCTTCCCAATAGTTCCACCAGCGAACACCCACAATATCTTCCAGAAAATGATACACAGCATAAATAATACCGCGGTCATTTTCTTTCACGCCACCGGTTAAAATCAGGTTTCCGTCAACCATTTTAATAATCCAGTTTTCTGTTGATTTACCTGAAACACCGGCCGCTTTTGCATAAGCCGTGTGACCTATATAAAACGCTTTACCCACAGCCGCACCCTCTGTGGTGATGGCAAGGGTAACATTCAGCGCTTTCTTTAAATATTCCTGTAATTCTTCTGCTGCGGTTTGGCAAACCGGTGCACAGTTTTCAGGAATCACAATGGAATATTCTGTTTTTTCGTTTTGAATTAAGATTGTTTTCATAGAATAACCTCCCGTCGTTTAATCTGTAATGCCTACACTACAACTATTATACCAAAAGTATATCATACCCGTTTCTTAAAAGTCAATTGACATTTTAAAACCTTTTTATTCTATTTCGAACATCGTGAACAAAACGCTCACCAAACAATGCTCTGCGGCATAAAATGGTAGTAAAAGACTAAAAATCGAGGCATTTGTATGAATGAGCATCGCTTATCCACCCTCCCCATCGGCACGCCTGCCAAGGTGCAAAACCACAGCGCAAAAGGGGATCTCCGCCGCCGCCTGTTTGATATGGGCCTCACGCCGGCCTGCCCGGTCACCTGCCTTTATGAGAGCCCGTTTGGCGACCCGAGGGCCTATTACATTCGCGGGGCAACCATTGCCCTGCGCGAAGAAGAAGCAAAGCAGGTCACCGTTATCACAGAATAAAGGAGGCACAAAATGAGAGCCAAGCAAGAACCAATCGCTCAAAAGAGCAACAAGGGCAAGGTCATTGCACTTGCCGGCAACCCCAATGTGGGAAAAAGCACCATCTTCAACGCGCTGACAGGTATGCATCAGCATACGGGCAACTGGCCGGGCAAAACCGTTGGCAACGCCATGGGGAATTTTCGTATTGATGATGAAATTTACACTATGGTTGACATTCCCGGTACATATTCTCTTTTTGCCCACTCGCGTGAAGAAGAAATTGCACGCGATTTTCTGTGTTTCGGCGAGGCAGATGCCATCGTGATTGTTTGTGATGCCACCTGCCTTCTCCGCAACTTAAACCTTGTGTTGCAAACACTTGAAATTTCAAAAAACATTGTTTTGTGTATGAACCTGATGGACGAAGCCGCCCACAGACACATCAGCGTAAACTGCCACGCGCTTTCACAGCTTCTCGGAGTGAGTGTTGTTCCCACCGTAGCAGGCAGAAAAAAAGGGCTTAAAGAGTTAAAAGAAAAAATTGCATCTGTAATACGAACAGACAAAGAGCCATTTCTGCCCTGCTACCGGCCAGAAATTGAAAAAGCAATTTCGCTTCTGGAACCGGCCGTCAGCGCCGCCACACAAAAGGCAAACACCCGATGGCTTTCGCTGAAACTGCTGGAAGGCGAGGCTTCACTTTTGGCTTCAATTGGCAAACACCTCAATTGCTCACCGGCAGAAAACCCCGCAATTGCCGAAGCACTTGCAAATGCCCGCACTTATCTTGCAGAGAAAGGGTATGATAAACAAGGTTTTCGCGATGCTCTTGTTTCTGATATATTTCAAAACGCCGAATCTATTTTTGAGCAGGTTGTTACCACACCGCAAAAACCGCACACACACCAAATAAAAATTGACCGTTTTGTAACCGGCAAGGTTACGGGCATCCCCGTGATGCTCCTTTTACTGCTGGGGGTTTTATGGCTGACTGTTGTGGGTGCCAACTATCCTTCACAGTTATTGTCTTCTGCTTTATTCAGTTTAGAAATGCCCCTGTTTCACCTTTTAGAAAATTTGCATTTACCCCTTTTTATGGTGCAACCGCTCGTGTTTGGTGTTTACCGCGTTCTGTCTTGGGTGGTTTCGGTTATGTTGCCGCCAATGGCCATTTTCTTCCCGTTGTTTACTCTGCTTGAAGATTTAGGCTATCTGCCCCGTGTGGCATTTAATTTAGATAACGCCTTTAAAAAGTGCCACAGTTGCGGCAAGCAGGCGCTCACAATGTGCATGGGGCTCGGTTGTAACGCCGTTGGGGTTGTGGGATGCCGGATTATTGACTCACCCCGCGAGCGTTTGCTTGCCATTCTCACCAACTGTTTTGTTCCCTGTAACGGCCGTTTTCCCACACTGGTTGCCATTATCACAATGTTTTTTACGGCTTCTTCGGCCGGCATTGGCAAAACCGCCGGCGCCGCCTTGCTCCTTTCAGCGCTCATTGTGCTTTCTGTGTTCATAACGCTCGCCGTCACGCGGGTTTTGTCTCAAACCGTCCTGAAGGGCATCCCCTCGTCTTATGTTCTGGAACTGCCTCCCTACCGCCGCCCGCAAGTCGGCAAGGTGCTTCTTCGCTCGGTGCTCGACCGCACGCTGTTTGTTCTGGGGCGTGCCGTTTCTGTAGCCGCCCCTGCCGGGCTTGTTATTTATCTCTTTGCCAACATCACCTTTGGCGGCGCAAGCCTTTTAACCCACTGCGCCTCATTTTTAGACCCGTTTGCACGCCTTTTGGGGCTTGACGGTGTTCTGCTTCTTTCGTTTATTCTGGGTTTTCCCGCAAATGAAATTGTAATGCCCATCGCCATCATGGCCTATCTGTCTCAAGGCACACTGAGCGATTTTGGCGATTTAAATATGTTAAAATCTCTTCTTATTGAAAACGGGTGGACGCAACTCACCGCTCTTTGCACAATGATTTTTTCATTGTTTCATTGGCCCTGCTCCACCACATTTTTAAGCATAAAAAAGGAAACAGGAAGTCTCAGCACGGCGCTAGGGGCTTTCCTCCTCCCCACCGGCATCGGCATGCTTCTCTGTTTCCTTTTAGCCACTTTTTCACGGCTATGTTTCAGTTAGAAATATTTCTCTATTTCAGATATTTTTTGCGGCAGCAATAATAGGGAATCACCACAAGCAAAAAGGCGCCCAGCCACGAAATTGGTTCAATGTAATAAAAAACCGTCTCGCCCCACAGGGGAACTAAACATTTGCCCATTACCACGCGGATAACACCCTCAACAATGCCGCCTATCATTGACCAGATAGAAATGCCCATCGCCGGCAACACGGTGCGATACACATACAGCACATAGAGCATCACCAGAAAATAACTCATAATTTTAAGATAGCGCCAGGCCACTGCAAGCGCCTCCGGACCACCTTCTTTTGCACCGTCTATAAACATAGAAAGAAGCGCCTGACCGCCAACAAACATAGCCGCCATAATAATCAGCGAAAGGCCGGCCGAAAGCCCAATGCCGGTCTTCACACCAGAAAGCACACGCTCTTTGTTGCCTGCACCGTAATTCTGTGCAAAAAAGGTAGAAAACGCCGCCCCGAGAGAAATGGCACTACACTCTAAAAAGCCATACATTTTGTTAAGGGCGGTGTAACCTGCCACAAAGAAACTCCCCTGCAGGTTAATGGTTGACTGCAAAATGATGCCCGAAAGTGCAATCACAATACTCTGCGCCGACAGGGGCAAGCCGAACAGAAGCAGTTCTTTCATTCTTTTATAATCCGGTTTAAAGCAGGCTCTGTCTAAATTGACACACTCAACTTTTTTAATTTGAAAAAAACAATATAAAAACGCAAATGCCTGCGAAATCACCGAGGCTATGGCAGCACCAAAAACGCCCCAGTGAAACACCATTACAAACAAAAGGTCAAGACCTATGTTTAAAACAGCCGCAACAACCACCGCAATAAGCGGCGAGCGGCCGTCACCAAAAGCGCGCATAACAGAGGAGGCCAGATTATAAGCCGTAACCACCAGCGTGCCGGCAATCATCGTTACAAGGTAGACCGTTGCATCGCCCAAAATATCGGCGGGGGTTTCAAGCAAAACAAGCGTCGGCCGTGCTGCAAGCAGGCCGGCCACTGTGAAAAACACACCAATTACCGCGCAAAGCAACACCGACATGGCAATGGTTTTATTCATATCACGATAGTTCTTCTCGCCGAACGAGCGTGACACAAAAATAGAAAACCCCTGAGTCAGAGATGTTACCGCCCACAGAATCAGCCAATAACTCCAATCGGCAGAGCCAACGGCGGCAAGGGCGCGAACACCCACACCGCGACCGACAATTGCGGCATCAACCATCATATAAAATTGTTGCCCGAGATTTGTAATAATCAAAGGGATTGCAAAACGCATAATCAGTTTCGCGGGGCTACCCTGTGTCATATCAACCGTGCGCGCCATCTTTTACCTCCACAAAAAAGTGTTTCTTACTCAAAGGGGACAACCTCGCTGTTTTCCATACCGGTGCCGGCATTTTCAATAACCAAAACCTTAGCGCCCTCTTTCATGCAAACAACATGCCAGGTACCCACGCGCACATTATAAACCTTACCAATTTCAAGGTCATAGCGCTTGCGGTCTTCACCAATAAGCAGGGTCGTTTCACCCATAATCGGCACAAACACCTCATCGGTCTCTAAATGCCGTTGCATTTCGTGACGGTTTTCTTCATAAAGCGCCTCACAACCATTAAGAATGGCAACACGCCAACTTTCAAAGCCATCAACATCAACAAAGCCCGGCGCTTTTGATTCTGTTATAACAAGTTCTTGTTTGCTCATTATTGTTCTCCTTGTTCATAAAATTTCCTTACTGTCAAGCATCACCGTAAAGGGGCCGTCATTCAGAATTGAAACCTTCATTTCAGCCCCAAAAATGCCGCACTCAACTTTGCCGAACAATTCCCGGCAGCGAACTTTGGCATATTCATACAGTTCCTCGGCCATCGCAGCACTACCCGCATTGGTAAAACTCGGCCTGTTACCTTTGCGGCAATCGGCATACAGCGTGAATTGAGAAACCAGCAACACCTCGCCGCCAATTTGCTCAAGGTTTAGGTTGATTTTGTCATTTTCATCTTCAAAAATGCGGAGTTTTGAAATTTTTTCAAGCATTTTGTCTGCAATCTCGCGTGTATCTTCGCCCGAAACACCGAGAAACAAAAGATATCCCCTGCCAATTTCGCCAACCGTTTCACCGTTAACCTGCACGCGGGCCTCCAGCACTCTCTGCAACAAAATTTTCAATCAAAACACCTCTTATCTTTTCTCTTTTTATATAATTTCTCCGTCGTCGCCACTCCAATTAGCGGTTTTCTTAACTTTTCCCTTGGTCAATGTGCCTTTGCCTTTTCGTATACCATTTTCCCAATTGCCGTCAAACTTATCTTTGTTCTTCCAGGTGAAGACGCCGTGACCGTTAAAACTACCTTCTTTAAAATCACCCTCATAACAATCGCCATTTGCATATTGGTATCTACCCTTGCCATGCTTTTTATCTTCGAAATAAAAACCTTCATACACATCTTGGTTACGATAGGTGGTTTTGCCTCTGCCGTGGCGTTTGCCCTTGAAAAATTCACCGACATATTCATTGCCGTCCGGCCAGGTTATTTTGCCTTTTCCGGTCAATTCACCGCCGGTAACATCACCGGTATAAGTCGCAACTATCTTTCCGCCCGGTTGCCCTGTGATAACAACATCACCTTTCCCGGTTACAGAATAGGTTGCTTCGGAGTCTTTTTTTCTTTTCTTTATATAAGAGCCTTCAAACACCATTTCGGCAGAAAGGTTGACTTTTCCGCTCGTTTGCTGAACTTTCTTCGGTTTGATTGCAACAGGAAATTTATCTAACAAACCGCAAACAGCCTCATACGCGCCTCTGCCATTTGCAACATCATAAGTATAGTTATAGGCATCCTGATACTGAATTTTAAGAACATCATCAAGCCATGTTTTATATATCTGCTGCCACTGCCCCTCCCGTTTTTGAACATATTCGGGAATCTTCGTGTTCTCTTCAGGAACACCAATTGTATAACTATTCAGGTCATCAAGAAAAACAGGGAAAATTTTCATTTTCCAGTCGTCTGTTCCTGTGGAATACTTTTCATTAAGTGCTGTATCTTCCTGGTTAATGGCCCAGTAAAATTCGTGAAAAACATAAGAGTTCTCTTTTTTAAATGTTGCTTCAGATAAAAAGAGAAACACGCCCAAACACTTTTTCTGCGGGTTCTGACTGTGAATTTTTTCTTTAATCACTCTCCACCAGTTCTCGCCCCACTCTATCCCCTCATCATACCAAAGAGGAACGCCATGAGCACGAAGATGCAAGGCGAAAGGCGCCACGCGTTCGGCATCTGCGCGACTGTAACTGACGAAAAAATATTCATCCTTTTTGCTGGGAGAAAAACCCAGCAAGGCTTTGTTTGTGTTACTTTCTTCCTTCTTCGTCTGATTTTTTACAGGCTGTTTGTCGGTTTTATTTTCTGCTTTTCCTCCGGTTGTTTCTTCCATTGCATTTTTAGTAGAAATTATCTCGTTTTTCTTCGGCATAACAAAGCCTCCTCAAACAGTAAGTTTTTATCACTTTCATCTAAATCACAATCACTGTTAAAGCATATCATAAAAGGCTGCCAAACGCAACCATTTTCCCGTCTTTTATGCTAACATGCCCGTCAAACGCCGGCTTTTCTGTGTCGTCAATGATTTTTGCATTCAGAATCAAGCAATCTAGCGCACTGTAACTTCCATTCAAAAGTAATGATTTCAAAATCACCAAAATCTAATTCGGTCGCCACGCTTACCCAATAATCTTCAATTTTTTTCGACCGGGCATTGTAATTTTCAAGACAGTTTTTAATATCCCCGCATACAATGCCTGTTCCGTTCAGTTTTAAAACGGCCTCTTTTTGCGTCCAGAGTCTATAAAATTCAGAGGTGCAATCGCTGCATTTTTCAAGTCGTACAAGTTCTTTTTCGTTGCAAACTTTTCTGGCAACAAGCGGGCGATCATTCTCAATTTTCTGAACATCAACACCAACGGGAACATCACACACCGCACAAACAACACAGTTACCTGAATGGCTGATGTTAAAATTTACTTCTGGGTGGTTTAAAAGATAAGGCTTACCATGTTCTGTGCAGGCAATTTTCTGCTCGTTAAAGTCAACGCCGAACCTCTCTTGAATTACTTTTTTTGCAAGAATTTCACCAATGAGCATTGCTTCGGCCTTTTGCCTTATCTTTTGCTTTGCAATGCGTGCTCTCTTATCTGCCCGAACAAAGCAAAGCAGCCGTTCAAATGTTTCTTCATCAAGAAGACTATCAAGCATAACAAAATACAGTTCAGGTGCCATATCACACCTCCAGACTAACGGTTTTAATGATTAAATCAGATTTAATATAATCTACTTTATGATTTTGTCAAGTTAGGGACAAAAAATTTTTGGTTTTCTCAAAGGCTTTTTTGGGCGGAGAACATGGCACACTATTTTATACTGGCCTTCCTTGCTGCCTTTTTAATTTCATTTAACTCTTTGCCAGCTTCTACAACATCACTCTTGAAATTATTTCCATGTTTTTTTAAAAATTTCCCCATTTGAGGCAAAGAAGCTAAAAATTGTGGCTCTATTGAAAAGTGAAATAAAAAACCCAAAAACGCACTCATAGTATATACTATGCTCCAATTGCCCATAGCATCGCTATATCCAATAATATTACCCAAGGAAGCAAGCATAACAATAAAAACGCAAATTACAGCTGCAAGTTTTTCCTTTACCACAGAGAAAAACGCACCCAAAATCAACAATAAATACATAGTCGAATCACTCAATCCAAGAACTGCTTCTCCATTCAATGCCAAATTAAACAAAGAGGCAAATAACAATATACTTAACACGCATAATACAATATCTGCAAAAGATTGCGTTAATTCTTCTATCCCCTTTAATCTAATGATAAATACAGAATATACTACGATCCCAAATATTATCGGTATTATTCCTCCATCCTGCAAAGAAATTTTTTCAGTCCACCATGTCCATCCAAAAATTCCAAAGCTCTTATCAAACGGAATAAATGATATTATTACTGCAACACTCATAAACAAAACAGCTAACAATGCATTTCTTTTTCTGCTTCCAAAAGCCCGAATTTGTACAGTTTCATTTATCGAGTTATGCTCTTCTCTGAACCTGTTTGTAGCAATTTCTTGTGCTTCTTCTTTGGAATCTGCACTTACAACATAAACCTCATTGTGTAATTTTGTAATTTCACCTTTTGCGTTTACTAAGTACTTCATAATATTTTTCCTTTCTTTTTCACTAGAACCGACTTGGATCACACCTCACCTTTCCCTCAAGGGAGAAGCATTTTTATCCCTTACATTTCAAACTTTATAAGGGATATAAGGTTTAGCTGCCGCTTATTTTTGGTAATAGTTCAAGTTATGCCAAGAAAAATTTATATATATTTTCAATTATACCATAAATTTCTTTTTTTTACAACAAAAAACGGAGCCCCGAGGGGCTCCGCTTAAAATGCAGTATTTATTTTTAATTAAACACCCATTTTGTTCTTTCTGATCTGCTCTGTTTCGGTGAAGTTTGTTGTTGAAACATGACCGGGCAGGGGCAGAATTTTTTCGTGGATGGCATCGATAATCCATTCTTTCTGCGGGAAGAATGCAGTATCAAGTTCATAGCAAGGTGTAATCCAGTTCTGTGCACCAACAACAACCGGCGGAGCATCTAAGTAATCAAATGCCATTTCGGTAATGTTCTGTGCAATGGTGTTAAGAGCAGAACCTCTGGTGCAAGCGTCACTTGCCAGAACGATTCTACCGGTCTTCTTAACAGATTCTAATACCTTTTCGTAATTGAAAGGAACGATGGTTCTTGCATCAATAACTTCAGCAGAAATGCCATATTTCTCTTCCAGTTCTTTAGCAGCATCCAGAGCGCGGTACAGAGTAGCACCGATGGTTAAGATGGTAACATCTTTACCCTCTTTCTTGATGTCGGGTTCGCCGATTTCTACTTCATAGTAACCTTCGGGAACGCCGCCTTCGTGGAACTGTTCGCCCACATCATAAATTCTCTGGCTTTCAAATACGATAACGGGGTCAGTACCGTTTAATGCAGAGTTCATAATACCCTTAGCATCATACGGAGTTACGGGGAATACAACTTTCAGGCCGGGTACATGAGCACACATGCTGGTCCAGTCCTGAGAGTGCTGTGCACCGTATTTAGAACCAACAGATACGCGGATGATAACCGGCATCTTCAGAACGCCTGCACTCATAGACTGCCATTTAGCCAGCTGGTTGAAGATTTCATCACCGCAGCAGCCAATAAAGTCACAGTACA
>JAZRUU010000144.1:0-8399 GCA_045652725.1 Clostridia bacterium | reverse complement strand
AATTAAAAGAATTTGAAGAAATTATCGGCTATAAATTTACAGACAGTTCTTTGCTTAAAACAGCCCTCACACACAGTTCGTTTGCCAATGAAAACAGAAACAAAAAGGTTGATTATAACGAGCGGCTTGAGTTTTTGGGCGATTCGGTCTTAAGTCTGATTGTCAGCAACTATTTGTTTGAAAATTACAAACAACTACCTGAGGGCGCTTTGACAAAAGCGCGTGCAACCATTGTTTGTGAACGCTCGTTGCAGTCTTGTGCAACAGAGATTGAATTGGGCAAGTTTCTTATTCTGGGTAAAGGTGAAGAACTCTCGGGCGGCAGAACGCGTGCTTCAATTTTAGCAGACGCGTTTGAGGCTCTGATTGCGGCTATTTATTTAGATGGCGGCATTGCTGCCACGCGTGAATGGCTTTTAGGGCAACTCTATGACACCATTTTGATGGCTGTAAGCGGCAAAACCTTTACAGATTATAAAACGGCTCTGCAAGAGACGGTACAAAAGAAAGGCAACGCCACCATTTGTTATGAGGTTGCCGGTGAATCGGGGCCTGATCATTGCAAGGTGTTTTATGTGAATGTTTCGGTTGATGGTCAGTTGCTCGGGCAGGGCGAAGGCTCAAGCAAGAAAAATGCCGAGCAAATGGCCGCAAAAGATGCCCTTGCCAAACTTGGAGAAACGCGATGAGCGGCAAGCATAAAACGGTTCCTGTTTTTGTGCCTCATCTGGGTTGCCCGCAGGATTGTTTGTTTTGCAACCAACGCGCCATTACTGGCCAAAGAGATATGATGACGCCGGAGAAAGCGGCGGCAATCATTGATGCCTGTGTGCGGCAGAAAAATGATGGTGATTTTGTTGAAATCGGTTTTTTTGGCGGTAGTTTTACCGGCATTTCGGAAGAGATGCAAGATGCATTTTTAGAAACGGCACACAAGGCTGTTTTAGAGGGAAAAGCCGATGGCATCCGCCTGTCAACAAGGCCTGACTATATTGACGAAACGGTTATAGCACGCCTGAAACGCTTTGGCGTTACCACGGTAGAACTCGGCGCGCAATCAATGTGTGATGCGGTGCTTTTTGCCTCTCACAGAGGTCACACGGCGGCGCAAACCGTGGCGGCCGCACGGATGATTCAGAGCGCGGGCATCCGGCTCGGCTTACAAATGATGCTTGGACTGCCGGGTGACTCATTTGCAGAAGCCGTTAAAACCGCACAGAAGTTTATTGAACTAAAGCCTGTTTGTGTGCGAATCTATCCTACGCTGGTTTTAAAAGATACGGCGCTTGCAGAATTATTTTTAAACGATCGTTATGCGCCGCTGAATCTTGATGAAGCAGTGGAGCAATGCGCTGTGATTTACAGAATGTTCGCGGATGCAAACATTGATGTGATTCGCATGGGGCTGCTTGAAACAGAGCCGGAGTCTCTTTGCGCCGGACCGTATCACCCGGCTTTTGGTGAACTTGTTTTATCGCGTGATTGTTTTTTAAGGCTGAAAACAGAAATGCTTTCGCTTGGCGGCAAAAAGATAAGCGTTACAACTCACCCGCGGTTTGTTTCGGT
Source organism: Clostridia bacterium (assembly GCA_045652725.1). GTDB lineage: Bacteria > Bacillota > Clostridia > UBA1381 > UBA9506 > UMGS755. The sequence goes on along the minus strand of JAZRUU010000144.1, from coordinate 6,833 downwards.
TTTGGTGGGGCAAAAGCGCGAAAACATTAAAAAACTGATGGATGAACTGGATATAAATGAAATTACGGTAGAACAGAGTGAAAACATTCCCTTTGGCGAATTCTTCTGTTCTGTGAAATGATGATGCTTTGCATAAAGCGTCAGAAAGGTTTAGGTAAATGGTATGCATTTAAAAGGGCTGAAAATGCAGGGGTTTAAATCTTTTGCCGATGCGATTGAGCTTTCATTTAGTGAGGGCATTACGGCAATTGTTGGGCCGAACGGAAGCGGTAAGAGTAACATCTCTGATGCGGTTCGTTGGGTTTTAGGCGAACAGAGCGCAAAAACCCTTCGCGGCAGCAAAATGGAGGATGTTATTTTTAACGGCACCCAAACAAGAAAAAAGCTGGGCTTTGCCGAAGTAACCCTGACCCTTGATAACCGCGACCGCCATTTTAATGTTTCATTTGATGAAGTTGCTGTTACCCGAAAGGTGTTTGCCTCGGGTGAAAGCCAATATTTAATTAACGGTGCGCCCTGCCGTTTGAAAGACATTCACGAGATTTTTATGGATACCGGCCTGGGTCGTGACGGTTATTCGATGGTCGGTCAGGGCAAGATTGATGAAATTCTTTCAAACAAATCTGAAGACCGTCGTGAAATTTTTGAAGAGGCGGCGGGTATTTCAAAATATCGTTACCGCAAAGAAGATGCAGAACGAAAACTCAAGCACACCGATGAAAATTTAGACCGTGTGGCAGACATCATCGGTGAACTTGAGGTGCAAATCGGCCCGCTCACACAACAGGCCGAAAAGGCAAAAAAATATCTGACCCTGCGCGATGAACTCCGTTTGTTTGATGTTAACAGCGCCTTGCGCGTGGTTGACCGCAGCAAAACCCAATCGGTGGTTTTAAAAGAAAAAATTGCGACGGCTGCGGCCCATTTAGAAAAGGTGCAGGCAGAACTTTCGCACGCCGAGGGGGCGCAGGAGCAGTGTTACATTCGCTTTGAAGAACTTGCAGCCGAGATGACGGCGTGTGAGGCGGCTATGCGCGCGGCTGAAGAGGGTGCAGTGATTGGCCAGCGCGAAATTGAAGTTTTAAAAAGCACCATTGAAGGTAACCGCCGCCTTGCCGAGCGTATTTTAGCAGAAATTGCCGATTTAAAGGCCGCAAAAGAGGCGCTTGCAGAAAATTTAAAGAAAGAAGAAGAGCGACTCGTTGAACTGAAAGCCGCGCTGGAGCAACTCAAGCAGGAGCAGATGGTGCTGGAAACTGATCTTGCGAATTTTGATGAGAGCGCAGGTGACCGTTCAGAGCAGGTTGAAGTTCTGCAACAACAACTTACCGAGGCATTTGAAAAGGTATCGGAGGGCAAAATTGCCCTTTCAAACCTTACCTTGTTAGAACAAAATATTGAAAATCGCCGCAGAGAATTAAAACAACTGCTCGCGCAGCGCAAAAATGAACTTGCAGAGCAAGAGAAAAAGGGCGGCGATATGGTTTCTGAACACAAGAGAAAGTCAGATTTTGTGGCAGAAATTGAAAGCAGGCTTGCCGTTTTGGAGGAGCAGGAAAATGCCCTGCAGAGCCGGCTTGATGCACAACTTGAGAGCGATAATGAATTGCTTTCTTTGTTGAATCAAAAGAAAACCCGCCATCATTTGCTCGTTGAAATGGAGCAGAATTTTGAAGGGTATTATAAGAGCGTTAAAGAGATTATGAAACAGCACCAGAGCGGTATGCTTAAGGGTGCAAAGATATATGGCCCGGTTTCAAAACTCATTTCTGTTGATAAAGCCTATGCTACGGCCATTGGCGTGGCAATTGGCGGTGCCTTGCAGAACATTGTTGTTGAAACCGAAGAAGATGCAAAGGCCGCCATTAACTGTTTGAAAAAACTTGGTGCCGGTCGCGCTACTTTTATGCCAATTTCTGCCGTCTCCGGTTCTGTGCTTGATGTAAGCAAGGTGAAAAACGAGCCGGGCTATGTGGGCGTTGCAAGTGACCTTGTGACTTGTGACAGCCGTTATGACGGCATTGTGAAAAATCTTTTGGGTAAAACGATTGTGATTGACACGGTTGATCATGCAATTTTGGTTTCAAGAAAATTCAAGCAAACACTCCGCCTTGTAACGCTTGACGGTGAGGCATTCTATCCCGGTGGTTCTATGGCCGGCGGTTCTTTGCAAAAGGGTAATCAATTGCTTGACCGTGAGCAGGAGATTCAACAACTGGCCGGGGATATTTCCCGCCTTGAGCAGGACCTGAAAAAACAGAGCCGAGAAAGAGAAGCGCTCGAGGTGCAGATTCTTGATTTATCAGAAGAGCGCGCAAAACTTTCTGAAGTGCACCGTGAAAACAAAGAGGTTCTGCTGCTTCTTGTTCGCGACAGAGAACATCAGGAACTGATTCTTTCGTCCTTGAAAGCCGCCATCAACGATGTTTTACATGACATTGCTGAAATCGAGGCAGAGGCAGGCTCAATGGATGCGCGCCGTTTGGCGGCGGCAGAGCAACTCGCAGAGGCTGAGGCCGAAATTCAGGCAAAACGCGCCGCGGTGAATGAGCTGGAAGAGGCAATGGAACAGGTTCTAAACCGCAAACAAAAATTGAGCGATGCGCTGATGGAAAAGGGCTTTAAAATTTCTGCCTGCCAGCAGGAGATGTTGCAATGCACAGAAAAGATGGATGCAATCCGTCAGGAAATGGAGCAGAGCACAACACACATTGCTCTTCGTGCTGATGAAATTAAAGAAATTGAACAGACCAATGGGGCGCACGCGCAGGATATTGCCGCAAAAGAAGCCAAAAATCACGATTTTTCGGGCGAAATTGCAGATTATAAAAAGAAAATGGCAATCATCACCCAGCAACGGCAGGATTGCGAGCAGGAACTGAAAACCCTGCAGGGAGACTCAAAATCTACCCGCGAAACGGTCTATGACTTGAAAACGGAATATAGCCGTTTAGAGGGGCAACTTGAAAAACTTGAAACAGAGTCTGAAGCGGCGATTCTGCGGCTTTGGGATGAATATGAAATGCCGTTTTCAGAGGCAGAAACACTCCGCCGTGATGACCTTGGCACAGATGGCGAAATTTCGAAGAAAATTTCGTCACTCCGCAGCCGCATCCGTGACCTTGGCAATGTGAATGTGGATGCTATTGAAGAACTTAAAACCGTTAGCACACGCTACGAATTTTTGACCAATCAGCGTGACGATTTGCAGAAAGCAAAGCGCGATTTGATTAAGATTATTGAAGAAATGCAAACGGTTATGAAAAAGCAGTTTAAAGAGCAGTTTGACAAAATTAACCAACACTTTAAAACAACTTTTGCCGAACTGTTTGGCGGCGGCAATGCCGATTTGATTTTAGAAGATGAGGAGAACATTTTAGAGTGCGGCATCAGCATCAATGTTCAGCCGCCCGGCAAAAAACTGCAGAGCCTTTCACTGCTTTCGGGCGGTGAGCGTGCCCTTTCGGCCATTGCGCTTTTGTTTGCTATTTTGCGTATTAAACCTACGCCGTTCTGCTTTTTGGATGAAATTGAAGCGGCGCTTGATGAAAATAATGTGTATCGTTATGCTGACTTTATTAAGCGTTTCAGCCGCAAAACACAGTTTATTTTGGTAACGCACCGCCGCGGCACAATGGAGAGTGCCGATGTGATTTACGGTGTTACCATGCAGGAAAAGGGCGTTTCAAAATTGCTTCAGCTTAATCTTGATGAAATTGAAGCTTAAGCGGTTAAAAAATGTCTTTTTTACAAATACTAGTTCTGTAATCTTTGTGCAGGTTAAAGCCGGCGCAGAAACGGAGCTATGTATGAAAAAAATATTGAAAAACAAAACATTTCTTTTGACAGCCGGCGGATTTCTTGCCGGCTTTTTTAATGGGCTTTTCGGCAGCGGCGGCGGCACGGTGATTGTGCCATTTTTTGAAGGATTTTTGGATCAGGACGAGCACACCTCACACGCAACGGCTATTTTGGTCATTTTGTTTTTTACCGTTGTAAGCCTGTTTTTTTATGGCGGGCGGAATCATTTGCCTTATGCACTTGCAATTAAAACCGCAATCGGCGGAGTGGCGGGCGGACTTTTGGGCGCAAAACTCCTTAAAAAACTATCGGGATCCGTAATCCGTAAAATCTTCGGTGCTTTTATGCTGCTTGCGGCAGTAAGAATGGTGGTGGGCTGATGATTGCTGTTTTAATTGGTCTTGTTTCGGGCGTTATCAGCGGTATGGGCATTGGCGGCGGAACGATTCTGATTCCTGCGCTTGCAATTTTTTTAAATGTTGCCCAGCACGAGGCTCAGGGCGTAAATCTTTTGTATTTTATCCCGACGGCGGTGGTTTCTCTCTGGGTGCATATTAAAAATAAATCGGTGAACTTTTCCATTGCTGTGCCGGTGATTGCATCGGGCGTTTTCGGAGCGGTTGGCGGTGCGCTTTTAGCCGGAGTTTTAGAAGCCGGCTTGCTTCGGCGTGCCTTTGGAATCTTTTTGTTTGCAATGGGACTTTATGAAATCTTTAAAAAAGATAAAAAATCAAAAAAAGACGGAGAAAAATAGCATTTTCTCTTTACCAAAGAGCAAAAATGTGGTAAAATAAAATAGTATGATTGTATAATGAAGTGCTTTTTGCATTTTTTGTGAAAAACCAGCGATTCTGTAAGAGAGGAGTGATGAAGATGTATCCGCTTTTAGAGCAGATAAAGTCACCGGAAGATGTCAAAAAATTATCTTATTCCGAACTTAATTCTCTTGCGGCTGAAATCCGCGAATATCTGATTCACTCTGTGGCCAAAACCGGTGGGCATCTGGCGTCTAATCTTGGCGTTGTTGAGTTAACGCTGGCTTTGTTTAAAACCCTTGATTTACCGCGCGATGGCATTGTTTGGGATGTGGGGCATCAGACCTATGTGCACAAACTCTTAACCGGCCGGCGCGAGCAGTTTGACACCCTTCGGAAGTTTGGCGGTCTTTCTGGTTTTCCCAAAAGCAGCGAGAGTGAGTTTGATGTTTATAATACCGGCCATTCTTCAACCTCTGTTTCGGCGGCTCTGGGTATGACGCGTGCTTCTGACCTTTTGGGTGACAATAAAAAAACGGTGGCCGTCATTGGAGACGGTGCGCTAACGGGCGGCCTTGCTTTTGAGGCACTCAATGATGCGGGAACATATCATAAAAATTTTATTGTGATTTTAAACGATAATGAAATGTCGATTGCCAAAAATGTGGGCGGCCTTTCGCGTTATTTAACGCGCCTCAGAACCCGCCCCGGATATTTCAGATTAAAATCGTTTTTAGAAAAGGGCATCAAGCGTTTGCCCCGTGTGGGTAAGCCCCTTATAAAAATTTTAAAAAACGCAAAAGATTCATTTAAACATTTGTTTTTGCCGAGCACGGTGTTTGACGATTTGGGCTTTACATACCTCGGCCCGATTGACGGGCACGATCTGCCGTTTTTGTGCCACATTTTAGAGCGTGCACAAAATATTTCGGCACCGGTTTTAATTCATGTTAAAACCAAAAAAGGCAAAGGCTATAAATATGCTGAAGATAAGCCCTCGGCTTTTCACGGTGTGGGTGCTTTTCAGGTAGAAACAGGGGATTGTGGCTTGGGCAACACTTCCTATTCTGCCGTGTTTGGAAAAACCTTGACAAAACTTGCCGCAAAAAATGATAAGATTTGTGCCGTTGTGGCCGCAATGACAGATGGAACGGGCCTTTCTGAGTTTGCATCAGCCTTTCCTGACCGTTTTTTTGATGTGGGCATTGCCGAACAACACGCAGTTACCTTTGCCGCAGGTCTTGCCAAGCGTGGCTTGCGCCCTGTTGTTGCTCTCTATTCATCGTTTTTGCAACGAGCCTATGACCAGGTATTGCACGATGTTTGCCTGCAGAACCTTTCGGTTGTTTTCTGTGTTGACCGCGCCGGCCTTGTGGGTGAAGACGGTGAAACCCATCAGGGTATTTATGATTTGGCGTTTTTATCTCATCTGCCGAATATGACCGTGCTCTCACCGGCAAATGATGCAGAACTGTTTGAAATGCTTCACTATGCGCTTTTAAAACACAACGGTCCGATTGCCATTCGCTATCCGCGCGGGCATATGCATTTTGATTATAACGGCGCACCTTTTAGTGTCGGTATGCCCGATGTTGTGAGAGGCGGCAATCCGGTTGCGATAGTATCTTGCGGTCATATGCTGAAAACCGCAATGGAAACGGCAGAAATTTTAGAACAATCGGGCGTTTTTGCCACGGTTGTGAACTTAAGAACCCTTTGCCCGCTGAATGAATCTGCCATCAGAGACATTGCAGCAAAACACACATTGCTGGTGACTGTAGAAGATGGCGTATATCAGGGTGGCATCGGGCAAAAGGTGCATTCTGTTTTAGAAAAAGCCAATCTTTTAATTAAAGCACATAGAAATGGCATTGTTCCGCAGGGGAGCGTGGCAGAACTCTATCGCCTTTGCGGCCTTGATGCCGAAACTATTGCATCTGACATTATGATGCAACTCAAGAAAAAACCATAAAAGGAGGGGGCAAAACATGAAAAAACCGGAATTGTTGGCGCCTGCCGGCAGTCTTGACAGATTAAAAACAGCCATAGCGTTTGGTGCTGATGCCGTTTATGCCGGTGGAGAAGCCTTCTCAATGCGAACGGCGGCAAAAAACTTTTCAGATGATGACTTAAAAAGAGCGAGGGAGTTAACCCTTGCAAAAAATAAAAAGTTATATATTGCGGTAAACATAATTCCACATAACGAAGATATGAAGGCATTGCCCGCCTATCTTTCTGAACTTTCATCGCTTTCGCCAGACGGTCTTATCATTTCAG
>JAZRUU010000143.1:0-3675 GCA_045652725.1 Clostridia bacterium | reverse complement strand
GATAACCGTGAACTTGCGGTTGAAAATTATAAAAGCCTTGAGGGATTTGGCCCAAATGAGATTTTGTTGCGGAGTCGTGAGTATTTAATACGCGTGCTTGGTCAGAAACTGGAGATTGTTGCCATTACCGATGATGAGATTTTAGTGCGGGGAACAATTCACAGCGTTGGCTTGGGTGAGTAAAGGAGTTATGTTATGTTTTTTGCGCGTTTTCTTCAGTATTTGCGCGGTTATTTGGTTATTACCGTTTCGGGGCGGTATCCCGAGCGGTTTTTTAATGCCTGTGCCGGCCGGCATATTTTGATTTGGAATGTATTTCCCCATTCGCAAACGGTGGTTCGTTGTTGCATCAGCAACCGGGGGTTTTGTCTGTTACCTAAAGTGGCAAAAAAGACAAATGTGCAGGTTAAAATTGTTAAAAAATGCGGCTTGCCCGTGATGTTGAAACAACTTAAAAAACGAAAGGTTTTTTTGTTTGGCATCGTTTTCTTTTTTCTGTTTTTAATTATTTTGAATCAGTTTATATGGAAAATTGAAATTGTTGGCTGTCAGCGGGTTTCAGCTCGTGTTGTCAGGGAGACGCTGGCAGAATGCGGACTGAAAGTGGGAGTTTTTCGGCCAAAACTGGATGAGAAAAAACTGCAGAATCAAATGCTTTTAAAAATGCCGGAACTTGCGTGGCTCTGGGCCGATAAGAGTGGCTCGCGGGTTACGGTAGAGGTAAAGGAACGCGTGCCGCGCCCTGAAATGTTTGACAAGAATGATTTTTGCAATCTCGTAGCAGAACGCGACGGGGTGATAGACTCTATGATTGTAAAGGGTGGCACGCCAATGGTGGCGCTGGGCGATACGGTGCAGCAGGGAGATATTTTAGTCAGCGGTTTAATTCTCAGTGAAAAAGGCGTTGAGCCGCAAAAGGTGCAGGCCGATGCTGAAATTTATGCCCGCGTGTGGTATGAAAAAAGCAAGGCTTTTTCGCTATGGCAACCCGTCATTAGTGAAACGGGCCGAGTGGAGCGAAAATACACCTTGCACTTATTTGGTATGGATGTCAATTTATTTATAAAGCAAGAACCCTCATTTGCGTCGCATTCTGCAGAGGTACATGAGGAAAAAGCGACGCTTTTTGGTTGGGATTTGGGTTTAGGATTAACCCGAAGGACCTATCGCGAAACGAATGTTACCTATGAAAAAATGGAGCCGCAGAGCATGGCGGAAAGTGGCAGGCTTGAACTTGAGGCCGAGCTTGACGAAATGGCTGCCCCAAACGGCCAAAAGAAAGAGGTCAGAATGCAGCACACGGTGTTGGATGAAGACACAATAGAGGTTACTGTTGTAGCAGAATATATTGAAAATATTGCAAAAAAAGTGGATATGGAATAAAAAAAGAAGCCGAAAATCGCGAGATTTTCGGCTTCTTACGAAAGCGATTAATTATTTGTTGATTGCGGAAACAACGCCGGAACCAACGGTTCTGCCGCCTTCACGGATAGCGAAACGCAGACCTTCTTCGATAGCGATCGGAGTGATCAGTTCAACTTCCATAGAAACGTTATCGCCAGGCATGCACATTTCAACGCCTTCGGGCAGTTTGATTACGCCAGTAACGTCAGTTGTTCTGAAATAGAACTGGGGTCTGTAGTTGTTGAAGAACGGAGTATGACGGCCGCCTTCTTCCTTGGACAGAACGTAAACTTCGCCCTTGAACTGGGTGTGGCACTGGATGGAACCGGGCTTAGCCAGAACCTGACCACGTTCGATTTCGTTCTTCTGAACACCACGGAGCAGAGCACCGATGTTGTCACCAGCTTCAGCGCGATCCAGAAGCTTTCTGAACATTTCAACACCAGTAACAACGATCTTTCTAACTTCGTCAACTAAACCTACGAGTTCAACTTCGTCGTTCACGCAGAGAGTACCTCTTTCAACACGACCGGTAGCAACAGTACCACGACCGGTGATGGAGAATACGTCTTCGACGGGCATCAGGAAGGGCAGGTCAGTCTTTCTTTCCGGTTCAGGAATGTAAGAGTCAACTGCTTCCATCAGCTTCATGATGGATTCGTATTCAGGAGCGCTGTTATCGCTGCCTGCGCATTCCAGAGCCTGCAGAGCAGAACCAACAACGATCGGAGTGTCGTCGCCGGGGAATTCATACTCGTTCAGCAGTTCTCTGATTTCCATTTCAACCAGTTCTAAGAGTTCGGGATCGTCAACCTGGTCAGCTTTGTTCATGTAAACAACGATGTAGGGAACGCCTACCTGTCTAGCCAGCAGGATGTGTTCTCTGGTCTGGGGCATCGGGCCGTCAGCAGCAGATACAACTAAGATAGCACCGTCCATCTGAGCAGCACCGGTGATCATGTTCTTAACATAGTCAGCATGTCCGGGGCAGTCAACGTGTGCGTAGTGTCTGGTAGCGGTTTCGTACTCAACGTGAGCGGTAGAAATGGTAATACCTCTTTCTCTCTCTTCGGGAGCACCGTCGATCTGATCATAAGCTTTGAATTCTGCGCCGCCGGTCAAGCTCAGAGTCTTGGTGATAGCAGCGGTCAGAGTGGTCTTACCATGGTCAACGTGACCGATGGTACCAATGTTAACGTGCGGTTTGTTTCTTTCGAATTTAGCCTTAGCCATTATTGTTAGCCTCCTATTTTTTTAATTTAATAATTTTTAGTATGCGATACATTTATTGTACCTTTTTTTGATGGAAAAATCAAGTATTTTTCCTAAAAGTTTTCCATTAACCTTCGTTTTTGGTTTTGTTGGAAATAATCTGTTCCTGAATGCTCTTGGGAACTTCTTCGTAGTGACTGGGCTGCATGGTGTACTGACCGCGACCCTGTGTTTTAGAACGCAGGTCGGTTGCATAACCAAACATCTCAGACAGGGGCACAAATGCAGCAATTGCCTGTGCACCGGGACGAGCTTCCATACCCTGAATCTGGCCACGACGGGAGTTTAAGTCACCCATAACATCGCCCATGTATTCTTCAGGAACGATAACATCAACCTGCATGATGGGCTCTTTCAGCACGGGGTCACCCTTGCGGCAGGCATCTTTGAATGCCATAGAACCGGCAATCTTGAACGCCATTTCAGAAGAGTCAACTTCGTGGTAGGAACCGTCATACAGAGTAACGCGAACATCTACAACATTGTAGCCTGCCAGCACACCGGACTGCATAGCGCCCTGAACACCGGCATCAACAGCGGGGATATATTCCTTAGGAATAGCACCACCGACAATTTTGTTAACAAATTCGTAACCGCTGCCGGCTTCTAACGGTTCAACAATCATCTTAACATGACCGTACTGACCTTTACCACCGGACTGCTTAGCGTATTTGTTTTCAATATCAACCGACTTGCGGATGGTTTCTTTGTAGGAAACCTGAGGCTTACCTACATTTGCTTCAACCTTAAATTCACGGAGCAATCTGTCAACAATGATTTCAAGATGAAGCTCACCCATACCGGCGATGATGGTCTGACCTGTTTCTTCGTCAGAATAGGTCTGGAATGTGGGATCTTCTTCAGCAAGCTTTGCCAGAGCGATACCCATCTTCTCTTGGCCCTCTTTAGTTTTCGGTTCGATTGCGACACGAATAACGGGGTCAGGGAATTCCATAGACTCAAGAATAATCGGATGAGCAGGGTCACACAGGGTATCAC
>JAZRUU010000142.1:0-1946 GCA_045652725.1 Clostridia bacterium | reverse complement strand
TCCACACAAACGGTGTCATCTCACCGTTGGGGTTAATGGCACCCAGTTTTTTGATTTTAGGAAAACCGTTGTTCATTACGGTTTTTGCGTCATAGTTAATTTCTTTTACTTTCACAAAAACGCCTCCCGGATAATTTCTATATTTAACTATAATACATTTTTTCAAAAAAATCTAGTAAAATCATATGCAAAAGTTGTAAAATCCTACGATATTTGCATTTTTAACTTGTATATGTTATAATAAATCATAAGAATTTTACCTTTGGAGTGAAAAAATTGAAACAAACCTTTTTCCACGAAGTAGAAAGACGGGGCACACCGCACTTTCCCATCAGTTTTTACCACATTGACAAAAATCACCCCCGCTATCAGATGCGAGCCCAATGGCACAGTGATGTGGAACTCGACCGCATTGTAGAGGGCACTCTCATTATGCAACTCGGCAACCTTTCTTATGAAATGAAAAAGGGGCAAAGCCTGTTAATCCCCGGCGGCATTATCCACAGCGCCGAAGCAAAAAACTGCGTGTATGAATGTGCGGTGTTTGCGCCCACGGTGCTCTATTCTACCCTGCAACACCGAACCGAAGTGAAGCGCAAGTTGAATAAACCTGTATTTTTTTGCAACGATGAAAAGGTGAATCTGATTTTTGAGGGGCTTAAAAATCCCTTTCCCGGCTATGAGTTTCAGGTGGTGGGGAGTTTATATTCTCTGATTGCCGAAGCCATCAGCGAGCAAAAAAACATCACCCAAAACACCACAGACTATCGCATTGACCAGATTAAAACCGCCATCAGTTTTATTGAAGAAAACTATCCGCGAACCATCACGCTCGACTCTCTTTCATCAGCCTGCTCTATGAGCCCGAACTATTTTTGCCGCTTTTTTAAAGAAGTTACAGGGCAAACACCAATAGAATATATCACCGCCTACCGTGTTGAGGCCGCCTGCGAAATGTTGCTGGCCGGCGCCACAGTGACAGACACTGCCTTAACCTGCGGTTTTAATGACCTGAGTTACTTTATCAATGTGTTTAAAAGGCATATGGGCATCACACCAAAACAATATGCAAACAGTTTTAAATAAAAGTCAAAAACCCCGCTTAAACCATCATGGCAAGGGCGCAAATGTTTGGGAAACGGCGAACACGAAGGCTATCAATGTTGCTGTGATGAATGCGATTACTATCTGCTTTGCTTTCCGCAATATGAATGGCAGTATCAGATAAGCATTTTGAAAAAAAGAATTAAAAGACTATTCAAAAAAACAAAAAATAAAACAGGGCTACACCGTTGACCATTCAGCGGTGTAACCCTGTTTTTTAATGCAAAAAAGTAACTTTATGCTTTCTCCCAATATTCTTCAAAACAAATACCCTGCTCGGTTATGCTTTTTGCAATTTCAGGCGAGTCTATGTAGCGGAAGTGCCACGACTCATACCCGATTTTGGTAACGGATTCCTTACCGGCAGGATAGCGCAAAATAAAGCCATATTGCGGCAGCTTTGCCTGAACAATTTTAAATAAATCGTTAACACCTAACAGTTCTTCAACGGTGCGGGTGAGGGTGCCGTCTACCATAATGCCGACATCAATGGCAAGACCCGTATGGTGTTCAGAGTGGCCGGGCTTTGCAACATATGTATTGGCATATTCGAGACCGAATTTTTGTAAATATCTCTCAAAGGTTGCCTCCTGCTGCGGAATGGTTCTGTAAACCGAAATCAGTTCGGTTTGAATACCGTCATTTTTCAACAGGTCATCACGAAGGCGCAAAAATGCCTCATAGGTTTTTTCTTCAATCTGATATTTGTCGCCAACAGAATTTTCAACCGGGATAATGTTCACCGTGTTTTCAAAACATTCGGGCAGCCTGTTATCTCCGTTCACCAAAACGAGATAATCGGGACTTTTTTCTTTAACTGTGTTCATAATTTTTCCTCCGTT
>JAZRUU010000141.1:0-3080 GCA_045652725.1 Clostridia bacterium | reverse complement strand
ACAGAAACAGAACATCTCCCTTTGCCTTCAGCGGCAATAAATTTGAATTCAGAATGGTGCCGTCTTCGGCCTCAATTGCAGGGCCTAACACGGTTTTAAACACCATTGTTGCTGATGCTTTCTGCACCATTGCTGACCGTTTGGAGAAGGCAGAGAATTTTGATAAAGAACTGCACCTTGTGCTTTCTGAAATTATTAAAAAGCATAAACGCGTTATTTTTAACGGCAATGGCTATGGCGATGAATGGATTGCCGAAGCAAAACGCAGAGGCCTGCCTAACATTAACAACTCGGTTGACTCTTATGCTGCTTTTGTTGCACCCGAATCCATTCGTGTTTTTGAAAAACACCATGTTTATTCTGAAACAGAACTGCGTGCGCGTTATGAAATTAAAATGGATAAATATGCGAAAATTGTTTGCATTGAGGCAAACACACTCTTGCAGATGATTAACCGCCAGATTATGCCTGCCTGCCTCTCGTTTGCCGATAAAACCGCACAGGCGATTGTGAATGTGAGAGCGGTGGGCGAGGGCTTTGATGTTTTGCCGGCCGAAGAAACGCTTCGCCGTGTAACAAACGGCATCTCAATGCTCCACAGAGCCACCAAAAAACTCGAATTGGCGACGCTCAAAGCCGAAAAGTTCGGAGAAGATTACATAGCATTTGCGACCTTTGCGCGTGACTTGCTTGTGACGGCTATGAATGACATCAGAAAATATGCTGATGAACTTGAAACCATTGTGGGCAGAGAATTTTGGCCGATTCCGACCTATGATGATTTGATTTACAGCGTGTAAGGTGAGAAAATGATAATAGACTTTCATGTTCATATTTTTCCTGATGTTTTAGCCGCAAAAACGATTCCGCTTCTCTCTGAACGGTCGCGCCTTGAGCCGCATTCAGACGGAACGGCAAAAAACACACGCGAAAAAATGCAACAAAGCGGCATTACCTGTGCTGTTTTGCAGAATATTGCTACCAATCCCCGTCAAATGCAAAAGGTGAATGACTTTGCTATTTTGTGTAACCAAAGCGAAGATTTTATTGCCTTTGGCAGCGTGCATCCGCAGGCAGAGAACCTTGACTATGAACTTGACCGCTTGCAGGATGCCGGCATTTTGGGCATTAAACTGCACCCTGATTATCAGGAATTTTTTATTGATGATGCGGCTATGCAACCCATATATGAAGCCATTTTAAAACGCGGTTTTGTGCTGCTTTTTCACACGGGCCTTGATTTGGGGTTGCCGCATCCCGTTCATGCCGCGCCTGAAAACATTGCAAAAACCCTTGGGCTGTTTTCGGGTGAGAAAGTGGTTTTTGCGCATATGGGCGGATTTCAGATGGCGGAGGAATCAATGGCGCATTTGATTGGCAGGGATGTGTATATTGATACATCCTGCTCAGCGCTATACACTGACAAAGACTTGCTGACAAAAATGCTTAAAAGCCACAACGCCGACAAAATTCTGTTTGCAACTGATTTTCCCTGGGGAGACTTTGCGGCAGATGTTAAGGCGATGCAAAACCTTGACCTGGGTGAAGAGTTGCTTGAAAAAATTCTGCACAAAAATGCAGAGAAGCTCTTACATTTAAAATGAGGATAAAAAAATAAGGCTATGATGTCATAGCCTTATTTTTTTATCCTTAATTTAAAGAGTTATGCGCATTTTCTACCACGGTCGGCACAACATCAGGTGAAATGACCGATTCGGCATTTTTTTGTAAATAAATTAAATATTCAATGTTGCCTTCAGGTCCTTTCACGGGTGAAAAGTCAAGCCCTAAAACACCAAAACCTTGCTCGATAACGAGGGTAAAGATTTTTTCAATCACCTCTATATGCACGGCAGGGTCACGAACCACGCCTTTTTTGCCGACTTTTTCTCTGCCTGCCTCAAACTGTGGTTTGATTAAGAAAACAGCCGTGCCGCTTTCTTTTAATCTTTCAAACACAACAGGAATGACATGATAAAGCGAAATGAAAGAAACATCTGCTGAGGCAAAATCAAGCGGTTCGGGAACAACTTCTTCTGTCACATTGCGAATGTTCGTGCGCTCTAAATTCACAACCCGCTCATCGGTTCTGAGTTTCCAGGCAAGTTGACCGTAACCAACATCAACGGCATACACTTTTTTCGCTCCGTTTTGCAGCATTAAGTCGGTGAAACCGCCGGTTGAAGCGCCGGTATCCATACAAATTTTGTCGGCAAATGAAAGGCCGAACACCTCTTTTGCCTTTTCGAGTTTTAAGCCGCCGCGGCTCACATAGGGCAGGGTTTTGCCGCGTACCTCAACAGTTTGGTCATCGCTGACCATTGTGCCCGGCTTATCACATTTCTGGTTATCCACATACACAATGCCGGTCATAATGATGGCCTTTGCCTTTTCACGGCTTTCTGCTAAATTTCTTTCTGTTAACAAAATATCAAGTCTGGTTTTCAATAGGGTTACCTCACTTTATTTTACCGTCTTTTTATAATGTTCGCAAACGGCTGTAAGACCGCATAAGGCGCATTTGGGGCTGCGCGCCGTGCAGAGCGCCCTGCCGTGGTAGACAAGTTGATGGCAGAAGGTGCTGCCATACTCAGGCGGCAGAATCTTTTTTAAATCCATTTCAATTTTTGTCGGGTCTGTGTTCTTTGTCAAACCCAAGCGGTAGGTGATGCGCTTGGCGTGGGTATCAACCACAATGGCCGGTTTGCCGAAAACATCACCCAAAAGCAGGTTGGCCGTTTTGCGGCCGACACCGGGGAGCGAGAGGAGTTCTTCCATCGTTTGCGGAACAATGCCGCCAAAGTCTGAAAGCAGTTTTTGCGCGCAGGCAATTAAGTTGCGCGCTTTGTTGTGATAAAAACCGGTGGATTTTACCGCAACCCCCATCTCTGAAATATCTGCCTCGGCACACGCCTTAACATCGGGGAACTTTGCAAAAAGCCCCGGTGTTACAAGGTTCACGCGGGCATCGGTACATTGTGCCGCGAGCTGCGTTGCAACCAAAAGTTCAAAAGCATCACGGTAGCACAGCGAACAGTCAGCACCAGCATATTCGGCATCAAAATATTCTTTAATAATAT
>JAZRUU010000140.1:0-2963 GCA_045652725.1 Clostridia bacterium | reverse complement strand
GTTATATTCTTTAGCATCTAAAAGCCCCTCAACCAGCGTGCCGTCAGGTTCATATTCTTCCTTTAAAACGGGGTGATTCTCGTGAAGTTCTGATAAGAGAGCACCCTGTGCAAAGGGAATTTTTAAAGTGAAGGCCTGCTTTTTTCCGGGGGCGACTTCGGCAATGGCATCTATCAGGTTAGAAAGACCTATGCCGGTTTTTGCGCTGATAGAAACCGTTTTGCTGACGCCGGGGAGAGAAGCGGGCAGTTCTAAATCGTCCGGCTTGGCATCGGCTTTGTTAAACGCCAGCACCACCGGCTTATCACCTGCACCGAGTTCAGATAAAATGCCGCTGACCACCTGAATATGCTGCAGATATTCGGGGTTTGAGCCATCTGCCACATGCACAATTACATCGGCGAGTGCAATCTCCTCAAGCGTAGATTTAAAAGCCTCAATCAAGTGGTGGGGCAGTTTGCGGATGAAACCAACGGTGTCAATCATCAGAATGTTTCTGCCGTCTTCTAACCCAAAACCGCGCACAGTGGGGTCTAGCGTTGCAAAAAGTTTGTCTTCGGCATATACCTCGGCGCCGGTTAATATATTTAATAAGGTAGACTTACCGGCGTTGGTGTAGCCTGCCAGCGCAACCGTAATGGCTTTTTCGTTTTTGCGGCCCGCGCGGAGCAGTTCACGGTGTTTGCGAACTTCAGAAAGCGCCTCCTGCAGATGATGAATGCGGCGGCGGATGTGGCGACGGTCAGTTTCAAGCCGTGTTTCACCGGGGCCGCGCGTACCAATGCCGGCACCCAAGCGCGAAAGCTGTGTGCCAATGCCCATAAGGCGGGGGAGCATATAGCGCAGTTGCGCCAGTTCCACCTGAATTTTACCCTCACGAGAAAGCGCGTGGCGGGCAAAAATATCTAAAATCAGCATGCTGCGGTCAATCACGCGCAGACCGAGAATTTTCTCCAGGTTTTTGAGCTGAATGGGAGAAAGTTCGCTGTCAAAAATAACCATGGTTGCCTCAAGCGTCTTACAGGCTGTGAGCAGTTCTTCAACCTTGCCCTCGCCTAAATAGGTAGCGTTTTCAGGGCTGGGGCGGTTCTGAATTAAAACACCAACGGTTTCGGCGCCGGCAGTTTCAGCCAAGCGCGAAAGTTCAGCAATCGATTCTTCGGTTGTATCTTTTAAAGGGTCGCCACTGCCAGTATGCACACCGGCTAAAACGGCGCGTTCCTGTTCTTGTTTTGTTTCGATGAGTTCCATAGATACTCCTTTCAAGAGTTACTCAATGTTAAAAATGGCTTCGGCCGCACTTTTACCTGCCAGATAGCCGGTAGAAAAGGCAATTTGCAGATTGTATCCGCCGGTGTAAGCATCAAGGTCAATGACCTCACCGGCAAAATAGAGCCCCGCAAGTTTTTTGGATGCCATTGTTTTAGGCACAAGTTCTTTGGTCGAAACACCGCCGGCGGTGATGATAGCCTCTGCAATGGGGCGGGGGCGTTTCACGGTCAGCGTCAGGTTTTTAAGGAGTTTAGCCAGCGTCTGCCGTTCTTCTTTTGTAATTTCGTTCACCTTTTTGCGCGGCGCAATGCCCGAGAGCGAAACAATAACGGGAATCAGTTTTTTTGGCAGCAAACGGTCTAAACTGTTCACAAAGTCTTTGTTTGCCTCTTCAGCAAAATCGCGCAGAATGCGCGCATCCAGCTGCTCCGGTGCAAGAGCCGGTTTTAAATCAATGCTGATCTGATAGCGGTTGTGCTCATAGTCACGCAGGTGCGCGCTGGCTGATAACACCAAAGGCCCTGAAAGACCAAAGTGTGTAAAGAGCATTTCACCGTTTTCTGAATATAAAACCTTGCCGCTTTCATCGCGCGCGGTGAGTGCAACATTTTTCAGCGAGAGGCCCATCGCATCGCTCGGCCAGCTTTCAACCGTTTCAAGCGGCACAAGTGAAGCCTTTGGCGCAACAATGCTGTGGCCGGCGATTTTGGCAAACCGATATCCGTCACCATCTGACCCGGTTTGCGGATAACTGAGCCCTCCGGTGGCCACAATCACAGTTTTGGCGGTTATTTGTTTGCCGCCGGCGAGGGTTACGCCGCAAACGGCACCGTCTTTTATTATGAGCGATGCTACCTTGGCGCCATATTGCACGCTGCGACAGCAAGAGGCATAGTCAGAAAGCGCGCGGATAACATCAGATGATTTATCACTCACGGGGAAAACCCTGCCACCGCGCTCTACCTTGGTTTCAACGCCATATTGCCGCAAAAGAGCACATAAATCTTCATTATTAAAGGTTGAAAAGGCGCTGTATAAAAAGCGGCCATCAGCAGGGATTTGCCCCATAAAATCAGCAATGGGGGCAGCGTTGGTGACATTGCACCGACCTTTGCCCGTGATGAACAACTTTTTACCGCATTTTTCGTTTTTTTCAAGCAGGCAGGTATCGGCACCGTATTGTGCCGCTGTGCCCGCCGCCATAAGACCGGCAGCACCGCCGCCGATGACAAGCACATCAAAATCCATTTTGTATCACTCTTTTGCAGGTTTTTTCTACATATATTAGTATAGCAGACACGCGTTTTTTTATCAATATAAAGCAATTCAAAGAAAAACAAAGAAACAAGGAGAGAAAAAGAGAATAAAGAGAATATTTTAAAAAAACGGCATAGCATAATATTTGCCAAAATGTGAAATATTGAGTATTATATACTTTGTGTTAGCACTCGGAGAGATAGAGTGCTAAAACATTCACAAATTGTTTACAATATCATGTATAATATTAAGGAGGACATCACATGAACATCAAACCGTTAGGCGACAGAGTCGTTATTAAAATGGTAGAAGCAGAAGAAACTACCAAAAGCGGAATTATTTTAGCAGGCTCTGCCAAAGAAAAACCGCAGATGGCAGAAATTGTTGCAGTTGGACCGGGCGGTATGGTAGACGGCAAAGAAATCAAAATGGAA
>JAZRUU010000139.1:0-3154 GCA_045652725.1 Clostridia bacterium | reverse complement strand
TCGTGAGCATCGGTTACAATAACATTCCAGTTGAATGCCTTGAACTTTTCGTCAATCGGCAGGGGATTCATAACCTTGGAAATGTCACCGTCAATCTGCAGACCGTTAAAGTCAACAATTGCGGTTAAGTTGTCCAGGTTATAATGAGCTGCAAACATAGCAGCTTCCCATACCTGACCTTCTTCAAGTTCACCGTCACCCAAGATGGAGTATACACGGTAATCCTTGTTATCAATTTTAGCAGCCAGTGCCATGCCGTTGGCGGCACAAATGCCCTGACCTAAAGAACCGGTAGACATATCTACACCGGGAACACCCTTCATATCGGGATGGCCCTGCAGGTAACTGTCTGCACGGCGGAAGGTTTTGCAATCTTCTACCGGGAAGAAGCCGCGTTCTGCCAGAGCACCGTAGAGTGCGGGTGCACAATGACCTTTTGAGAGAACAAAACGGTCACGGTTTTCTGCCTTCGGATTTTTCGGGTCAACATTCATAACCTCGAAATAGAGTACGGACAAAGCGTCCGCGATGGATAATGAACCTCCCGGATGGCCGGATGAGGCGCTGTATACAGCCGTAAGAGCATTTTTTCTGATCTTGTTAGCAATGATCTTCAGCTCTGTGACTCTTTTCTTATCCACTTTTTTCGCCCCTTTCAAAATTTTAATTTTTGGGATATTTTTATAATCCTCACCAATGCCGAGGCGTTGGGGGAGATAATAAACAGGGTATCACTATGTGGTTCACCAAAGTCCACATAACAGTATATCACACATTTGCGAAATTCCCAAGAGTTTTTTTGAAAAAACTTGCAAAAATGACAAATTTTTATTTTTCTGCCGATTCTGCGGTGATAACTTCAAAGGCTTTTTCCATCAGAGCGGTGAGCCGCGGGGCTTGTCCCGTCAGGTGCAGGTAGCCCAGAAGGGCTTCAAAGCCTGTGGCCGCACGGTATTCTGTTACATTGGCGTTTTTGGGAACGGTAGCCGAGTGTGCATTTCTGCCGCGTTTGAAAATATCTTGCTCTTCCTCAGAAAGAAGCGGCACCAAAGCCTTTGACGCTTCACTTTGCGCGTGGGCACGCACATAAGAAACGGCGCGGCGGTGCAGTTTGTTTGCCGAGGCGTTTGCCATTAAAAGAATCTTCTCACGGATAAATGTTTCGTAAACTGCGTCACCAATAAAAGCGAGCGCAAGCGGTGAGTAGGCTCTTGCTTGCTCTTTTGTGAGCGGATTACTGTTCATCGTTCTGCCTCTTTATGTTGAGTTTCATGCCCTGACGGGTATCAAGCACTTCAACACCCATGGCCTTTAATTCATCACGAATCTGGTCAGAGAGTGCCCAGTCTTTGTTCTGGCGAGCCTCTTTGCGCTTTTCAAGTAGCGCCTTCACTTCATCGCTCACCGAATCTTCCTGCTTTTTGCTTAAAATGCCCAAAACGCCGCCAAGTTCACGGAGTTTTTCAATGGCCGCATCAAACACCGAAAGGGGAGCCTCTGCGGTGATGTTTGCATTTAAGAAACGAGCCAGGTCAAATAATGCAGAGATGGCATCGGCTGTGTTTAGGTCATCATCCATTGCGGTTTTAAACTGTGTGGTGAATTCGCCGAGCTTTAAAATGATGGCATCATCTTCAGGCGTGTGCGCTTTTTTTTGTGCCTTTGCCTGCAAAAATTCAAGGTTATACAGGCAGGTGTATAAACGCTCAAGACCGGCTTCAGACTGTTTTAACAGTTCATCAGAGAAGTTGATGGCGCTGCGATAGTGCGCCGACAGCATAAAGAAACGAATCACTTCGTAATCATATTTTTTTGCTACATCGCGAACGGTAAAGAAGTTACCTTTGGATTTGGCCATTTTTTCATTGTTTACATTGATATAGCCGTTGTGCATCCAGTAGCGTGCAAAGGGTTTGCCGGTGGCACATTCGCTCTGCGCGATTTCGTTTTCGTGGTGGGGGAAGATTAAGTCCTGACCGCCGGAGTGAATATCAATGGTTTCACCCAAATAGCGGTTAACCATAGCCGAACATTCAATGTGCCAGCCGGGGCGGCCTTCACCCCAGGGGCTCTGCCATGCGGGTTCGCCTTCTTTTTTCTTTTTCCACAAGGCAAAATCCATAGGATTTTTCTTTCTCTCATCCACATCAATGCGGGCTCCGGCTGCCAGATCTTCAAGCGGCTGACCGGAGAGTTTGCCATATTCGGCAAAACGGCAGGTTTCAAAATATACATCGCCGTCAGCCTCGTAAGCAAAGCCTTTTTCAATTAAGGTGCTGATGGTTTCAATAATGGCTTCAATGTTTTCAGTTGCACGGGGATGCACCGAAGCCTCACGAATAGAAAGCCCCTGTGCATCTTTAAAATATTCGGCAATGAAACGGTCAGCCAGTTCGCGAACGGTAATGCCCTGTTCGTTGGCGTGTTTAATCATTTTATCGTCAATATCTGTAAAGTTCTGCACAAAGGTTACCTTGTAGCCTAAATATTCAAAGTAACGGCGCAGGGTATCGAAAATAATAAACGGGCGGGCGTTACCGATGTGGAAAAAGTTATAAACGGTAGGACCGCAGGAATACATTTTAACCTCGCCGGGAACCAGCGGGATAAATTCTTCTTTTTTACGGGTCATTGTGTTGAAAATTTTCATATTAAACCATCCTTTTTGAAACTATTCCGGTTGATTGGTTGCATTGGCCTTTGTGTCTGGGTGTTCGCCGCTTATTTCTGCCAATTTTTTCTCCAACCGTTCTACCTGTGCCTGCAGGCGGCAAAGTTCTTGTGAAACAGGGTCGGGAATGTGCACCTGGTCAAGGTCGGAAACCCGCTTGTGGTTGATTTTGACAATGCGCGCAGGAACGCCCACACAGGTGGAGTTTGGCGGCACTTCGTTTAAAACCACAGCGCCTGCCGCAATTTTAGAATTATCTCCCACTTTAAAGGGGCCGAGCACCTTGGCACCGCTACCCACCATAACATTGTTGCCTAAAGTGGGGTGGCGTTTGCCGGTTTCTTTACCCGTACCGCCCAGGGTTACACCCTGATAGAGGGTGCAGTTGTCTCCAATCTCGGTTGTTTCGCCAATGACAACCCCCATACCGTGGTCAATAAAGAGCCCCCTGCCGATTTTGGCACCGGGGTGAATTTCAATACC
>JAZRUU010000138.1:0-4947 GCA_045652725.1 Clostridia bacterium | reverse complement strand
ATAACCGTTTTAAGCCCTACCTGACAAACGAGGAGTAACACCATGGAAAAGGACTACAGAACCATAAAAAGAGCCGCACGGGTAGAACATGTTGAAAAAAAATCGCGCTTTATTGCCACCGTTCGCCCCGTGCAGACAGAGGCGCAGGCTTTAGAACTCATTGCCGAAATGCGAAAAGAGTTTTCTGATGCCACCCACAACACCTATGCCTACATCATCCGCGAGAACAACATTGCCCGCTATTCTGACGACGGCGAGCCGGGCGGCACAGCGGGACTACCGATGATGGAAGTGTTAAAACAAGAAGAACTCACCGATGTGTGCGTGGTTGTTACCCGCTATTTCGGCGGCACGCTTTTAGGGGCAGGCGGGCTCGTTCGCGCCTATTCAAAGGGTGCCAAAATTGGCATTGATGCCGGCATCATTTCGGTTATGACCGATTGCACGCTTCTCAAAATTACCGTTAGTTATGAACTTTATGGTCGCCTGCAATATCTGCTTGAGCAAGAGGGGCTCGCGGCAGAAGAAACTGAATTTGGTCAGGATGTGTGTGTGGTTGTTTGCACCCGGTCAACAAACCTTGAAAGTTTGCAGAAAAAAATCACCGAATCTACAAACGGCCGCGCTGCGACCGAGGTTCTTAAAACAGAATACAGACCATTAGAAGTGAAATAAAGCAAAAAATGCGACCGTTCTCCGGCAGGAGAGCGTTCTCTTTTTTTATTGTTTTCTACTTATTTAACTTTAACACCATCAACAACATTCTGATGAATGGTGATGCTCATTTCGGGTTTATAGCTGTCAATCACAGCATTTGACTTATCAGAAGAAAGTTTGCTCTTAATTTCTGCTACAGCATTGTCATAATCGGTGCCGGATGTGGGCAGATCAAATTTCTTAATGATGTGCCAGCCGAAAGAAGTTTCAACCAGGTCAGACACTTCGCCAACTTTAAGTGCATAAGCTGCGGTTTCAAATTCTGCAACCATTGTGCCCTTTGTGAAGGTGTAGCCATCGGGTGACTGTTCCATGCCCGGGTCTTCGCCATATTCTTTCACAAGGCTATCAAAGTTTGCGCCACTCTTAACCTTGTCTAAAACTTCAACTGCCAGCGCTTTCTTTTCAGCCTTTGCAGCATCGTCACTTAAGGTTTCGCCCTCAGCAGTTTCTTTGGTGTTGGAGATAAGAATGTGTTTCACGCGAACATAATCTTTCTCATAAGCCTCTTTAACTTCTGCATCAGAGGGGGTTAAAAGCGCGGGGTCTGCTGTGTTTAAGTCATTAACATATACATTTGCAAGTGTTGTTTTTGTTAATAGGTTAATGAACTGGTCGGCAGATAAGCCGGTTGCATCTAAAATGGCATCAATCTGCGCTTTGCTTTCTCTGTCAGAGCTCTTCACCATAGCGCGAATCTGCTTTGCATCCTCATCAGGAACGGCAAGGCCTTTTTCGGCTGCCTTAATGCAGGCAATTTCAACACGAATCATTTCTTCAAGCGCTTTGTTTTTTGCAGCATCGCTGGCCTTTACGCCATCAATTTCAGCATCCCAGAAACCGGTTGTGTCTGTTGTTCCGGATTCAGAAAGCATCTGCTGCTTCACATTCTCCAGATAATACATAAACTCTGCTTTGGTAACCAAACGGTCATTCACCTTGGCAATTTCTCTGGAAATCTGCAGTTTACCACAGCCTGCGAAACAAAGAACCAGACAGCAAACGCAAATCAGCACAAACATTTTTTTCATTGTTTTCAATGTAAACACTCCTTCTCCTGCCTTTGTGCGGCGGTTAATTGTTAATTTTGGTTATAAGACATAATAATCTTTTTTAATTATACACTAAAATTCTTCGCCTTGCAAGTCTTTATAGGCTTGTAACAAACTTTTAATACAAGCCATTATTTCCTTTTTCTCCTCCTCGCGGAGCCGATATGAAAAATACGGTTTTTGCCCTGCAGAAAGCAGAATTCTGCCCTGATATTTTCCGATGAGGGCCGCAATAGAAGCCGGGTCAAAACTATCTTTAAAGTAACAGAGAATAGAGCCATCGCGCACCGTCACCTGCGCGATGCCGGTTAGTTTTGCCAGTGCTTTGCTCTCGGCCGCAAGCAACAAGTTGCCCACACAGGCGGGATAGTCTCCGAAACGGTCAATCATTTCATCGGCCACATCGCGGCTGTCTTCTTCTGACTGAACAGCACCGATTTTTTTATAAAATTCAAGGCGCAGACGGTGTGCTTTAATGTAGGTAGCCGGCAGATATGCATCTGCCTCAACATCAAGTTGCGGCTCCCAATCTTCGCTGACTTTCGGCCGCCCCTGCAGTTCGTTAACACATTCTTCAAGCAGGCGGCAATACATATCATACCCCACCGTTTCCATATGGCCGTGCTGCTCGGCACCCAAAAGATTGCCCGCACCGCGGATTTCAAGGTCACGCATAGCAATTTTAAAGCCCGAGCCAAACTCGGTAAACTCGCGGATGGCCGAGAGACGCTTAACGGCTTCTTCTTTTAAAGTTTTATCACGCCGATAGGTCAAATAGCAATAGGCGCGGCGGTTACTGCGACCAACGCGCCCGCGCAACTGATACAATTGCGAAAGACCCAAACGGTCGGCATCTTCAATAATCATCGTGTTTACATTCTGAATGTCAAGCCCGGTTTCAATGATGGTGGTGCAAACCAAAATATCAATCTCACCCTGTTGCATCTGTAACATTACATCTTCCAGAGTTTCGGGGTCCATCTGCCCGTGTGCAAAGCGAATTGATGCATCGGGAAAGGCTTCTGCCAAGCGCTTGGCACAGGCGGCAATTGACTCGGTTCTGTTATGCAGATAATACACCTGCCCGCCACGCGAAAGTTCTTTTTTAATAGCATTATATAAAATTGCCTGATTATATTCCACCACATAAGTCGAAACGGGGTAACGGTCTTGCGGCGGTTCAGAAAGAAGGCTCATATCTTTAATATTCACCATAGACATATGCAGGGTTCGTGGAATCGGCGTAGCCGACAGGGTGAGAACATCTACATTGTTTTTCATTTCTTTAATTCTCTCTTTATGGCGAACGCCAAAGCGCTGTTCTTCGTCAATCACCAAAAGACCGAGGTCGTGAAATTCAATATCTTTCCCCAGCAACCTGTGTGTGCCGATGATAATGTCGGTCTCCCCGCTTTTCAGCCGCTTCAGAATTTTCTCCTGCTGTTTGGGTGTTACGAGTCTTGAAATGAGTTCCACGCGAATCGGAAAGTCTTTCATTCTCCGGCTAAAGGTGTTAAAATGCTGCAGGGCAAGCACCGTGGTAGGCGCAAGGTAGGCCACCTGCTTTGAGTCTTGCACGGCCTTAAACGCCGCACGAAGCGCCACCTCTGTTTTGCCGTAGCCAACATCACCGCAAAGGAGCCTATCCATCGGGCGCGGGCTCTCCATATCAGCCTTAACTTCTGCAATAGCAGAAAGTTGGTCTTCGGTTTCTTCATAGGGAAAACGGTCTTCAAACTCCTTCTGCCAGGGGGTATCGGGCGCAAAATCGTAACCCACAGATGCCTGACGGGCGGCATAGAGTTGAATGAGCCCCTCGGCAAGTTCCATAGTTGACTTTTTTACCTTTGCCTTCTGGCGCGAAAAATCGGCACCGCCCATTTTTGAAAGGCGCACACGGGCCTCTTTGCCAATGTATTTCTGCAAAAGGTCAAGTTGGTCGCAGGGAACATAGAGAAAATCCTCCCCTGCGTATTGAATTTTTAAATAATCTTTATAGTGTCCATCAACTGTCAGGGTGTCCATCCCCACATATTGACCAATACCGTGGGTGGCGTGAACAACATAGTCGCCAACATCCAAATCGTCAAAACTTCTGAGTTTGCTGCCCTTGGCCGCCTTGCGGCGTTTGGCGCGGCGTGCTTCTCTGCCGAAAATTTCGCTGTCGGTCAAAAGCACCAACCCGCAAGCCGGATACGAAAAACCTTTTTTCAGCCGACCCTCTAAAATGAGAATCTGCCCCGGGGTTACATCTTCGCTGTTTTGCGATAAAAATACAGGAAAACCCTCATCTGAGAGTTCTTTTGCAAGCGCCTCACCCTGTAAGCGGCTTCCCGCCGCAAGCACAACGGCAAAGCGGTCGCGCAGCCATTCTCTCACATCTTCATATAACAAATCGCGTCGACCTGAATACATATTCACGCCGTATGTTGTTACATTCACCATCGTCTTCGGGTGATAATCCTGCGTGGATTGCGCCAATGTGAAAAGGCCGATGAAAGGGTGCGAAAGCAGAACAGACAGAACCTTTTCATAGTCGTGAATGTAGGCATCTTCTGCCTCCTGAATCACGCCTTTTTCAAGCAGACCCGTCACCGTTTCACCAATATCCCACGCGTAACCCTCGGCGCGTTCACGAATCCGCTCCGGTTCGTTGAAAAAAACCGGTACATCGGGCGCAATGTAATCTGCCACACACAGGCGGTTTTCTGTCGATTGCACCTGTTCTCTGGCGGCCTCAATGCAAGCAGAATCCAGCCGTTCGATTGAGGTCTGCATAATCGGGTCAAATTCACGGATAGAGTCAATATCATCACCGAAAAATTCAATTCTGTAAGGGTTTTCCGCCCCCGGCGGAAACACATCAATAATACCGCCGCGAACAGAATACTGCCCTTTTGATTCTACCGTTTCTTCACGGATGTAGCCGAGCGCATCAAGATTTTTCACCAAATCGCCCGGCGCATATGTGCCGCCGTCATCAAGCGTGATGATAGACTGTTTAAAAGCAGAAAAATCGGCTGCAAACTGAAGCAGGGCATCTACACCCAGAACAAAAATTGCTCCATCTTCGGCCTGTGCCAATCGCCCCAGCGCAGCAAGGCGCTGTGCCTCAAGTTCTGTGCTTTTGGCATCAACGCGGTAATATTCAATTTCTTTTGAGGGATAATAAATCACC
>JAZRUU010000137.1:0-6371 GCA_045652725.1 Clostridia bacterium | reverse complement strand
TTTGACCCGATGTATTTTGTTTACGGTATCATTATGACCGTGATTCCTATGATTGTTGGCTTCCTCTTTGCAAAATATGTGTTAAAACTCAGCCTGCTTAACAATTTAGGCTCCATCACGGGGGGCATGACCAGCACACCGGCACTCGGCACGCTGATCAATGTGGCCGGCACAGAAGATGTTGCGGCGGCCTATGCGGCAACCTATCCCATTTCACTGATTGCGGTTGTACTTATATCGCAGTTCTTAATCATTTTATTCTAAAAAACAAACACCCGCACCGTCACGGTGCGGGTATTTTTGCATCGCAGATGAAATAAGGAGCATTGAAAATGGGTATTTTTGACGGCATTTTAATTTGCACAGATTTGGATGGAACGCTGTTGCAAAAAAATAAAGATATTTCAGAAGAAGACCTTCGTGCCATTTCATATTTTAAAGAAAACGGCGGCATCTTCACCTTTGTTACGGGGAGAATGCCCTTTTTCGTTTCAGATATTTATGAAAAAGCAGGCCCTAATGCGCCCATTGGCTGTGTGAACGGTGGCGGACTTTATGACTACACAAAAGAAGCATACCTCTGGCACAGCACAATGTCTGACAGCGTGTTAGAACTGGTGCGCTGTGTTGATGACGCCTTCCCCGATGTGGGCATTCAGGTGAACACTTTTTATCACACCTATTTTTGCAAAGAAAACAAGGTGATGGAGGTGTTTCGGCAAATTACGGGGCTTGAAAATCTTGTTTGCCGCTATGATGCGGTGACAGAGCCGATTGCCAAAATTTTGTTCGGCAGCGCAGATAATGACGAGATTCTGGCGATGGAAGCGATGCTTAAAAGCCATCCGCTTGCATCAGAGTTTGACTTTATCCGTTCAGAGCGCGCCCTGTATGAAATTTTGCCGAAAGGGATCAGCAAAGGCACTTCTATTGAAAAATTGTGTGAACTTTTAAACCTTGATAAAAATAAAACCGTTGCGATTGGTGATTATAATAATGACATTCCCATGTTCCGTGCCGCAAAGGTTGGCATTGCAGTTGCTAACGCGTGTGAAGCGGCGCTTGAGGCAGCCGACTTTGTAACGGTGAGCAATGAAGAAAATGCGGTTGCCCGCGTGATTTATGATTTGGAAAAAGGAAAATATCTGGAGGGAATTGCAAAATGAAACTGTCAAGCAACTTAATCAATTTTCACAACGCGTTCGGAATCTATAAAACCATAGATATTTTTGCAGAAGCCGGCTTTGAGGGAATTGATTTTTGTGCAGACTTAGAAGAATATTATACTGAGGCACACCCGCTTTCATTCTACAGAGAATTAAAGGCTTATGCAAACGACAAAGGGCTTGGCTTCTATCAGGCGCACGCGCCGTTTAGTTCAAGCTTTATGGAAGAAGAAAAAACAAAACAGCGTTTTAATGAAATTGTAACGGCAATGAAGCATGCTGCTGTTTTAGGGGCGAAAATGCTTGTGGTTCATCCCTACAAGCACCTTGACTACAGTAATAAAAACTTTCGTGAGATGCTGTTTGATATGAATTATTCTTTCTACACCCGTCTTGCTCCTTATGCCGAAGAATTTGGCATTAAAATCGCCATTGAAAACATCAGAGCCACCATTACCGAATCGCCCGAAGGGTTAAAGAGGCTTGTAGATCTGCTGGACAGCCCCGTTTTCACTGTTTGCTTTGATGTGGGGCACGCGAATTTAGTGAGCGACAATCCGGCAGAAATGATTCGCGGCGCAAAAGGCTATATCGGCTGCACACATATTCACGATAACGACGGCGTGATGGACCTTCACCGCCTGCCTTATTATGGCAACATCGAGTGGGACGAGGTGATGCGCGCGCTGGCTGAAATCGGCTATGATGGAAACTTAAACTATGAGTCGGGCAGATTTTTAGATAATGTTCCCGCCTCTTTACGCGCAGAGGGTGCAAAATATATGGCTAAGGTAGGCAAGCACTTGATTGAACGGTTCGAATATTATAAAAATCTGTAAGCACAAAATTCTGAAAAATTCACGGTTTTTACACAGTATGTTTAAATTTTTGCGCTATGCTTTTGGTGTAGGGAGGTTTGCATATGAAAAAATATTGTTTTTTCTTATGAGCCGACAGAAGAGAGCGGCTGTTTAACCCGTAACTATAGCGGCGCAATTCTTTCGTGCCCCGAATTTAAGGCAGGGGAAGAATATTCTCTCTACATTGCCGTTTCTGAGCAAAAAACGGCATTTGTGATGGATGGCAAGGTGAATTTTTTCTCGGGCGTTATAAAATGCAAATAAAAAACCGAGCGCGGCAAATTGCCGCGCTCGGTTTTTATATGCCAAAAGCCACACGATGGTCGCTTGATTCAATAGCGCTTAACCGAAGAACAATTATATTTATAAAATTTTATCAACCGCACACAAAAGCGCAATTTTTGCACTTTCATAGGTCAGGCCGCCCTGCAGATATACCGCATAGGGCTCGCGGATGGGCGCATCGGCAGAAATTTCGATGCTCGCGCCCGAAACGAAAGTGCCGGCAGCCATAATCACAGGGCTTTCATAGCCGGGCATATCCCACGGCATGGGGCAAACCTGCGAGTCGATGGGCGAACCTTTCTGAATGCCCTGACAAAAAGCGCAAACCTTTTCTGCATCACCGAGCCTGATGGCCTGAATGATGTCAAAACGCGGCTCGTCACTCCTCGGGCAGGTATCAAAACCGGCAAGTTCCAGCATTTTTGCAGCGAGCGCTGCCGATTTCATGCTTTGCAGAACGGTGTGGGGCGCCAAAAACAAACCCTGATAGAACAAGCGGTTCACATCAAGCGTGGCACCAACTTCGCCGCCGATGCCCGGTGCCGTTAAGCGACAGGCCACCTTTTCAACCAAGTCGGCTCTGCCGGCAATGTAACCGCCGGTGGGGGCAAGGCCGCCGCCGGGATTTTTTATGAGCGAGCCTGCCATCAGGTCTGCACCCACGGCAGTTGGCTCTTTTTCTTCCACAAACTCGCCGTAACAGTTATCTACCATACAAACAATATCGGCGCGAATGTCTTTTACGAAGCGGATAATGTCACCAATCTCGTCAACTGAGAACGATTTTCGCCAAGCATAACCCTTTGAGCGCTGCATAGAGACCATTTTAACCGAATCGTCAATGGCATCTTTGAGTGCTTCGTAGTCTGGGTTGCCGTCAGGGAGCAGCGGCACAACGCGGCACGAAATGCCCCAATCGGCCAGCGAACCCATATCGCCGTCGCCGCGGAGACCCACAACCTCCTCAAGCGTGTCATAGGGTGTGCCGGTGGCGAACACCAGCGTGTCACCCGGGCGCAAAACGCCGTAAAAACAGGCGGCAAGCGCGTGTGTGCCCGAAACGAATTGCTGACGAACCAGCGCGCTTTCGGCCTCAAAAACCGAGGCATAAATCCGCTCCAGCGCTTCGCGACCTGCATCATCATAGCCATACCCCGTGGTGCCGAGCAGGTGCCGTTCGCTCACGCCTTCTTCATAAAAAGCAGAAAGAACTTTTGCCTGCCCGATTTCGGCCTTTTTTTCAAAAATTGAAAACGGCTCACTAAGAGCCGCTTCGGCCTGGCGCATCAGGGCTATGGTTTCTTCTTTTATTCCGTAAGTTTTTTGAATCAGTTTATTCATTAAGTGCAGATACTTCCTTTGCTTCGAGAATGCGAACACCACCGTCGGCAAGAACCTTTTCGGCGGTGGTGCTGTCATCGGTTTTCATTACAATACAGGCTTTATTTTTGTGCCTGGTGGTCATACCCCAGACTAAACGCCTTTTGGTTAACCTCTAAAAATTTTGCGGGCACAGCGTCAACGAGTGCACCATCCCAAATCTCGCGGGAGAGGGGAGAGTTTTTCGCCATAACGCCAATCAGCGCCACATTCACGGCTTTAATGTTGCCGGCCTGTTTTGCAAGTTCAAGCGCATTACAAGCCACAACTTTAATGCCTTTTTCCTCCAGTTTTTCCAAAATGTTTTCGGGATAAGCCATTGCACCGGTGATAACGGGCATGGGGTTGGTTTTCTGGGTGTTTACAATTAAAACACCGTCTTTTTTCAAATAAGGCAAACTGCGATATGCCTCAAGTTCTTCAAATGCAATAATCATATCGGCTTCGCCCGGCTCAATAACGGGGGAGTCAACCCTGTCACCATATTTCACATAGGTCACAACGCTACCGCCGCGCTGGCTCATGCCGTGCACCTCTGAAAGTTTAACCTGTTTGCCGGCGCGCAGGGCCGCCGCACCTAAAATTCGGCTGGCAAGCAGAGTGCCCTGACCGCCAACGCCTACAATCATAATATTCATAGTTCTACCCTCCGGATTTCTTATTTTTTAACAATTGCGCCAAACTTACAAATGTTGACACACAAACCGCAGCCGTTACACAGGGTTTCATCAATCACGGGGCCGGCCTCTGTCATTGAAATGGCGGGGCAACCCAGTTTCATACACATTTTGCAGTTTTTGCAGGCATCGGTGATTTCGCAGCAACCGGTGTAACCTGCTTTTTTCAGAAGTGCGCAGGGGCGCTGTGCAATAATAACCGTGGGCTCTTCAGCCTCTAAATGCTCGCGCAGTACCTTTTCAAAGTTTTCAACATCAAAGGGGTCGGCAACCGTCACCTTGTCAATGCCAACGGCGTGGCAGAGTTTTTCTAAATCAACCTGGCGGGTGGGTTCACCTTTGATGGTAAAGCCGGTGGAGGGATTCTCCTGGTGACCGGTCATGCCGGTGATGGAGTTATCTAAAACAATTACCGTTGAGGTGCCTTTGTTATACACCATATCAATCAAACCGGTGATGCCGGAGTGCAAGAAGGTGGAGTCACCCAAAACACCAACCGATTTTTTTGCAAATTCTCTGCCCTGCGCTTTTTCCATACCGTGCAGAGCCGAAATGCTGGCACCCATACAAATGATAGAGTCAATACTGTCAAGCGGTTTTGCGCTGCCCAGAGAATAGCAACCAATGTCGCCGCTCACGGTGAGTTTTAACTTATTGAGTACATAAAAAACGCCTCTGTGTGAGCAACCGGGGCACATAACCGGCGGACGAACGGGAATGGCCTCATCTACCGTAAAGCCTGCCTCACTCTTTTCACCCAGAATTTTCTCGCGGAGCAGGGCGGCAGAATATTCGCCGATTAAGGGGAGCAGGTCTTTGCCGTGTGCGGCAATGCCCATTGCTTTAATCTGCCGTTCTAAAACGGGGTCAAGTTCTTCAATGATATATAAGGTATCAACCTTTGCCGCAAAGTCACGAATCAGTTTCTCGGGCAGGGGATGAATCATACCGAGTTTTAAGAACGATGCATTGGGGAACGCTTCGCGTGCATATTGATATGCGATGCCGGCGGTGATGATACCGATTTTTGTGTCATTCATCTCAACGCGGTTTAAATCACTTGTGTTATTATAATCAGAAAGAGCCGCCATGCGCTTTTCAACCAAAACATGCTTGGGGCGGGCATTTGCCGGCACCATAACATGCTTGGGTGCATCTTTTTTATATTCTTTAGCGGGGTGTTCTTCACGCTCAAACAGTTCAACCTCGCTCTGTGAGTGAGCCACGCGGGTGGTTAAGCGGAGCAGAACGGGGGTGTCAAACTCTTCGCTGATTTCATATGCCTTTTTCACAAAATCGCGGCATTCTGCACTGTCAGCGGGTTCGAGCATCGGCACTTTTGCGGCAACAGCATAGTTGCGGCTATCCTGCTCGTTTTGCGAACTGTGCATACCCGGGTCATCAGCCACGCAGAGAAGCAGGCCACCGTTTACACCAATGTAACTCATGGTAAAAAGCGGGTCTGCCGCCACATTCACGCCAACATGCTTCATAGCAGAGAGCGCTCTGCCGCCGGCGATTGCTGCACCTGAGGCAACCTCAACAGCCACCTTTTCATTTGGTGCCCATTCAGAATATATTTCATCATATTTTGCAATGAATTCGGTAATCTCTGTGCTGGGTGTGCCGGGGTAGGAGGATGCAACGCTAACCCCTGCCTCATAAGCACCGCGAGCAACTGCTTCATTGCCGAGCATCAGTTTTTTCATAATTTTCAATGCCTTTCTGCCTGCCGGAATCTGTCTTTGCCGCCGCAGGCTCTGCGACAAAAAACGAAAAAATTTGTCTACCCTTAATTGTATAATTTTTAAAGAAAAAAGACAATAGAATTAACATAAAATAAGAAAAAGGCTGCGACAGGGTTTGAACAAGTCCAGTAAAAACGGACAATAGAAAAAAAGCACCTCCTATGGTAGAATAAAAATACCATAGGAGGTTTTGTTATGTCAGGAATTAAAGGAATGAAAAAGTATCCACAAGGAATTAGAGAAAAGATTGTATCT
>JAZRUU010000136.1:0-35131 GCA_045652725.1 Clostridia bacterium | reverse complement strand
CCCCATCTCCTTGGCTCACAGAACCACATCGCTACGACCCGACTTGTATGCAGCAAAAATTTTTTCACAGCGAAACGGGGGGGTTATTTTTTGAAAAAATCCCGTCAAGATATTTTTCAAAATCGCGGCGCTGCTCATTGTCGAGCGGATCGCCTTGCGGAATACCTTGCCATTTCTTATAGCGCCGATATAACTCATTTACTTTCGGATGATTGATGTTATAGCGAAAGCCCTGCGGATTGTTCTGCAGGTGTATGCTTGTGTTAAGCTCCCGCTTTTGCGGCTCATAATATGCCATCGCTTTAAGCTCCATTTGAAAAAGAATAAGCCACGCGCTGCATCTTTTCAGCGGCTATTGCAACCGAATGCAACGCCCACCTTCTCGCGCTTCAATGCTCGCTTGTGGCCTGTGGTGAAGCTCCGAGGAATTGCACCCCGCTCTCAGTCTGTCAGCTCTCGCCCCATTGGCCTGCGCATTACTGTTATGCTAAAGCTTCATATTGCGGCAGAGTATAACCCGCCCTGCCAGCGGTCAGAAAGGATGTATGGAAAATGAACAAAACGAAGATATCTGTTTTATGCCTCATATTCAGCAAACCACTCTTTTATATAACCGCTCCACTCTTCAAGGAATGGCCTGCGGTCATTGTCGCGGCTCAGCCTCTCAAGGCATTCGTTCATTGTTGCCTCGATATATATCGGCTCAGCCCCAAGAGCTTGCAGCCGCTGCTCCCGCTTTACTTTATTAGCACCGCCTTCGATGATATATGCATTCTGCCAAAAGCCGCGGTTTTCCTTGCACATGGCAAGAAGAAAATCGCGCACAGCAAAAGCATTTGTTTTTAATGCATCGGGCTTGTAATAGCGTGAGCCGCCTGTGATACATTGCCATATGTTATCCATATCAACAACAATATCGCTTGCGCCTTTGTTTGCTTTTACAAATGAGGTTTTGCCGCTAAGCGGCGCGCCATAAACATAATAGATTTTTCTGCGATTGTACCCGAATCGGCTATGTATATCATTATGGCAAGCATGATGCACAAGCTGAATGTTTTCGGGATTCATTGTTATTGCCGCATCATTCAAATTCGCGGTTGTTACAGGCGTAACATGATGCGCGATGCAATCGCAGCTTTTCAATATCGGCTCATGACAATGAGCGCAGCGAAGAATCCCGCTGCCGTCTGTTCGCGTGTTCATAAGCTCAAGCCTCAGCGCACGAAATTCATGCGTGTTGTAAAGCTCATGCACGCTGTTCAGGAATCTCATACAATAATCATGTTTTCAGTTATCGGCATTGTGTCATAGCTTGAGCCGTCTACATTTGCTCCCAAATATGCACGCTTGAAAAAGCGCACAAATCTGTTGATACTTTCGGGAGGATATGCAACAGGATCGGCCTCGGCCTTTTCCGCCCACACCTGATATTGTTCAACTCTGAAAAGAGCAAAACCCTCATCAGGCTCAACCTTCCAGCCGCTGCCCTGTTTTGTAATTGTGCAATTATTGATATTCGGCATTTTCAAAAGCCTCCTTAAAAAATTTTTTATCACATTACGCTCCAACCTTTTGCCGTTGCAATTTCAATGTCAGATTCAAGCACTTTGAGAAGATTATTCTCACCAAGCCACAAAACGCCGTCTATTGTTGTTCCGACCTTGTTGAAGATGTCAATTATGTTTGCCGCGGTTAAGTCTGTCATATACAGCGAAATGCCATGTTTCCAGCCCTGACCGACTTCAACATATATGACATTTGCAAATTCATCGCCCATGCAAGTCCACATGTCAATTATTGAATTATCATCCATTGACAAAAACCGCAGAGTTTTTATATTTGAGCCGAGAAAACTTATCGCTGTCCATTCAAGCAAACAGTTATCTGTAAAAACAACTTCTTTGAGCGCAGGGCAATAATTAAAATCCCCGCTCAACATGTATTTTGTTGTGCCTCTTTCAAAAATGAGCTTTTCAAGATGCTCAGCGCCGTCAAGCAACGCGCCGAAAAACTTGCGCACCCTCATCGTTTTTGTATACATTTCATTACTATCCGAAAAATATACGCCCTCAACTTTCACCGATGAAAAGCCATCGAAGCCCTCCGCAGGGCAAATTGTTTCCTCACCCAGCGGCAGCTCATTGATTTCGCACTCCTGCAGCACCGCGCTTGATTGTTCAAGAATCAGAGAAGGGGAGAAACATGTTTGTTTTCCGTTAAGATATGCCATATCAAGCGCCGCCTTTCCTGATATATCCGTAAATTGCCGCAAGCTTCATATCAGCACCGCCCTCGCCATAAAAATAAAGTCTTTTTTTATTGTCAGCATCAAAACGAACGGTTGTTCTTCCCTCTGTCTGATAGAATGTTAAATAAATCCCGTAATTTGTTATGCCTTTGAGTTCTAATGTTGGCATCATGGCGCGAGCGCGCCATGCAACCGATGTGTCATTTGCTATCTCTTCAAACTCAAATATCAAGAAATCAAAAGCATCATAATTCTCAGCAATCGCGATGCCGCTGAGCGTTGTATAATTTTCTTCAAGGCCGTTATATAATGCGGTATATCCAACACTTGAAAGGCCTTGCAGCTGTTCATCATGTGCCGCAAGCTGCTCATCATGTGCTATCACTTGCGCGCCCTGCAAATTAATCGCATTTTCATGGCCGTTCAACCTCGTCAAGAGGGTTGACAACGATTCATTTTGCCGCTGAAATATTTTGTCATATTCCACTATCATTATTCGCAGATTTTCAACCATGTTGGGCAAATCTCTGTTCATCGGATCATCCGAAATCAAATACAGCACATTGCTCTGCTTGTTTGAAATGGCATTATATTCTGCCTGAGTTCCCACCCAAACAGAAAAAGCCGCGTTTTTGTTAAGCTCTTTGATCTGAGAAACAACCGCGCAATTATCAAAGCCCTCAAGCGAGCCGCCCGCTGCTGCGGTCTGAATTGCTGCAATTATTTCCTCTCTTGTCATTGTCGGGACATAATTGTTGTGCTTATCAAGCGCAAA
The DNA here is from genome assembly GCA_045652725.1 of Clostridia bacterium. Lineage (GTDB taxonomy): Bacteria > Bacillota > Clostridia > UBA1381 > UBA9506 > UMGS755. Next base: position 32,108 of record JAZRUU010000136.1, on the reverse strand, counting down.
AACATCACTCATGATTATCTATCTCCAAATCAAAATTATTTGATTTTGCAACCGCAATTTTAACTTCAAGCTCTTTCAATCGCGCAGCTGCTGCTTGAGGATCATTTGAATAATCCGACCAATTTTTTAAAAGGAAAATCAACATTGCCGAGTTCGGCGGATAATATTGTTCTTCCTCATATGGCTCAAGCACTTCGCGCACCTTTTTGAGCTTGCCGTTTTCGTCATAGTCTTTAACAAGCACCTTCATAACCTTTTGAACGGTTACAACATGCCCCGTTGCACTCTTGAAAGCTGTGGCCTCAAGCTCTTTAACGGCCACCTGTTTGCCCGCGGTTGCGGTTTGTTTGAAATCTTCAATTTCTCGCTGATACTTATACAGCGTACTTTCGGAAATCCCAAACTTTGCAGCAATCTGCGCTTTCGGAATACCTTGCCCGATAAGCTCGCGGATTTCCTCAAGATATGGCTTTATTTTTGTTTCATATAGTGACGGCCGCGCCATTTACTCACCGCCCCACAAGACAAAAAGAGGGCTGTAAGCCGTAGCTCCATTTAACCGCCCGTTACTCTGTTTCACGGTCATATCAGCACCCTCCTTTATCACATTAAATCCTTTTTGTCAACATAGCCTGAAACATAGTGAGCGGCGGGCGTTTTGCCGCATTTCTCTGCTTCATTCGTAACGCGAAGGCGGCCGCTGAAATCCTTGCCATCATATATGTAATATATGCCTGATCTCTTTGCCGCAAAAGCTTTGTTTGTTGAGCTTGTATAAAGCGGCGTATTGTTCAGCTTTACAGCATCGCCCGCCTTGAATGTTTTTTCAAGCTTCACGCCGTTAACTCCGCAAATTGCTTTTGCAATAGCAACGCCGCATTTTTCCTGCCCCGCCTCTGTGCTGAGTTTCTCAAGGTCTGCAGCCGTATCAATGAACAGCGTTTCAATCAAACAGGCGCAGGGCTTTGTGTCGCGGATAATTGCAAAATAATCTTTGCCATCTTTGCCCTTTCGGGTTTTTGCTCCGCGGTTGCGCACACCGAATGCCGCAGCAATCTCTTTGCAAATTGCCTGAGCATATTTTTTGCCTGTCGGCGATCCTGTGAAATAAAAAGTTTCTGTGCCTGTACCGCCGCCAGCATTCAAATGAATCTCAGCGATGAAATTATAATTTTTCTTGTTTACTGCAGCGATGCGCTCCGTCAGATACATATCGCCCTCATAATTCATCAGATCACATTCAAACCCCGCAGCGTTAAGCTCTGAGGCTGCATATTTTGCAATCTCACAGGCGATTTTAAACTCATGGTATTTTTTATCCTTGCTCACCGCGCCGCTGTCATAGCCGCCCGTTTTGCTTTTACCATGCCCCACAATAATGCAAATCTTTGCTTTTGCCATATTTTTAAGCTCCTTTCGTAAGCATTAAAAAAAGCGTGATACTCTCACGCTTCAAAATCCTTATTGATATACTTTTGCATGCAAAAAAGGCAACGCCTGCGCGCTGCCTTTTCCGCTTTTCGGAGGATATTATGACCTAATGCAAAAATATGATTGTTTTGGCTTTTCTTGCTTCTTTCGACATTACCATAATATCACCTTTATCCGTGACATTTGTGACATTTTGAAAAGTTAATAATTTGTTTACAATTTAAGTTTACTTGATAAGCAGGCGCGCCTTATACGGCATATGCCCGATGCGCTTATCATTCGTTAAGCTCTTGATTTTACAACCGCCATAACAGGGGCGCAATTTCGGGGGCTTTTCTTTAAGCTCCACGCCGCGCAGCTTTTCAATTAGCTCCTGCATAACGCTCTTCATTGTTTCAAACATTTCATTAACAACCGCGGCAGCTTCTTTGAAAAACTCTGCAAGCGCCTCATGACAATTCGCAGCAGCAACGGCAAACCGCTTTTTTGTTTCATCGGAAATCAATAAGCTCACCCGCCTTTTTTACTCTCTGCGATAACTGCGCAAATTTGTGCCACGCTGGCCGCCTTGCCGTCAAGCTTGAATTTATATCCCTCGCGCTGCATATCAAGCAGCTGCGCCCTGTCGGGGATGCATTTAACGCTTTCCGTATGCATAAGCCCCAGCTCCCCGCGTAAAACAGAAAACAGCATGATTTTAAGCTCCTTTCATCAATTCAGGATTATCGTGAATGTTGCCGATGACTTTGCAAGCGCTAATTAATAACCCATATTCATTATCCTCAATAGGGACTCTATATTTATAATCTGAACTCCAATAACAAAAAGAAGAACATTCAAAATCTATGCAATGAATATGTTTAGCGTAAGACACTTGACAAACAATATCACCCTCAAAAACCTTTTTGCCGTTCTTATCGGTTTCGCCTATGTATTGCCCCACGGTTTCAGGGATAACCTCAATCATTGATGTTATGCCGTTATTTATATTGCTTCTGTTGCTACACAGCGCCGCAACAGAAATAAAATATCTGTCTTTATCAACAACCAAAGAGCCATAAATAAAACCGTCTTTGCAATTTTCTTTCCAACATTGAGAAAAGAAATAAAAATTTTCTTGTTCTTTTGGCTTGCCCCTGAATAATATTTCTCGCATTTTAAGCTCCTTTCAATTCTCTGCCGCAAGAAGGGCAGAAATTCACAGACACAAGCGCCTTGCCGCCGTTGGGGGTTATAATATAATACTGTGCTTTTTCGTTTTTAAATACGGAGCAGAATGTGCAAATCTCGCCGAGCGTGCTTTTATTTTCGCCCGATTCAGGTGCATCCGCATCAACGCAGCTGCGCGCAGCCTCCTGCACAAACAAATATTTATCAAAGTTATCTGTTGTAAAATTTACATTGTATTTATCTTTATTTATTCGCGTGAAAATTTCTGTCATTTTTTAATCACCTTTCTGTTGCCGATATAGTCCTCAAATTTTTCGCAACTTCTAAAAATATATCTATTATTGCACCATCTTTGCAGCCGCTTTAATATATGGCCTTTTGGCAAAGCGGCCTTGTTATATAACATGACATATGGCGAATAACCGATTTCCCGCAATGTATAAATGCGCTCAAGGTCTTGCTCAAGCGTTGTGTTAAAATTGCATAATACATAAACGGTCAATTTTCTTTCGTCAATGCCTGTTGTTTCTTTGAATCTCTCAAACTTCGGCAATATTATTTTTTTATCCTCATAATTATCCCAAGCAAAATGAAAGTTTTTTGATTTAATATTTTTAATCATTTCTGCCTTTTTTTCTGTCATTAGCCTGATATCAAGCCCCTGATTTATATCTATCCATGCGCCGCTATCAATAAGCTGTTGCAGCAAATCCTCCCACTCTTTGCAAGCCAAAATATTCGGATCACATAACACAATATTTTTTTGCCCGTTCCAAAACTCAGAAAGATTCGCCACCTTGTAAGATTTTCGGCCTTCTTTTGCAACAACATGGCAAAAATCACATGCACGCGGGCAGCCTCTTGTCAAAAAGCCATACGCTGTGTTTTTTGTGTGCTGAGGATATAAAGAATAATCGGGATAAATATGCTCTATTTCATAAGGCAGCGCCTTATCCTTTGAAACATCAAATTGCTCTTTTCCGTTTTTATCGAGTTTGATGCAATAGCCGCTGCCGCCTTTTTCAACCTCATCGGCATCAATAAAATATTGATAATCAGGCGAAAAAGAAAATATTTTTGACATATACACTTTATCCATATGGCCGCTAAATAAAGGCTCATACCACTCAACACTATCGCCCTTTTCTTTGTGCCATGCAGATATTTTCATCAGGGGGATATTTGGAAAATTGCCGCCGTCAACATCAATCAAACCAATTTTCAAGGCTATCCCTCCAGCTCTTTCAATTTCCTTTTACAATATTGCTTGCAGCTGTTTTCGGTTTCATGGCCGCCGATTTCATCGGCAACCCTGCGCCATGAAAGCCCATCAATAAAAAACAGCTGAATTATTAACCGCAGCCGCGCATCCGTTAAGCTCTCAACGAACAGCATTGCGCGCATTTCTTCATCAATGGCCTTCTGTCTGCTGTTTTCAAGCTCCTTTGTCAAGTCTGCTATTTTTGCGGCATTGCTTCCAACCTTATCACTTGCACCGCCGCGCGATCCTCCGCCTCCGCCCGAAGGCACAACCTGCTCCGCCCTGCATCGCAGCTCAGCAATTCGGCGCTCAAGGCGTGCCGCCTCTTTCGGCAGGTGTCGCAGATTATAAAGCTCATCGCATGTCATATTATTCGCCTCCACTCATTATGTTTAAGAATGCCGCCGCTTTTTCTTGCGCTTCTTCCTGCCGCCAATTCTTGCCCTTTATTTCAATGAATTGCCCCATTGCTTTGATTCGTTCAAATATGCGTTGCTCTGTTAAGCTCTCAGGCTTATCAAATCGCGCAGGGGAAAAATTCGTTGTTATGATTGTCGGCAGGTTTGCCTTGTATCGTTCATCAATGATTTTAAAAATCTGCTCTTGCGCGTATTCGGTATTGCGTACCGTTCCAAAATCATCAATGAGTAAAAGCGGATAATTGGCAAGCCTGTGAATATATTTGCTTTTATCAGGTGCATCAAAAAGCTTGTCGATAATATTCGGCTCTGTTTCTGCATAGGCCACAACGCCCATATCAATTAAGGCGTTACAGATGCAACCCGCATAAAAGGATTTCCCGCGGCTTGTTTCGCCCCACAATACAAGGCCAATGTTTTCGGCTTTTATCTGCTCCCATTTTTTAACATAGCGCTTGAAAATTTCCGTGTATTTGCTTTCGGGCTGCTTGTCCTGCTCAAAGGTGAAGCTCAGCAGCTTCTCAACCCTGATATATTTACGGCGGCGAATTTCAAGGCGCTCAGCTTCTTTGCGGGCTTTTTCCTCTGCTATCGCGTTATCTCTTGCCTCTGTGCGGCATTGGCACAAGCAAGGCGGTTTAAGCGTTTCGCCGTCACCGATATCAATAACACATTGCCGCGGGGTATTGCATTTATGGCAATACAACAAGCCGTCTTTGATATAATCGCCCTCGGCAAGAGCCTCAGAAAAATCCTGATTTTTTTCTACCCGCGCCGCAATCTCTTTCAGTATGTCACCATATCCGCCCATCGCCTTTGTACCTCCGAATCCTGTGCAATCGCTTGTTTCTTTGCCTTGCATAATCGTTATAAATATTTTTCTGATTCTGCAGCTTGTCATGCTCAGCGCGCTCTTGTTTATGTATTTCCAGCCATTCAAGATATTTCTTGCATTCTGCATGACATGTTGCCGTTCTGTCGGGGCAATCCTTTGCGCAAGGTTGTTTTTGATGCTGCATTTTAAGCCCTCCACAATTCATTTTTTTGCTTTGCTCGACAATATTTATATATAGCTATATCTATTTATATATATTTAGTAATATCAATGTGTAAAAAATTTTTACACCCCCTGTAAAAAAATTTTACACCCCCTGTAAAAAATTTTTACACATGCGGGTAATATCACAAAATATCATCAATGTTGAATGTTTGCGCGGGATTATCGCAGGAGGCTGCGGCCGCTTTTCTTGCAATCGGGGCTTGATTCAAATAGCCCTCAAATTTCGGGGAGAATAATGTTGAGGGGCGCAAATACGCGGCCATTTTTGTGCCTTGCCATTCGGCGCATTTTATATCAATAACGCGCTTGAAATCTTCCAGCGTTTTGCCCTCGGCAAGCCTTGCATGAATATGCTTGCGGGTTTCTCTGTTCTTTGCATCAAATTTGCGACCTGTTTTCAAATTCAGATAATCAACGATTTCGCCATATATTGCCGAATCATCAGCCGCATCCGCAGCAGGGGGCTGCGCTGGCTTCTCAGGTCTATTTGTTACAGCTCGATATTTACAAAGCTTTTTGCCGTTCTCGACAACCTCATACTTTACAACAAGCCCCTTGCTAACAAGCGATTTGAGCGCATTGTTGACGGTTTGCCGCGTTGTGCTGAGCCATTCAGCAACATAATTCATTGTGCCGTCAAAAGTCTGATTTTCAGCCTGTGAAAAGCCGTATATCATAGCATAAACAATAAGCTCATTGCCTTTAAGCTCCAGCTCCGTAACCATCCAGCCGCATATATTTATATAATTATCGCGGTTGATCCTGCTTTCTGTCATTTTCTTTAACCTCCGAAAAATACCAATCAATCACGGTTTGCGCCTTCGCGAAGCCATGACAAACCGCGGCGCAATATCCGTTTTTGTTGAGCAATTCAAGCCATTTATTTTGTGAATCTGTTGTTGTATTTTTGCCGAATTTCATTTCGATATATAACCCGTGATAACCGCGGCGGGCAACGGGAATGCACAAATCAGGCACACCTGCGCGCACGCCTTGCCTTTTCAGGTTTACAGCCTCAAGCTTGTTGCGGCTGCCGCCGTTCGGTATCGCAAAAACGGGAATTTTTTTAAAATCGCAATATTGAATAACAGCAATCTGCTCTGTTGCTTCGCTCATACAATCACCCCGTTAAGCTCTCGAATATTCAAGATATGCGGCCTCTTGCTTTTTGCGGCTGATTGTTACCCTTTTGCTGCACAGCTCAGGAAATCGCTCCTGTGCCTTGCGGCGGGCGCGGGTAACGCTTTCAAATGAAGGCAGGCCGCGCTCAAAGTGATTTGTTAAAACCTCATGCAGCGGGATTGCCGACAATCGGGGATAATATTTTTCAATGTACTCAGCATATAAAAGATAATCATCGGCGCGCAATTTCGCATTTTCAAACAATAACATTTGCACGCGGGTTTCAATTTCTTTCAATTTCTTCGCTGTCATTTTCTTGCACTCCCATATATTCATATAATTTCTTTCTGCTTATGTGGTAAGTATATTTACTTGACATTTTCACGGCATAGCCAAAGGGGAAAATTCCCCTTTGCAAGCCTATTCTCAAAAACTGTTTTGATTTTCCCAGCAACTCAGCTGCTTCGGCGATTGTCACAACAATCACCTCCGCCAAAAACCTCACTAAGCTGCCCGCAATTCAACTTGTATCTTTCAGCTATAATTGCGGCCTCTCTTATCGTAAACTCACGCTTGTTATTTATCTTTGCGGATAATGAGCTGCGGCTGATAGATAAGAGCGCTGCAAGCTGTTCCGTTGTGTCATTATTCGCGGCGATATAATAACGCAGCAAATGCGTGTTGACCATAATTAACAACCTCCTTTATTTATCGGGGTATGTGTTAATTATAGAACAGCTGTTTCATTTGTGACCGCGTTAATATTTGCCTGTTTGTTTTGAATTTGATACACTTGTATTGTTATTCAAACATAACAAACAGGGGGGATTTTTCATGAAGCATCCGAATGGCTATGGCTGCATAACTAAGCTATCAGGCAAGCGCCGCCGCCCTTATGCAATCCGCATAACTGTGGGCTTTAACGATAAAGGCACACAAAAATATAAATATCTCAGCTATCATGCAACGAAAAAAGAGGCAATAATTGCGCTGGCCGAATACAACAAAACACCGTATGATCTGAACGCTAACAGCATAACCTTTGCCGAGGTTTATGAGCGTTATATTGCAGATATCAAAAGCACCGCATCCAAAACGATGCTCATCAGGCTCAAATCGCTTTTTAACCATAGCGAAAAGCTGCACAAGGTTGTATTTAAGGATTTGCGCCGCGCGCATCTGCAGGGCGTTATCGACGAAATTGAAACACCAAACGCAAAAAAGACGGTTGCAGGCTTTTACCGAAAGCTTTACAAATTCGCGCTTGAAAACGATATTGTTTTTAAGAATTACGCCGAATCGCTTGTTATACCATCAATCAAAGTTCAGAATGAAAAAACAGTATTCACCGAAACGGAAATTGCAAAGCTTTGGAGCAGCGCAGGGGAAAATGTAAACATTGATATTGTTTTGATTTTGCTTTATAGCGGCATGAGGGTGTCGGAGCTGTTAACGCTGAAAAAAGAGCAAATAAACCTTGCCGAAAATCATATAATTGCAGGCTCAAAAACTGAGGCGGGGCGGGATAGATATATTCCCATTCACCGCAGAATCAAGCCCATCATTGAGCAGCATATTGCCGCGCATGATAATGAATATCTGTTTGTTTCAAAAAACAACACAGCTATTTCATACAATGCTTTTCACTCAAGAAGATTTTCGCCGTTAATGGAAAAGCTGGAAATGCAGCACACAATCCACGAAACGCGGCACACATTCATATCAAACTTGCACGCCGTTGGAGCAGATCAGCTCGCTGTCAAAAAGATTGTCGGGCATGTATCGAATGATACAACCGAAAGCTATACACACATACAGAAAGATATTTTGCACTCAACTGTCAATTTACTCGATTGACATTTTAAAAGGTTATTTTTGTGTATTACTTGTAGTTTACCGATAAAAACCGCCCGAATTTCGCAGCGTTTTGCTTCCAGCTGCCGCCCGCCTGAATGCTTATAAACAGCATTCTGAGCGGGTTTTTAATTTCCATTTTTTTCGCGTTTGTGATTCCTTAGGAATACCAACAAGCAGCGCCCTCATGCTCTCATGAGGCCATTTGTCTATTACTTGTAGTTTACCGATAAAAACCCTCACAAACTAAAACGGCAAATCATCCTCATCAATATCGGGAATATCTGTGTAATTTTCGCCCGTCTGTTGCATATCATTCGCGGGGGCTGTTCTACCTCCGCAGAAGCTTGCGCCGTCAACGATAAGCTCCACGGCCTTGCGCTTATTTCCTTTTTTATCCGTATATGTACGGGTTTGCATTTCGCCCTTAACGGCAATCATTTCACCCTTGCGGAAATTCCTGCATATAAAATCGGCATAGTTTTTGAATGCGATGCAATCAATCCAATCCGTTTTATAATCTTCGCCCTCTTTTTTATATGAGCGCTGCACAGCCAGCGTAAAAGAGCAAACCGACAAACCGCTGCGGGTTGTTTTAAGCTCCAGCTCCTGCGCAATTCTGCCTGTGAATGAACAGTTATTTAACATTGCTATACCCGCTCCATTCTTCATAATATTTGCATTCTATTTTTATAGGGGCAAGCTCCTGCTTTAAGCGTTCAAATTTTGCTTTATATTTGCAAGTTACTTGCTTGCCGCAAAAATCACAATATGAATGCACACGCGAAGCAGGCGCAGGGGGTATATATAAACAGCTGCCTGCTTTCGGCGGGGTTATACTTTTTATTAATATGGGCTGATGCCCTTTTTTAAAAAAGCTCATGTTTTAAGCTCCTCCCTTTTTATATCCGCCTATAATCTCACAAGCGGATTTTTTACTCAAATTCCCTTTTTGACTATTAAAAATCAAAATAAGCTCCGTTTTGATTTCTTCAACAATTTCACTTTCAATTTCCTTTTTTGTTATAGCGATATTGTTAAACTTAATCCTGTAAGAATTAATCTCATCCCTTGCAGCCTTCAAATCTTCCCTTGCATTTTGGGCGCGGATTTTCTGACTTTCAATATCTGATTCCGCTTGCTTAAGCCTTTTGCAATACTCATCAAGCGTTACCAATGTGGCTTTGTATTTCGTTTCGGTTTCTCTTGATTGCTCCAGCTCCTGCTCTAAGCCCTCATTTATCAGCTTGAGGGCATTAACGCGCTCGTATTCTTTTGCCAAATATTCTTTGATATCAGGAACAGCAACAGTTATTTGTTTCTCGTCACATTGTCTTTTTGCAAGGCTCTTTTCATAAATTTTTTCAATCAAAGGTTTCTTTGTTTCGCGCTTATTTTTAAAAAATTGCTTTATTTTTTCAAACATCGTTATCACTCCAATCTAATGCCTGCCCGCAATCTGAGCAGCATTTTGTTTTATTGCCTTCAAGCTGTATGCAACAGCGCGGGCAGAAAGGCGTTGTTTTTCCGTTGCTGTTTACCAGCTTCGCAGGTTTTGCTTTCACTCGCCTCGATAATGCATCAATGATGATTTGCGCCTTTTCAATATCCAGCGTTTTGCCGTTCCTGCGGCCAACGATTTTGATATATGTTTTGTATTCATTCAGTACATCAAGAGCGTTCATTTGTCTGATCCTTTCATAAAACTATCAAGCAAGGCCTGTTTTGCATTTTCGGGCAAGCCTGCAGCATCCTTATTCGCCGCAGCTGCAGCATCCTCAAAAAACTCAATGAGCCGTTTGCGAATATCATTAAGCAATTTACGCTTGCCAGCTTCATAAAAAACCACCCACGAAAGCGGAGCAACAACAAGCAACAAAAAATCATCATATGTCATTGCTCCAGCCCTCCCATAACAGCGCCCTGCAACATTGAGATAGTCCCGAATATCAAAAAGATACTCAAAAGAATCCAAAAACGCTTGTCAAAATAAACCCCTACTTCTTTCAGGTAAAGAATAAAAGCAGCTATGCAAGCGGTTGACAAAATGCGCAAAATAAATTTAACCATTTTCAGCCCCTCCATTCTGCAGCGGCTTGCGCCTGCCGAACATGTAACACGCGAAGAAATGCCCCCACGAAAAGCAGAGCGAATATTTATAATCAAAAAGAAAGGCAGGCAAAAAGCGCATGCCGAAAGAAGGGAAAAACGAAAAACTGTTATAAAAAATATCTATTCTCAGGCGCTTGCCGTTATATGGCGTGCGGTTGATTTTTATGCTGTTATCGTGCAGGCGGTATTTAAAGCAAACACCAAAGTTTAAAAAACTAAAGGAAATCAAGCGCTTGAAATGATAACTATTGCTGCATTTGACAATTCCCACGGCGGGAATAAATAAAATCTGCTTATACATTCGCCCGAAAGCAAAGCGTTTCATTGTTCATCCTCTCCATTCTCTTTCAATTTGCGCCTCAAGGCTTTTGATGCGCAGCTTGTAAACATTGACGGCTTCAAGCGCCGCCTTATATTTCGCATCGGCAATATCGCGCTCAAGTTTCAGCAGCGCAATATCATCCTTGCCGCGGCATACATCGCTCAGGATTGTTGCGGGCATTCCCGCCTCACGCTCCAGCAGCATAGCCTTTGACAGTTCGCTGCGATATGTGGCCTCTTTTTCGGCATATTCCTTGCCGCGCTTGCCGATTTGTTTCAGAGCTGCATCCAGCAGCCGAAAAAGCTTGTTAAGCTCCTGCTTTAAATCCTGCATTATTCGCCCGCCTTTCTGAAATGCGGGCAGCCGCGGTCTTTATGCCTGCCGCTGCGATATTGCCAACAAAACAGCTGGCTTTTATCCCGCGAGCATAACCCTCTTATTCTCAAGCTGCATACGGGCAGCGCTTTGATTCGTTTATGTTTTTTCATTTCGCATCCTCTCAATCTGCGCACGCGCCTCATTAAGCTCGCGCTCAAGGCTGCAAACAATGCCCTGATATTCTTTAACCTCATGCTTGAGATAATCAATCTGTGCATCCTGATCCTCGGCATATCGCTTATATTGCAATATCTGATCGCCCAGCGCTTCAATCGCTGCATAAATGTTCTCATTTACCATAATTAAGCCCTCCCGCCGCTGTGCGGCCGTTTTCTGTTTCTGCCTGCTCCATTTCCAGCCATGCCATCAAACGCGCTGAGCGGCGGCAACGGCGGGCAAATGCAACGCGGATATTATGCCGCCATACAGAGGCTTTATCTGCAATAAACTCACAGGCACAAAACATCAGCACGAATATAAATGCTGCACCCATAGCAAGAAGAAAAGCCACGAAAAAAGCCGCCGAAGCATCCAGCTCCCACGGTTTCAGAAATTCAATAACAATCATTTTTACCTCCTACGCTTTACAGCGATTTTTTATTTTTTTCAAGTTCTTTCAATAAGTCTGCGGATGCTTTGTGAATCGCCTTCATCCGCTTGCTGCGCTCCTGTTCGGTAAGCTCAGGGCGATGCACCCTAATAACCGCATTCGGGAAATTTAATGTTGTTGTGTTGTAATTCATAGCTGCGCCCCTCAATCTTTTTTTGATTTTTCATTAATTAGCTTTAAGCTAATCAGCAATTAAAAAAAATATTGTCATAAGACACGCCAAAAATTTCACAAAGCCTTTCAATCTGCGGTTGTTTGGGAAATGTCTTTCCTTTTTCCCAATTCTTAACCGTACTGATTGATATACCGAGCTTTTTGGCAACGGCTTCCTGTGTTAATCCCACATTTACCCTTGCGGCCTTCAATGTGATTTGAGGCATATTTGCACCACCTTTCATTGTTCAAAATTAGCTCAAAGCTAATCGACAAACACATAATACTATTTCAGGATAAATTTGTCAATAGCTTTCGGCAAATTTTTGTCAAAAACTATTTACTTTTTGGCTAATAAGGTGTAAAATTTATCCAAAAACATACGAGGTGATTAAATGCAAGCCAAATGGTCAAAAGATGTTTTTGCTAAAAACCTTAAATATTATATGGAGCGCTCAGGAAAAAATCAAAAAGAAATGGCGGCGGTTGTTGGCGTTTCTGCTCCAACATTTAACGAATGGTTAAAAGGCAAAAAATTTCCCCGCATAGATAAAATTGAAAAGCTCGCACAATATTTCGGCATTCTCAAAAGCGATTTGATTGAAGACAAGACGGCGGAACACAGAGAAATGCAGCAAAAAAACAGCATCCTTGCTGAGTTAACAGTAAGGATGCGAAGCGATAAAGAATTTGCAAATTTAATTGAAGGTATTAACCGACTAAGCCCTGAACAGCTCGCAAGCATCAAGCAGGTTGTTGATGCATTTCTGAAAGGGTGATTGATTGGGGAATACTCTTTTGTAAAAGCTGATAAACAAAATCGAGCAGCTCAACATCCGCAAGGGGTAAAAGGTTATTAATTTCGTTGATGTATTCTGTGTTTGGCATAAAGATTCAACCCTTTCATAACAATTACAAGGTTTTGCATTGGCTAAATTGTAAAATAATTCAAACAACAATTCAATGCTCAACTTTGATTTCGCGGTATCAAATTTATAAAAATAAAGAAAAACTATAAAATCTGATTTGATACTTTTTCGTATCAAATTAAGATAAAACCTTTAAATATCAACATTTTTTGGAGGTCATTATGGATGCGAAACTTGTATCAAAATATCTCACAGCATTAAAAGAAAAAACAGGCCTTACCTATGAAGCTATTGCCGACAAAAGCAAAAGATCCGAATCAACCGTTAAAAATTTAATCACAGGCAAATCGGAAGATCCCCGACTTGATACTGTTGCCCCTGTTGTTTATGCAATGGGCGGCTCAATCGATGAAATGTATACGGGCAACAGCAAAGAGGCTACAAAAGAAATCACAATCAGTTCAATCAAAGAAATATACGAATATCAACTTGCCGAATCAGCCAAAACAAACGAAATTCACATCAATAACATTCGAATGCATTATGAACAACACCGCCAAGATGTCAAGGAAAATTACGAAAAGCGCCTTGCAGATAAAAGGGAAATTATCGACCAAAAAGACAGGCACATAAAAACCCTTGAAAAAGAAATTCTTTCATCAAAAATCTTTTCATGGATTTGCGTTGCTGTTCTTGTGGCGCTTCTTATTGCCGAGGTTATGAATCCAAATTTGGGCTGGCTAAGATTTTAATGACATCATCATAATACCCCAAGAGGTTATTGCAAAAAACAAAAAAATGTCGAACACATCAAAGAATTTTCAAAAGAAGGTTTTATATTAATGTATCGTTTTTATAATTATGCAGAGCTTTTCAAGCTTGAGGAAATTATTGACTATCTGCGAAAAAGTCAATCCGATGATCCATTGTTGACGGTTGAGGAAGTTCTTGCAAGGCACGAATCCATTCTTGACGAATGGGATGAGCGGTATTTTGGCGCGAAAGTACCCGAAGAAAACCGTTTCAGAGAAATTGTTTCAGGTGAAACAATCAAAGAACGGCCTGAAATTAACAAGGTTTTACGCTTGATTGAATCGCCCAAATACAAAGCAATCAAAATTGTTGAGCCGCAGCGATTAACCCGCGGCGATCTTGAAGATATCGGCAGATTGATGAAGCTGCTGAAACACACAAATACATATATTATCACCCCCGAAAGAATGTATGACCTGCATGACGAATATGATTGGAACGCCCTTGAATCCGAATTGAAAAAGGGCAATGACTTTCTAAATTATTATAAAAAGATTCAGAAAAGGGGCAGGGATGTATCTTTAAGTCAAGGGAATTTTATTTCATCCGTTGCGCCCTACGGATACGATAAAACATATGTGATGGATGGCAAAAGAAAATGCCCCACACTCAAGGAAAACCCCGAACAAGCCAATGTTGTCAGAATGATTTTTGATATGTACGGCAATAAAGGCATGGGCAGAAACTCAATCTGTCATCGCCTTGATGAGCTGGGCATCAAGCCGCCAAAAGGCAAACAATGGTCAGCGACCACAATTAAAGTAATGTTAAGGAATATTCACTATATCGGCAAAATAAAATGCAATTGGCGGCCAAGTGTAACCATTGTTGAAAATGGTCAGTTCAAGAAAACAAGGCCGCAGGGAAATGTTGAAGAATATCTTATATATGACGGCAGACACAACGCCATTGTGTCGCAAGAGCTGTTTGACAGAGTTCAGGAACGCATCGGCAACAACCCCCGAACAACATCAAAAATGCAGCTTCGCAACCCATTTGCAAGCCTTATATATTGCCGCAGCTGCGGAAAAACAATGCTTTTAAAATATTTCAGGGATAAACAAGGCAACGAAAAATGCGCGCCGAGAATCGCGTGCGCAGATCAAGCAAGATGCGGCACAGGCTCATGCACATATGACGAAATGATTGATCTTGTTTGCGGGATTCTTGAGCAATGCATCGAAGATTTTGAAATCCGCATCCAAAACGATGAAGGCGCTTCAATCAAGCTGCATGAGCAGCTCATCAAGAATCTTGAAAAGAAGCTGAAAGACCTCGAAACAAAAGAGCTGGCACAATGGGAACAGCAAGCGCACCCCGACACATCGCAGAGAATGCCAGCGGAAATTTTTAAACAGCTGAACGAAAAATTATTGAAAGAAAAGGAAGATGTCAAGCAGGCGCTGCGCAAGGCTTTTGAATCAATGCCCGATCCGATTGATTATGAAGAAAAAATAAAAACATTCGGGGATGCCATTAACGCGCTGAAAGACACCGAGGCAGATATTGTTTTGAAAAATGAATTGCTGAAAGCCTGCATTGAAAGGATTGATTTCTTCAGAGAAAAACCGCAACGAACACACAAAGGCAAAGGCTCATCATCATCAACAACAAAAAGCAGATGGACAGACACGCCCATTGAGCTTGATGTTAAATTGAAAGAGTAATATTTTTATAATTTTCACCTTCATCATTGATGTGCCAATGAATTGGTACATCGATGTTGGATATAATTGGAAGCATTGAACGGGTGCGGCTTTAACGCGCATAAATGAGAGAAAAATGCGCATTAAGCGCGCGAAAATGCGTTTTATCGCCATTAACGCGCATCAATGATAATAACGCGCGTTTTAACTTGCTGGCAACTTGCTGGCAACTTGCTGAGCAAAAGAAAAAGGC
Source organism: Clostridia bacterium (assembly GCA_045652725.1). Classification (GTDB taxonomy): domain Bacteria; phylum Bacillota; class Clostridia; order UBA1381; family UBA9506; genus UMGS755. The sequence goes on along the minus strand of JAZRUU010000136.1, from coordinate 16,635 downwards.
GGGGGATTCCCCGCCTTATTTCTTTATATCCTGCCTGATAAGCTCCTTGATATAGGTTGCAACCCCGCCGCCGTTCTGCTTGATCTGCTCCAGCTTTTCAATAATATCGGCCTCCGTACTCGGGAAGAGTTCAACCCGCACAACCTTTTTTGATTTAGCATATTTTTGCTTTGCTCTGCGCTGCGCATCTGTTAAAGCCATGTTTTAAGCTCCTTTTTGGTTTATAATACGGGATATATTTCAACATCTTTGTCAATGCAAAAACCCATAAGCAATTCACCACTTTTTACAATTCGGTTTCTTTTTGAATATGTATGATATATAATTTCTTGCCCGTTTTCAAAAGGTAAAACAAAATCAATATAAGCGTTTTTTGAGCATTCGGGATAACCAAATTTTTTAATATCACCACGCTTTATAGTGATAACATCATTGTTGTAATGGTCAACAATTTTAATTGTCTGTTCGGGATTTTGTATCTTTTCGATACGCATAACCTCTTTTTGGATTTTTGTCATTTTCCTGCTCCTTTCATTCTTCAATCGCACTCGTTATATTATCAATGAGTTCATCAAAGGAACAAATTGCATCCTCTAAATATCCGCATATCGTTTCGGCTGTGTAGTATCTTTCCGAGCTTTGCAGATTTTCGGGGATATTGTCAAGCTTTTCCTGCTCGCTTTCGCTGATTTCTTCAAGCTCTGTTTTTAAAGCTTCAAGGTTATCAATTATTTTTTGCAGCTGTTTTCTTGTCGGGTTATTCATTGTTAAACTCCTTTCATATTGCGGGGGAATAACCGCCCCCGCTCGGTTTGTTGCTATTTATCCAATCTCAAATACTATGCCAATGCCAATAACATTGTTAAATATATCAGTCAACTCTTCCATGGCTTCAAAAAAATGCTTTTCGTATACGCCGCACTTGTTGTACTGATTGTAAGCCTTACACCGCAATGTGTAATACCAGCCGTTTGTCTTTTCTTCTCTTGTGATTGTGAATGTTGCCGTTTTTTCCATTGTTCTATCTCCTTTCATTGATGGGCGGTATTAAGCCGCCGCCCTCGGCTTTGTTTTGTTGTTTATCTGCTTATGTATTCGACTAATGACATAAGTTTAATTTCGTATTCATAAGTGTTGTATTTTTCGGGTATTTCCTCGCCATAAAACACCTTTTCAAGTCTTAATATTGTTTCACCTGCGTAACAATCCTTGTAATATACTGCTATTACTAAATCTTTCATTTCCGTAACCTCTTTTTAAAAATTCGGGCGGTTATGCCGCCGCCCTCGGCTTTGGTTTTTATTTAAGTGTTTCGCAGAAAGCAGCGGCTGCTTTGATTGTTTTAAAAGTGTGAAATTCTCGCCAGCCCTTGCCCTCTCTGACATTTACATGATAAGCGCCGTGTGTGCCTTTCATTCTTTTGATTTCGTAGCCGTTTACAATCTTAACTGTTTCGTACATTGTTTTTATTCCTCCGTTACTATGAAAAAATATTTGCTGTTTTCTCTTGTATAAAAAAGGCCGTTGAATTTGTAGCCTTTTGTTATCGCCTTAACATCTTCCTCGTTTGTGTAGCTGCCGCAATCAATTTCGTTGCCGTTTTCACAGTTAATTTTTACTACTTTGAAAGCCATTGTTTTTGTTCCTTTCTTTCGGGTTTTTGTTGTTCCCTACGCTTATCATTTTATCACCAGCGGGTGATAATTTCAAGCTGGCAAAATAGCAAAATTTAACAATGTGATTTTGTGCAATATGCAACAAAAAGCACAAAAAGGGGCTGCATCCGAAAAGATACAGCCCCTTTGATTCTTGTTATTCTTTTAAAGCATAGCAAAATAAATGCTTGCCAATTTCGCCGCATTGAAAACAACAGCTTGAACAGCCGCGGGCAACTGTTCAAGCGGGATTTCGGGAAATCCTGCAACTGCAAAATATTCAACAGTTTTGATGATATGAGAAATAAACATCATAATATACATAAACAATCGCCCCTTTCGGCTTATTCACGGTATTTGTTATATGAAATGCGGTTACTGTCGGTCACAAAATCGCCGCTAACGGGCAGCGTTGAAACTGCGCCAATCATAACAGTTTTACCCGCGAAGCATCCCGCAAGCAATTCCTGTTTATAGCCGCTTTTGGCAGCTGTGGGGCAATTTATGCCCTGAGCAAACACAGCGCCCTCTGTTCTGTTTGAATACACATAAACAACTGCGGATATATATGTTGAGCCAGCTGCGGCATATGCGAAATGCTTGCCGCCCTCAAGCCTTATCAAGCTCACGCTTTCAGGCGAAAAAGCAAGCGCGTGATTGTTCACACTCAATACAGAGCATTCACAATCGCGGAATGTGCCATTAACAGCAATCTGCGCTTTGCCCGTTGTTTCAACCTGCAGGCGACAATTTTCAAAATGCACATTGCCATCACGCAAACCGCCCTCAACCATAATGCACTCGCTGGCGCTTGCCGTTCCGACCGCCTTAACGCTTGCATTTTTAACAAAAAGGTCTGTACCGAAAAATACAATGTGCGCGGATGAGCCTGTTAACGGGATTTCAATCTGATCGCAATATGCAAAATCAAATATCAATCTTCTGTCGCTGCGGTTTGTCTGCCCCAGCTCAAACCACTTAAAGCGGCTTGATTCTGTACCGTTACCCGAAAACGGAGCAGAAACACCGCAAGAGCCAACAACGCGCACAAGCATCTGCGTTCTTGAATCGAATGTTGCAAGCCTTGCATTGCCGCCAATGGATGCCAAGAAAGCAGCTGCGGCGGGGGTTAAATCCTCGGCCGTATATGAGCCATTATAAAAAGCCTTTGCAATCTGTGAAAGGCTTTTGTTATCGTCTGCGCCTGTGCATTTGTATGTATATGTCGCAGCGCCTTCCAGCACAGCAACCTTGTTTTGCAGCATGGTTATCTCATCGGCAACAGAGGCAAGGCCTGTGCCGTCAATGCTCTTCCAGCAGATAACATTGATTTCTGTGCCTGCTGCTTTTGTACCCGCAAAGATTATTGTTGAGCCGTTCAGCGTGAAATCGCTGCCCTCAATTTCAATGTTGCCGTTGACAAATACATCAATAATTGATGTGCTGCCCGCTTCATACTGCGGGATGTCAAATGTAACGCTTGAGGCTGCAGCGGGCAAGACAATGCTCCATATATAACGCTTGAAAAGCGTTACGCTGGCAAGCTTATCGCGCGCGCCTGCAAACCATTCCGAAAGCTCTTTATCGGTCTTTGCAATAATATCCTCATAGCCAATAGGCGGGGTTATCCAGCCGCACACATCAGCATTTTCGCGCTGATCTGTAATATCAGCCTGTGTTATTTCCGTTGCAATCGGGCGCACAAGGATATCCGCAAGGGCAATTTCATAAATGCCGCCGCTGCGATTAAGAGCAGGCGCAACAGGTGAGGCAGCGGGAACGCCCTGCAAATAAACAAGCTCCGCAGCTCTCACAGATACGGAATCATCAAGGCGCACCGCGATGCGGTCAATTCGGGAATAATCGCCCGTTGGTGCTGTCGGTACTGTGAAGCCCTCAAAAGCGGCATCGTTCACATAATATGCGCCCTCGATTATTGCAAAGCCTGAGCCAACAGATAAAGCCATTCCGCCCGCCGCTGATACTCTCAAATCGTTCAAAAGTGAACGGCGCACGCCTGTGCTTGCAATCGCCGCAATAAGCTGCCTGAAATCCTGTGCATCAATCGCGCGGTCATATTTGCCGCCTGATAACAGCGAATTAAAAAAGCCGCTTTTTTGTGCCATATAAATGCCCTCCGTTACTTGTTGCGCACAGCTGCCTCAATTTGAGCCTGCAGCCAGCTGTCAAAATTGTTAAACGCCGATTCAATAAGCGCCTGAGTTTTTGCACCAATCAGCTGCTTGCTCAGCTCAAATGCTTTATTGAATGCAACCGCTTTTTCCTCAGCGTTAAAATTGCTCTCTTTTTTGAGTTCGTCAACATATACCTGATTAACCTCTGCAACAGCCGCCTGTGTTGCTTCAACGGCCTTTTTGATTCTCAGCTCTGCAACTTTTTCCTGCAGCAACTCAATCGCAACTTTGGCGATATAAGTTATCAGAGGAATAACAAAAGCCGTGATAATTACGCTGAGGATTTCATTAAGATGCTCACTCATTGCTTTCGCCTCCTAATACATTAATTTCAAGATTATGGATGCGCGCCTCAGCCTGCTTTTTCCAAAGTTCAAACTGTCGCGCGCTTTCTTTCAGGGTTGCTATTTCAAGCCCCTGCTCAGTTTGCTTGTGTTTAATGTCATTTGTATCGCTTTTCAAATCAACAAGCTTATCCTGTATTGATATCAATGTACTCATAACCTCGCCGTTGCCTCTGCCGCTTTTGCTCGCTTTATCCTTTTGCCCTGAAACAAAATTGATAATTGTGAGAACAGCAAGGAAGGCCGTTATAAGAAACAGAATAAGCTCTCTTGAATCTGCTTCCATATTTTCACGCTCCCATTTTCGCATCAATGTTATATCCGCCAGCATCGCGGATTTCGGTTATTTCCAAAAATCGCATTGCAGCGTAAACATTCAGCTCGTTATCCATAACGGTAACTATATCGCCAAGATTGAAATGCTGGCCGAAAATTAATGCGCTCCTGTTCAGGTCAATCGCACAATCAAAGGCCTCAATTTTTTTCATGTCGGCCATTTTCTGCCGCGCATCTGCATCAAGCATTGATTTATAAACAGAATCGCTGTATTGCTTTTCTGTGTCACCGTCTTTATAAGTTCGGGAAATGCTCGAATCATCAATAAAAACCTCGCGGCGCGCCAATCCGCTAACATCGCCACCGATGAGCGAATAAAAGCGCTCCGTGCCTTCACCTTCGCCGCCAATCAATGCCGTTGTTCGCAGCTGTGAATCGTCAACGCTTTTTGTTGCGCTCAGCAGGTTATCAAATTCAGCGCTGAAAATGTAATCTGCTGAACGGTCAACGCCTTTATAACATGAATACAGCAAAGCGCTGGCATCATCGGCAAGCGTAACGCGCGCAGCAAGCTCATGCTCCTGCAAAAGCGCATCGGTATAACTCATCAAATTTTGATAACTCACCTGCTTGCTTGCAGGGTTGCCGTTGCTGTCAACAACAACGGCCGAAATGGATGAATCAACAGCGCCCAGCTTCAAAATCGGAATGTTGCGCCTGCTGTCAAAGCTGCAATTTATTGCATTATCGCTCACAAGCTTGCGAGCTGCAGCCTGCACATCGCCCGAAAAAACGGTTGCTGTGTTTGTTGATCCGTTAAGCTGATAAATCAGCCGCCGCTCAACAACCGCCTTTGCAAAGCGGCCACGGGCAACAAGCGCCTTTTCGCCTCGGTCATTCGTTGAAGGCTCAACGCCCTCAATTATGCCGACATCGGGGCTATCATAGCGGCTCACAAAATTACCATCAACAAGCAGCGCCTTTGCCTCTGCGGTTGCCGTTGCCATAATTTCAAAATCGCCGCAGCCGTAATATACCGAATGCCATATCATGCTCGTTGCATCGTCAATGATGCCGATAAGCTCAAGCTGAGGGTTGCGAATCTCAACATATTTGAATCTGTTTATCATTCGCGCGCCCCCTTATAAATACATTTTTTTGTATGACAATGTAAAATAGCAAAACGCCGCGCCTTCATCGGCGGCGATTGTAAATTGCTGCTCGCCGACTTCCAGCTGCATCAAGCTGCTGCCGCGCGTTATTTTACTCATTGCATTAATGCCGTTTATTGTGATTGATTTGCGGCCTGTATGGGTTGATATTTTGATTTCATCGCCAGCCTGCAGGGTTACATTAAAGCCGATATAATCGCCGTTATCACGGCGCAACGAAGGATTGACAACCGTACCAACGGCCACAATGGATATATCCATTCCAACCTCAACAATTCCGTCATTGTTGAAGGCCTTTGTGCGGTTTAAATCTATTTCGCCCAGCGGCAAGCCCTCAGCTTCGCCAAAGTCATCAATTACAAAACCGCATTCAAAGTGAAATAAATCTATCGCCTCGGCTATTTCTGTAACAATCTGCTCCGCATCCTCCCACCACGGGCGGCCGCAATGGATGCTGATCTGAACAATAACACCGCTATCGGTAAAACGGGGGGCATCTATGCCCTCAATAACGCCCGTTATGCTTTTAACATGCGCTGATTTTTCCCATATGAGGCGTATATCCCTTTTGGGCTTTACAACGCCCGTTATTGCATCAATAGCGGTTTGCACATCAATGCCCTGCGTTATCGTTAAATCAATCAGAATGCTGCGGGGCTGCGCTTTTGCGTTTGTTACCTCATCGCCATCCGCAAAAGCGCTTGAGCTGCTGGCAATATCGCCCGCATATGTTGTGAGGCCGTCAATGTGGCTAACATTAAAAAGGGGGTTGCTGAAAAGATTCAGCTGTGCGCCCATTTCATTCTCAAGAATAAACACAATTATGCCCCCTTCATTGCCAGCCGTACCGCAGCAGCGGTTTGCTGCTTTGCTTTATAAAGCTCATAATGAGAATGAGCTTGCGAAAAAGTATTATACTGATTTACAACGGGCGCGGATTTCGGCATTTTGCTTGCGAGCCTGTCGGCAAGCATATCCATCCAGCCCGTATTGCGTTCAAGAGGCAGCACGGCCTCCGTTCCCGCTTCGCCCGCAATAACATGGGTTGCCTTTGTCAAAATGCCGCCCTCTGCAAGTTCGGGAATTTTCGGAACGCTGATTGACGGCAGCCATGTGAAGGGCGAAACGCCCGCAATGCTTATATCACGGATTCCATCGAGCGCGCCATTAATAGCGTTAAACGGAACAGCAACAACCTTGTTAATTCCGCGGATAATTGCATTCACGATTGATGTAAATGCTGAGGCAATGCCTTCTTTTATGCCGTCAAAAATTTTGCCGCCTGTTGAGAAAATAGATTTGACTTTATCCCAAGCTGCGCCGAATTTATCGCCGAAAAACGATGCAACTTTTGAAAAGGTGTTTTTGATGCCTTCCCAAGCATCGCGCGCACCGTTTTTGATATTCGCCCAAATCTCAGCAGCTTTATCGCCCAAGCCTGAAAAATAATTTTTCACCTTGCCGAAAATTTCGCCCACTTTTTCGCCGAATGATGCAAAGGCCGCTTTGACCTTTTCCCACATTTCAACGATTTTTGCGCGCGCATCCTCGTTTGTGGCGATGAAAGTGACAAGCGCCGCAACAAGGCCAGCAACAAGGGTGACAATCAGCGTTATCGGGTTTGCGTTCATTGCTGCATTCATCGCCCATTGTGCTATCGTTGCGCCTTCGTTTGCTGTCTTAAACGCCTTAAACGCTCCAACAGCTGTATTAACAAGGCTGGCCGCCTTAAATACGCCGAAAGCTGTGCCGATGCCTGTAATTCCAGCGATAATAATATCCTTGTTGTCTTTGATCCATTGGAGGCCTTCCTGAATCTTAGGCATAATATCCTCTTTAAAGGTTTTAAATGCCCCCTCAATCTTGCCCGCAATTTTTTCCGTGTCAATGCCGTCTGTCATATCAAGAACGCTTTGCAGTATGTTGTTAAAGCCTTCTTTGATTTTCGTTGTTATCGGCTCAATTTTTTCGCCCGCCTCTGCAACCGTTGCATTATAATCGGCCTGCGCTTCATTGGCCGCAATAACGCTTTCGTTATTCTCGCGGAATTTATCGGCCGATTTGCCATATAATTTCGTGAGGGTTTCCTGAATATAGGCGGAACGCTCTTCCTCTGTTGACATCTTGCCGAGCTTTTCGTTGTAATCATCAAGGTTGATGCCCTGCCATTCAAGAGCATCGGCAAGCACGCCCTGCACGCTTCCCATTGCGGATGTGGCAGCAATACCCTCGGCAAGTCCTTCCAGCGGAATGCTGTTGCCGTACTCAGCAAATACGCCTGTTAATATTCGGGTGTTCGCATCAAGCTCCTTTTCGTTAGCCGAAATTTTCGCCAGCTGCTGCGCTGCCTCTGTGGCCGCGCCTTCATCACCCATGATGCCGTACAAGTCTTTAAAAGTTCCCTGCGCAGCCTCAGCAGAAAGCCCAGCGGTTTCGAAACTTGTATCAAGCTTCGCCATTTCGTTGCGATATTCGCGGGTTTCATCGGCAAGGCCAGCAATCGAGCCGATTGTTTCGCCGATTTTTGACACTAAAGAAGAAAGGCCATCAGCGATAAAATTTGAAATTGCGCCCTTTGCAACCGTGAAGCCATCGCCTGAATCTTTGGCCGCATCGGTCAAATCCTCAAGCTCGCCCTCGGCCTTGTTTGCCGCGCCTGCGGCATCTTCCTGCTCAGCATTAAAATCACCAAGAGCCTTTTGCGCCTTTTCAAATGCAGCCTTGTGCTTTTCAAGGGCATTGCTCTCTTTGATAATTTTGCCGTTTACATCATCAACAGCGCGGGCAATTTCTTCATGGCTTTTGCCCTCTGCCTGCATTGTTGAAATAATGCGCTCTTTTTCACGCTGGAGCGCGTTCACCTTTTCGGCCTGCACATCAACGATTTTATTCAAACTGTCAACGCGCTTTTCAAGGCCTTCCTGTGATTTGCTCCAATCATCCATACCAGCAGCGGCGGCTTTAAATTGCGCCTCGCTTTCGCGAATTAATTTATTAGCAGCCGCAAGGCCTGCCTTTAAATTGCTTATGTCAATACTAAAGCCAGCGCCGAAATTGTCTGCCATAAGCTCACCACGCTTTTATAAATAATTCCATATCGAATCTGAATACCCGCCCGCATTTTCAACCTGCGGCGGGTTGTAGGGTGCAGGCGGTTGCGCCGCCTTGTTTTCAACTTGTAACAGCAAATAATCAACAAGCATAAGCACCTGAGTTTTTTCCTGCTTGAAAACATCAAAAATCGATAAATCAAAAAGCTTTGCAACCGAAACAGTAAGCTCCAGCAATTCAGCATATATGCTCAAAGGCTGCGAGGCATCCCCCGCAGCCTTTATGCGTTTTTTATGGCCTTGCTGCCGTTTCCTGCATCACCCTGCACAATCTGCAAAAAGAGGCTCATCACGGCCGCGCCGTCTGTCCTCTGCATTTCCTCACTTGTGAGGCCGTCAAAAAGAGCAAGCATGATGCCCTCAAGTGATTTAACGATTTCCTTGCCCGTCATTTTGTTAAGGTGATCCTGCACATCAACAGCCTCGACATACAGCCCCCACGGGCAGAAATTGGCCGTGTAGGTCTTTTCTACCTGCTGGCCTTTATATATTGCAAGTTCATATTTTGCCATTGTGATAAGCTCCTTTTTGCCTTATTTCTTTAGGTTGTTGTTGTTCCCGCCGCAGCCTTTTTCTTTGCAACCGTTCCAACATTATCAGGTGTTACAACCTGCTTAAACCAATCAGCCTCCGTAGCAAGTTCGCTGATTTCGGGATCGAAAACCATGCGCTTGCAGGATTTGCCTGTTGCTTTAAATTCGTGAACAGTTTTCTGCGCCGTTACGGTAATGCTTGAGCCGTTCCAATCGGTACTTTCATCTTCCGTCTTGTTTGCCTCATCGGGAATTGACAGAGTAGTTTTCAAAAACCACACATATGAAGGCTTGCCGTTGTAATTGCCAACCTCTGCACCGAAAGCGTAATATTTTTCAACGAAATCGCCGCTGTCAATAATAACGCCTGTGGCTTCGTCAACAGTTTTGCCGAAAAGCTTTGCCTGCATTGCATCCTTAATTGCCGAGCCGCTCACGCTGATCTCGCTGTTTGCTTCTCTGCCCATTGTCGCAACAGGCTTGTTATCAAGCCAAACAACAACTTTGTCCTGCGTTGCGGTAACGGTCATTTCAGCTGCAGCAAAAAGCGATTCAACATCGCCCGTTGTAAACTTTTCGGGCGTGTCCTCTGTTACCTCAGCAATAACAACATTTGCAAGGCCTCTGCGAAATCTTAAATCTTTAGCATCCATTGTTTATGCCTCCATTTCAATAAGTTCAAAATCCAGCGCCCAGCCGTCATGTGAGGGGCGGGGGCTGGGAACGGGCGCGCCCTTGCCCTTAATGATAAAGCCCTCTGCTTTGAGCGCTTTGCGAATAGCAGGGAGCTGTGTTTCAATTTCTTTATAATCGGAGCTGTAAAAAATAACCGCGCCGCTCCAAAGGCTGCTTATTTCTTCATTATCAAGATAATTGCAGCTATCAGAGGCGAAAGAATATGTAATAAAACTTTCGGGATAGCCTTCGCTTTCTGCAAGCGTTCCCTGCTCAAAAATATTCCCGTTGCAAAAGGATTGCAGGGCATTCAAAAGTTTATCAACAATCATCATTCAAGCTCCTTGCTCAGCTCCGCATAACCCTGCTCAATTCTTTTCTTGATAACAGGCTTTGCTTTTGCCTTTGCTTTTTTTAAGAAATTTAATTTTTTGATTTTGCCGCGCGATGCGCCTGATGCTGTGAAACGCTCAGGCGTTCCATAGTTCGCAACAATAACCTTCTCGCTGTCGGTTAAAGGCTCGCCGCGCTTGTGTTCCTCTTTTTGCCAGCCGACTAAATAACGGAATTTTCCCGAGCGCTCTGCCTCAAAATCTTCGCTGATCTGATTTACAAGATTATCGGGCAGCCCTGCGCTTTTCGCCTGCTTGACAATTTCGGTTTTGAGAATTTCGCCGCAATCCTGCGCCGTTTTCTTTGCGATTTTTTCAGCGGCGGCGCTTGATGCTTCAATTTTTTTCAGCATTTCATCAAAGCCGCTGATTTGCAGAATAGATTTGCGCGCCATGTCATGCACCGCCTTTGATTCGGCGCACCTTAAAAATAAGCCATTGGTTGCGCATTTCGACATTTTCGGGCTCGCTGATAATTTCATATTCTGCACCGCTTTGGACCAGCTTGAGGCGGCAATTTGCGGCGATTTCGGGGAAATAACGGCAGGTGATTGTTGCCGTTTCGTCAATCACAAGCAGGCCGTTAACAACGCTCTCTGTGCCGCCATGCGATGAGAAATTGCAAGGGAAAATAAATGAATCGGCATAAGTGCGCTGCACGCGCCCGCGTTCAACTTTTTCACTTGCAACGATGCGCAGCTGCACAACTGTGCGCATTTCTGCGGCCTTTGCGGGTTTAAACATTTGCGGCAGCCTCCTTTTTCTTTCGGGAGGCTATTGCCTCAAGCTGTGAAACGCGCTGCAGGAAATAGGGCGAAAATTTAACAACGCCGCTGGGAAGGTCAAACAAATCATTAACGCCGATTATAACAACGCCCGCTGTTGTTTCTGTGATTTCACTCTCAGGCACGCCAGCGCCCTGCATGAAGCTCAAAACCTCATTAATGCAAAATTTGATTTTTGCATCATAAAAATTGCTTTGCGGGGTTACGCCATTAACATTCGGTTTAACAATTTCAAAAAGCTGTTCAGCCGTCATTTAAATCACCTCAGAAAGCCCCGCGGGGCAGAAACAGCGCCGCGGGGTTGTAGATTGAATTATGCGCCCTTCTTGATGATGATAACGCCGTGAGGATCAAGAAGCTTGCCATCGCAAACAAGGATAACCTTGTTTTTGATTTCGTTTGTGTCATGATCTTCCCACTTAACGGTTTTAAGCTCAAGATTGGTGTTCATTGCGTACTTGCTCCAATCGACAAATACAGCAACGATATCGCCCTCAGCTGCAACATCATAGGGTGCAATGATATCATCCTCAACGGTCATAACATTCTTGCCGCCGAAACGATAAGTTTCACCGCCATCAATGCCGTAATTTACGCGGCCGATGGGCTGGCCGTTCTTATCTTCCATGCCGTCAATGTAGCCGTCAAAAGTACCCTGCGCCATGACAAACTCACCCTTGCGATATGATTTTTTCATCTTCGCAAAAATCTTCTTTTTCCAGCCGCCCCAGCTTGCAAATTCTGCAGCTGTGAGGGTTACGATATTGGCAGCAGGCACGCGGCTATCAACTGTAACGCCGAGGGGCTTGTTGTTGCCATCACCTGCAACAAATGCGATTTCAACGGCCTTGATAACGGCCTCAACTGCAAGAGGCACAAAAAGAGCCTGAAAAGCTGCATATGTGGTAACGGATGCAAGAAGTGTCTGAGCAATTTTGCACTCAACGCCGAAATATTTGAATGAAACGGTATTATTTGCCTCAAGCTTGTGCGCTGTGCTGCCTGTTGATTCGCCAATCCATGTGGCTTCGGGAATGAGCGAAAGAATAGGCACTTCAACACCGCCCTGAATGTTGAGGCGGCGCACCTTGTTGAAGATTTCGCCGTAAGCCTTAAGCTCTTTGATGATTTCATTGAGCGTTGATGTAGGAATTACAGCAGCGCCATCGGCTGTGGTTGTGGTTGCTCTCAGTTCTGCGGGAATCTTTGTGCCGCGGCACATAAATTCCATGAAAGCGTTACGGTATTCGGTTGTGTCACGGGGATCAACTTCCTGAGCGCCCTGAGCGCCTGCGCCACGCATCTGCATCGCTGCGATAACATTAAGGCCGCGGCCTTCGCCTTCGCCTTCTGCACCGCCCTGATCGCCAGCTGTGCGGCCTTCGCCTTCGCCGTCACCTGCAGGCTCATCAACCTGCGCAAGCATATCCTCAATCTCTCTGATTTCCTCAGCAAGCGCGCTGAGGGTTGCACCGATTTCGGCGCGCTCTTCGCGGGTTTCTGCTTCAATCATTGCAGCGTTAAGATTGTCGCGCTGCTCCTGCTTTGCTTTAAGCATCTTGAGAAGTCTTTTTTTCATGATTTAGTACCTCCATACTGTTTGCATAAAATTTTTGTTTTATTGTCAAGGGGTGTTTTCTGAACGCTCTCCAGCGCCCTGCGGCAGCTCTCCAGCTGCAGCTTATCACTCTCCAGCGATCTCGCATCAATTTCCGTTTGCGGGTAAGCGGGGAAATTTACAACGCTAACCTCAATCACGCTATCAACTTTATTGATATAGCGGTAAAGCTCGCCGTTTTTCTTTTCCCATTCCTGATTTTCTTCTGATACAAAAAAGCAGAAGCTCATCCCATCCATATCACCGCGCTCAATCGCGGAATACAGGGCGCGCGCCTGCTCATTGTTTTCCGTGTCAAGGTCTGCCTTAATTCTCACGCCGTTTTTATCGGCAACAAGCTGCATTGTGTTCGGCTTGTCGCTCTTGTTGTTTCGGCGGGAGCGTGCCAGCGCGATGCCGTTAAAATCATGATTAACAAGCAGGCGCACATCGTCAAAATCTGTCGCATCAAAAGCACCGCCGCGGATAACCTCAATCCATTCGCCGAAGCCTGTTGCAATTCTTGTTTCTCTATCGCATACAGCAGCAAGGCCTTCAATTATGTGTCCTGAGCCTGCGGTATCATTTCCCGCGGCTCTCATTTCCGCGGAAAATCCGCGATGAAAATAAGCATCTCTATTCGGCATTGTTTTGCCCTCCTTCGTCAATTTCATTGTAACCGCGCGGCATTACATCACCGCCCTCAATAGGCGGATATCCAATCAGCGCGCGCGCTTCGTTTTTCGTGAATATTCCCGCAGGCAAGCCTGTGGCCAATGCTGTTAGCTTGTTATCCATGCTCATAAATTCAATGCTGTTGGGATATAACACAATTTCATTTCCGTGCGCTGTTGATTTTTCGGAAAATGCAAAATTGCTGATAACCTGCCCCAGCGCTTTAATATCAGCCTCAAGAAAACTTTCATAATATGCTTCTTTTTCATCTTTGGTATATGTGCCGTTGAGAATCGGCAAGCTGCAACCCGATGCGCGCATGATGCACTCATGAAAGAATTTGAGCGTTTCGGGATCAACAATTTTTATATCGCGACTGATTGATGTATATGTTATTTTCTGATCCGTGAAAAGGATGCCGCTCTCATTGTTATGCAGGCGATTAACAAAATCCTGCTGCTTTGCCTCCTGTTCATCATCACTCATATATGAATTACTCTGCACAATGCCGTTGACCGTACAAGAGCAGCCCGCAGCCTTTGCAATACTCTGCACAAGTTTGTCATATTCGCGCAGCATCTTGAGCAGACCGCGCTCCCCGCCGATGCTGTCACGGCCGCCGAAATAATCATCATAGAAATCTTTACGCCAATGGATAACATGCTCAATCGGCAGCTCTGTTGCATAGCCGTTCGCAAACTCAAGGGCATAAAAATAACGCCCAATCGCATCAACCTTCACCGAAACGGCGGAAGGTTTCAGCGGCCAGAGCGCTGTTATAATTTTCTCGTTGCCTTTTGATATATACGACTCAGGATATATAAAAACATTCTTGTTGAGTTCCAGCAAAATGCGGATTTTTTCAAGGAAATCGGCCTGTGACATTAAAGGATTCGGGCGGCGCAGCACTCTTGCAATGCTGCTGTCTGTTATCACGCTTTGCAGACCGTCAACCGTTTTAATATGCCGCGGCTGCAGCTTCTTGAATTCGGTTGCTGAGCGGCTTATTGCCTGCATAACAATATCGCTGGCGTAAATATCTGCGCCAAAATCGGAAAAATACGGGGTTGCGCCCGTCATTGTCGGCGCATAGCCTGTGCCGCTCCGTTTGGGCGGTTTTTTAAAGAAATCAAAAAGCCCCATTTAATGCCTCCTATGTAATTATTTAATATAATTCATGTATTCAGACTTGAAACGGCGGAATGTTTCCCACAAAATCACGCATGTAACAGCGCCATCAATGCGGCGGGATTTTTGGCCGCCGATTTTTATCGGCATATATCCGCCCGCATCGCTAACCTTAACAGCGCAATTTCCGAAACACCATTCATCAACGGCATTGCTGCCGTAATTTACGCGCCGCGATTTCAAATCGCCCTCAAGCAGCTTCATTGCATTGCTCATGCCCTTCTCATTCTGCTCGATTTTCTCGCACTCAATGCCGAAATTATCCATTGAGTTAATAAAATCCTTGCTGCCCCATTGGTCATAGCCGCATTTGAAAATCCTGATATTATGGCTGCGCTTTAATTCAGCAAGCCAGCGGGCAACTGTGGCCGCATCGTTCTCAGGCTCATCATGAATCGTGATTAAACCCTTGCGCGCCCATTCGCGATATTCAGCCCCTGCCGTTCTATCATCGGAGCGGCTGAGCTTTTCACGCGGAATCCAATAATGCGAAAAAACATATTTCACGGGATCGCCCGCGCGCATGAGCATAATTTTTGCGTTTGTCAAGTCCGTTGTTGCCGATAAGTCAACAGCCGCAAGAGCTATACAGCCGCGGAAATCGTCAAGGCTGTGGATTTCCTGTGTATAAACATAATCTGTTGACATAAGCCAAGCCTCTGAATTGCCAACAGGAATGTTAAAATCTTTTACAAGCAATTTAACGCGCTTGTGTTTGTCTGTTTTTGCTTCTTCAACATCGGCGCGCAGCTTTGCAATCTTTTTAACACCGTACCGCAAAGAGGGGTTTGATTTTTCCCAGCTGCTTTCGTCTTGCCAAACCTCAAGCTCATTATCCTGCTCATAAAGAAAAGCAAGAAAACGGGGGTTTTCAATTTCGCCGTCAATTATCTTTTTCGCATAATCAATGCGGCCGTCAAGATATCCGCCGCGGTTGTAGCCGTTTGTTGTGCAATTCAAAAACAGCGGCTCATCCTTTGCACTCATCGCACGCCATGCAGCATCGACAAGCTCAGCACCATCGGGCAGCTCATGGGATTCATCGCAATAACATTTTGAAAGGTTGAAGCCGTCAAGATTTCGCACCGTTGCGGCCAATCTGAAAACTGTTATGCTGCGCAAATGGTTTTTGAGTTCTGTGAGGGTTACATTTGTTATTTTTTTCTTTGGATCAAGGCGGGAGCGCATGCCTGCGATTTCGTTAAAAATCAATTTTGCCTGTCTATCATCATTTGACAAACAACAAATATCAGCGCCGCCTTGCCCGATAAACAAATCAGCATTGCCATCGGCTGCAAACATCGTGCTTTTGCCGTTTTTTCGGGCAACCTCAAGCAATACCTCAGAGAAACGCCGCAGCCCTGTATCGGCCATTTTGAAAGAATAAACAACCTCCCAAAATGCAAGCTGCCACGGCATGAGCTGCACAGGCTTCATATAAAAAGGCTCTTTGCTCTGCAAGCAAAGAGTTTGCATAAATTTAATGCGCCTGTCTGCCTCGGTTGTATCGTAAATATACGCGGGGTTTTTCAAGTCTGCAATCAGGTTTTTTATTTGCTTTCGCAGATAATAACCAACAACAACCTCGCCCGCGCATATCATTTGCCAATATTTCTCAAGATGTGTCATGTGATAAAATCACCCAGCATTTTCAGCAGCGCATCATCACCCTCGCCGCCTTGCCTGTAAAGCGTACTTTGCAGGATTTTGATGCAATTTGCATATTGCTGCAGCAATTCCTTGTATTGTTTTCCCGCTGCGGTTGTTTCCTGCCGCTCTGCATTTGTCGGATGGATGCGCAAATGCGGCAGCTCGCGCAATTCTTCAAGCCGTTTTTCCAAAAAAACAACCTGCGGGAGCAGGGGCTTGATAACTTTATACATGTTATCGTCAACATCTTTAAAAATGGCCTTTAATTCTTCAAGCCTTTTGTTATTATCCAACCTTTTGCCCCCTTTTCATGCGGTTTTTATAGGTTTATTCAAACTTTTTCAAAAATCTCAATTTTTTGCTCCGTACAAAAAAGAGGAAGTCGGAT
>JAZRUU010000135.1:0-1123 GCA_045652725.1 Clostridia bacterium | reverse complement strand
AAAACTTGTGCTTTACGGTCTTTTGGTCACAACGCTGATGAACTTTTTTATCCCCCTGTGCGACAATGCTTATGTGATGCTCGTTGTCTGGTGCATCAACGGTTTTGCTCAGGCCTTTATGTGGCCGCCGCTGACGCGCTTGATGGCCACTCTTTTTACAACGGAAGATTACAACAAAGCCATAGTGAATGTGAACTGGGGCGCTTCCATCGGCACCATCGTTATTTATCTGATTGCGCCGCTTCTCATCTCTCTTTCCGGTTGGCAGGCCATGTTTTTATTCTCGGCGCTTTGCGGCGTTGTGATGATGATTATCTGGCAAAAACAGTGCCCCGATGTTCCGGTAAATGTTGTTTTTACAAAACAAACAGAAGAAAAACCTCAAAAAAAGGCAAGCCTTTTCTCACCTTTGCTTTTCGCCATTATGGTTGCCATTGTGTTAAAGGGCATGCTGCGTGACGGCGTAACAACCTGGATGCCGACCTACATTTCCGAAACCTATTATTTAAGCAACAGCATCTCAATTCTGACCGGCGTTATTATGCCCGTGTTCACCATTCTTTGTCTGAAATTTGCAGAAATTCTGTATTCAAAAAAAATCAGCAATCCCATCCTTTGTTCCGGCGTGATTCTCTCTGCCGGTGCTGTGGCGGCGATTGCGCTCTACCTGCTCTCGGGCCGGTTTGCTGCCTTTTCGGTTCTGTTTTCAGCGCTGCTCGCCGGCAGTATGCACGGCGCGAATCTGATTTTAATCGGCATGGTGCCGCCATATTTTGCAAAAAGCGGCAACATTTCAACCGCGTCGGGCGTGCTAAATGCCTGTGTGTATGTCGGTAGTGCCATTTCAACTTACGGCATTGCGCTGCTTTCGGAAAAAATCGGTTGGGATGCAACCGTTCTGGTTTGGTTTTTCATAGCGGCTGCCTCCGCGGCTATTTGCTTCATCTGCGTGCGGCCGTGGAACAAAGAGATGGAAACCGAAAAGTAAATGATCAAAAAAACCCCGCTGTTTCGTGTGTGAACAGCACCAGTTTGTGCAGACAATACAAAAATACCCCTGTGGTAGATAATATTAAATTTTAAGCAGCATACTGACATCGCATTTCTTGTGGTGTCAGTTTTG